>JBAWBG010000139.1:0-4952 GCA_049589695.1 Candidatus Sulfotelmatobacter sp. | reverse complement strand
AAGACATTTCACGTCAGCAGTACGATCAGGCCGTCGCCGCGGCCAAAGCAAATCGGTCCGGAGTCGCCTCGGCTAGAGCGAGTGTGCAGGCGGCTGAGCAAGCAGTTCGCCAGGCGCAAGGAAAGCTCCTGCAGGCGAGGGCCGATTTACGCAGCGCAAAGACCGCGCCGCAGCAGGTTTCAATGACCCGGGCCAAGGCGGACGCAGCCGATGCCCAGGCGCAGGAACGAAGGGCACAGCTCGATCAAGCGGAACTCAACCTCAGCTACACGGTGGTCCGTTCTCCAGTTACAGGAATCGTCGGCAAGAAGACAGTCGAGGTTGGCCAGAACGTCGGCATCGGTCAGGAATTGGTAGAAGTAGTGCCGCTCGACGATGTCTGGGTCACGGCCAACTTTAAGGAAACGCAACTTGCCGACATGCGGCCCGGGCAACTGGTCGAAGTCAAGGTGGATGCTTACGGCCGCACTTGGAAAGCGCATGTAACTAATCTCGGTGCCGGCGCGGGTTCTGTCTTCAGCCTGCTGCCTCCGGAGAACGCTACTGGAAACTACGTAAAAGTTGTGCAGCGGGTGCCAGTGCGTATTGATTTTGATCGCGTTTTTGATCGCAGCCCGGGAGCGGACTTCAATGCGGAAGGATTGTTGAAGCCGGGCTTATCCGTTGAGCCCGAGGTGAGGGTGCGATGAGCGCTGCCGGGTCTGATGCCGCGGCAGAAGAAATCTGGCGGCCCAAAGTCAATCCTTGGATCATCGCCGGTGCGGTGTCCCTCGCGGCATTCATGGAAGTGCTCGATACCAGTATTGCCAATGTGGCTCTGCCACACATCGCTGGCGGTCTGGCGGCGAGTAATGACGAGAGCACGTGGGTATTGACCAGCTATTTGGTCTCCAATGCAATTGTTCTGCCGCTAAGCGGATGGCTGGTTGCGTCGCTGGGGCGGAAGCGCTTCTTTTTAATCTGCATTGCGTTCTTCACGGCGAGTTCATTTCTCTGTGGGATTGCCCCCAGCCTTGGATTTCTTCTCCTGTTTCGAGTCATGCAAGGCGCGTTCGGTGGAGGCTTGCAGCCAATGGCGCAGTCCATATTGGGGGATAGTTTTGTTCCCGCCAAGCGGGGGTTAGCCTTTTCGCTTTACGGAATCACAACCATCTGCGCTCCTGCCATTGGTCCAACATTGGGAGGCTGGATCACAGACAACTACTCCTGGCGCTGGATTTTCTACATCAATGTTCCGGTCGGCATTGTGGCACTCATACTCGTCTATCAACTGATCGAAGATCCACCATACATAGCCCGTCTGAAGGCTCGGCTCTCCGGCTTCGACTACATCGGATTTTCTCTCTTAACCCTGGGCGTGGGCGCCTTGCAGATCGTCCTCGACAAGGGACAAGAAGATGATTGGTTTGGATCTCACTTTATTACAACCTTGGTTGTGATTGCCGCCGTGGGTCTAATTTCCTTGGTCATTTGGGAATGGTTTCAGAAACAGCCCATCGTTGATGTGCGTTTGTTCAAGAACTTCAACGTCGCGACGACCAATTTGATGTTCCTGATGCTGGGAGCGGCTTTATTCAGTTCCACCGTACTGATGCCGCAACTGTTGCAGACGCTCATGGGGTACACGGCGCAAAAGGCGGGCAACGTGCTTTCCGCGGGCGCTCTCGTGGTGCTGGTCGTGCTCCCCATGGTGGGCAAACTCACCACCCGATTCCAGGCGCGTCACATCATCGCTTTTGGTTGGATCGGTCTGGCTATAGCCATGTATATATCGAGCAAGCAGGTTGATCTTCTTATGAGCTTCCGCTCAGCCACCTTATTACGTGTGTGGCAGTACATTCCCGTTGCCTTTCTATTTGTTCCCCTCACGCTTGCCGGATACGTTGGCCTCGCACCGGAGAAAACCAACGCCGCCGCTGGGCTCATGAATTTCTTTCGCAACATAGGGCAGAGCGTTGGGACGTCCGCGGTCACGACCATGATTGCTCGACGCAGTCAGTATCATCAATCCGTTTTGGCGGAATACACAGCCTCTGCGCGGTTTCACAGCTCAATCACAGCTCTCGCAATACGGCTGACGCGCTCCGGGTTGAGCGTGCATGCCGCTCAACAGCAGGCACTGGGCCGCCTGTACGCTCTGGTTCAGTCCCAAGCTGCAATTCTCTCCTACGTGGACATGTACTGGCTGCTGGCAATGGGCTCGGTGATCATGTTTGTGGGCTCGTTTCTACTAAAACGAAATGAACCAGGCAAGGGTGGAAGAGTCTCAGTTCATTAGCCTGTACGAAACTGCCCAGCTTGGACTTTGGGTCAACGCATAATGGCGAGAAGTTCCGGGGTGGAAACCTCTGAACGACGAACCTAATACCGCCAGCTCAGATTCTAGAACCGCGGTCCGAAACCCAATCACCGCAACTTCTCTCAGCCAGTTTGCTGGGAACACTCCGATCGTTCGTTTGATTTGTACTTCCCGAAAAGAATGATCGTGCAAGAAATCTGGCGGAGACGTCGTCGTTGCAGAGTTATTTCGACATGAAACTATTTCAATAATAGATCGATACTAATCAAGATAGTGGTGGAGGCGACGGGAGTGGAACCTTGCACACCCACTTAGATTGTGTAACTTACTGAATCCACGAAGTGAAGAAAGTGCCAGAAGGCCTACATAAGCCTATCCATCGTACAATTATCGTACAATTTTGCTTGCCGAAAAAGCAGGGCTTGCGAAAGAAAATCTATTTGACAAAGCGGTCTTGGGCGTCGCCAGTTTCAACGTCGGAGGCACCACTTGTTGACTTGTTGTATTAGGCTCTTGCTCCCACGGCCCCCTTTGGGATGAAAACATCAGTGGGAAGTTTGAACCGAGTGCTCAATTTTCGCACTTGTTCTATGGTGAGATTCCGTTGCCCTGCCAAGAACATCGAAACCGCACTCTCTGAACCAAATTGGGGAATCAGGTCACGTTGCGTGAGATTCTGCTGTTCAATGAGAAACCGCACAACTGAAGCCGGATCAGCCGCAGGGATAGAGTAATGCTCCTGCTCGTAACGTTCCACGAGCAAGGTTAGAAGTTCGATTGCTTCCACTTCAGAGCTAGAGGGGCTTTCCAGCGCCGTCAGTTGGAAGAGAGCGTTGGTATACGCTTCAAGTTCCGCGTCATTGTGTATGACATGGGGAGCGCCGTGCGCAATCATTTTCGCAGGGTTTGCGAGAACTGTGCTCATTTTGTTCCAAACCTCCTATCCCAGTTACTGCGATTGTCGTATTCTTTATGCGTCAAAAAAGATCGGATGTAGACGTGTCCTTCGGTCTGCCGTTCATCGGTCCTCTTTGAATAGTGGACGACGGTGATAAGCCTGTACCGGTTCTGTCTGATGTTAAAGATCACGTAGCCATCCACAGGATCGGCATCCTTAAACATGCCACGCACTTCCGCAAAATTGTGCCACCGGACCGCTTCGACGATGCCCACCCACGCTTTAATTTCGTTCGCCGCATCCGGGTAGCGTTCCATCGCCTCGCTCAGGTGTTTACGCGTAACGATGTGCACCCACCCAGAATACTTCACAATATGTGAAGTTGTCAAAGCAATATAATCTAATGAGTCCATGCGCCATATAAGCCACTTTATTATCAGTGGTTTATGGGGACACCCGGCAAGCGCTGAGGCAGAGATACCAATCTCCGTCAATCTGCCGGTTGTGGCGATGTCGGTTTTGTCGTTTACCGCCCATTTACATGCAGCCAGTTTAGGGTTCAAATGCAGGAATCGGAATTGTGGCCATAACACTTCGGGTAGACGAGACGATCTGTGATTCTAGCGTTTTTGCCGAGGCTTGGACAATGCTGTCGCTCGAGATAACTGCAAACACGGCTAAAAAGGCTCCATTGCCCAATCCATCATTTATTGTACGAAAATGCTTTTCGCTTTGGAGTTCCACGAGCACGGGTTGCCGCCCCAGTATGTCACACTTCGGCCTGATGGATCGAGAAAGAGGCGCCCAAGTTGCGTGTTTCAGTGCGGCGTCAAAGAACTTCGAAGATGCTGTAGATGGGCCCGTCGGGGGGCCTGTGGCCGATACCGACAGCGATGATGCGGTTCATCCAGTCGTATTTCTTGGAGCCAGTCTCGAACACGGGATTTGTCCAGTCTCTCCATCACGTCCGGCGTACCAGCCCGCAAGCACTGATAAGTCATGACAATCAAGGCCCCATCGGTCGTTCTCAGCACAAGACGCACGTCCAACTTAATGCATGAGTCTTTGCGAACAATACTGCCAGTCGTTGCCAGTGACGACTTCACCGGATAAACGATCACCCTCGAAAGAGCCGCCCGTAACTATTCCGATGCGACGGAACGCGTTTGGAGTCTGACCAACGACCACCAGCGGAGGCACTGCCTCGCGCAACAGGAACAATGGCCCAGTTCGCACGCTCTTCAAAGACTCAGGCAGGTTTTGACTTAACAAAGTCGAAACGATGTCTTCCTGATCAATCATCTCAGCACGTCTTCTGAGTGAGCCATTGGCGGCTCACAGGAAAGCCAAAAGAGCCTTCGCCAACGCCTCGGGCTGTTCTTCTGGAACAAAGTGGCCCGAATCGGCGATCACGACGGGTTTGACGTCCTGAAAATAAGGACGCAGCAACTCACCCATGTTCGGAATGGAATATTGGCCGCCAACTGCAAGGAGACGGATCGGAATTCTGTTCTTGAAGTGCGTTTTGTTGAAATCCATGTCGTCGAGGATTCTGCGGCAGTAGTCGAAGGCCGCATCCATTCGTCCATCTCGCGCGTAAGCCTTCACATAAGCGGCAACGGCGTCCGGTGGGACCGCTCCTGGCTTGTGTACTTTGTTCTAAAGGAAGTGGAACTTCATTTTCATGATGCTTCCCCATTTGCCTGCCGAGCTGACCAAGGGCAAAGAAGACATCTATGTCGGCAAGGATTCCAC
>JBAWBG010000138.1:0-14737 GCA_049589695.1 Candidatus Sulfotelmatobacter sp. | reverse complement strand
ACTCCAAAGCAGAAATCGCCGACGTAGCGGCAGCCATGGTAGATGACAACGTCTTATTTGGCTTCGACTCAACGCAAGACTACAGAGATGCGAGTCAAGTAATCGCCGAAGCGGATCAGGGAGGACTCGGATTGCCTGACCGAGATTACTACATGAAAGAGGATGCGAAGTCAGTCGACCTGCGCAAAGCCTACGTGGTCCATGTGCAGAAGATGTTTGAATTGCTGGGCGATAAACCGGATTCGGCGGCTGCCGAGGCGCAGACTGTGATGCGGATTGAAACTGCGCTGGCTAAAGGTTCCATGACACGGGTCGAGCGGCGCGATCCCAAGAACCTTGATCACAAGATGACGAGCGTCGAGTTCGAGAAAATCAGTCCTGACTTTCAGTGGCAAGTCTACTTCACAAAAGTTGGGCTTCCTTCTGTTGGCTCGTTGAATGTTGCTTCTCCTGGCTTCTTCAAGGCGCTCAATCAAGAAATCGCAAAAGAAAATCTGGCCGACTGGAAAGTTTATTTGCGATGGCACCTGGTCCATGCAAATTCCCCATTTCTTTCCTCAGCCTTTGTGAATGAGAATTTCGCTTTCTACGGAAAGACTCTACGCGGACAGCAGGAGTTGCAACCACGCTGGAAGCGCTGCACGCAGAATGTCGATAACGATCTGGGAGAAGCTCTGGGCCAGGTCTACGTGGAAAAATATTTCAGTCCCCAGGCCAAGCGGCAGGCGCTGAAGATGGTAAAAGAGATCGATGTAGCCATGGCCGCGGACATCAATGCATTGCCCTGGATGTCAGCAGCTACCAAGCAGCAGGCGTTGGTGAAGTTGCACGGCATGGCGAACAAGATCGGCTATCCAGACAAGTGGCGCGACTATAGCAAGCTGGAAATCGTCCGCGGAGACGAACTGGGGAACGTGGAACGAGCCCGAAAATTTGAGTTTACCCGCGAACTGGCGAAGATCGGAAAGCCCGTCGATCGCGGCGAGTGGGACATGACCCCGCCCACTGTAAATGCCTATTACAATCCGCAGATGAACGACATTAATTTCCCCGCGGGCGTGCTGCAGCCGCCGGCATTCGATCCTGACTCAGATGCGGCTCCGAACTATGGCGACACCGGCGGCACAATTGGCCACGAACTCACGCACGGTTTCGACGACGAGGGCCGTCAGTTCGACGCTCAGGGTAATCTGCGCGATTAGTGGACGGCCGAGGACGGAAAAGAGTTCGTGAAGCGTGCCAGCTGCATTTCAGACCAGTACTCGACGTACTCAATTATCGATGACATCAAGATCAACGGGAAGCTGACGCTGGGAGAAGATGTCGCCGACCTCGGTGGTTTGATCCTGGCTTACATGGCGTGGAAGGACGATACGAAGGGACAGAATCTGCAACCGATCGACGGTCTTACTCCCGACCAGAGATTTTTTGTGGGCTACGGCCAAAGCTGGTGCGGAGAAACTCGCGACGAGACCAAGCGCCTGCGTGCGACCGTCGATCCCCACTCTCCGGAGAAATACCGGACCAATGGCGTGGTCTCGAACATGCCGGAATTTCAGGAGGCGTTCCACTGCAAGGCAGGTTCGCCCATGGTGACCCAGAACCGCTGCCGCGTCTGGTAAACGAAGCCAGCAGCTTGATACCAATCGAAAGTTTGCGAGAACTATTGCAGCTCTTCCTTCGTGGGGTTGTAGTAGAAGCGGAAGCGCAGCGCCAGAAACTGGCCGCCAAATTCGCTGGGCAGAGGAGGAAACGGATCTGACCCAACGATACCGGCCCATGCCGCGCGATCAAGCGGAGAGTCCCCGGAAGGTGCTATCAGTTTCATGCCGGCGACTTTCCCGTCCTTAGTAATTGCGAATTCGATGATCAAGTTTCCGTGTTTGAATTGCGCAGATTCTGGAATCGCGTTGTACCAGTTCTGCCGCACGTCGTGCAGAACGCGCTGGAGATAAGGGCCGAAGTCGACGCCCATGGTATCGCTTAGAATCTCGAACGGTCCCATTTGGGCGCCGTGCGCCCCAGTTCCCAGTCCAAAATCACCGCCGCTGCCCTGGCCTCCAGTGCCCGGTCTGGCTGCCGCTCGCGCAGCCTCCTGAATGGCAGAGCCCGCGGACATCGACCCCGCGTATTTCTTAAACTCATTTTCGACACTCGGCGTGGCTGGCGTTTGCAGTTGCGCAGTCTGTTGGTTTGCCGGAGGTGGTGGCTGAGGCGCTGGCTGGTTCTGTGAAAATCCTCCTGCCGACTTCGCCTGCGGCTGCTCCATTTGCCGAGCACTCGAACCCGGTGCTCCCGGTGGCGGCGCTGCCAAGCTCTTGCGAAGTTCCTTTAGATCGAGTTGAGGATGCCGCGTCATTGCGATGCGGTCTTTGTCCGAAGCGATATTGGTGTTAGGCCTATGCTGCAGTTTCTGCAAGTCAGGGGGCAGTTCCAGGAATGTAAGATCTTTGCCGGCGGTGAGATTTCTGGTTGCTACGGCGCTATGCCACGGCATGTATTTTTCAAAGAAATCGATCTTCGCGAGAAAAACAATCAGCAGCAGGTGGACGATAATCGAAATCCACGCCGCTTCCCGCCGCCGCGAACGCGTGAGATCGTCCTGCAACTGAATGAGCAGGTGCGGCACACGGGCATCTTCATCGAGATCGCGGTAGGCCGTCTCCCATCCCTGAGCGTCGTAGAGCCCGAGCTGTTCCGGCTGCGGCTTCTCGGGAGGCGCCACTGGATCCTGGAATGGGATTTGCGTGATCGGCATGAACTAAGTTTGTCCCGAGCTGGCTTGTCCGTTAGACACACATTCCCGAAGGTGCGTTGCATCCGGTTTTGCTGGGACGACGCAATCGACGAGCATGCTCAAAGCTAGCCTTATTTTCGCATCTTTCTAGCGATTCTGCTCACTGACAAATGGCGCGGGACTTAGGTGTGTAAACAATTGTAAAACCCCTCGTGCCCTTGACAATGCACCTTGGGGAAGTCGATGTCTAGATTGATTTTAAGCGCGTCTCTTCGATAAAATGGGACCGCTAGCTGTCCTTGCGGTAGAGGAGGTCGCGCATCGCTTTTCTCCGAGCCTCGTTCGCTTCGGCGAGAGCCTTGCGCTCATCGGCATCCATCCCCTGTTTCGCCGTAGGTTCAGCGTTTTCGGGGTCGCTGCACGCCGGACAGCGGTTGGCAAAGCCGGGCTTATCCGACTTCAATTCGAACTCCTCCGAACAGACAGCGCAGACTCGAATAGGAAATGCCATCCACTTCTAATGATACAACCACGGAATTGTTCTTAATGAATAGGAGCGTACGTAACAGAAAGTCTACAACTATAAGGGGAGTTCGCTCTTATTTCCCGGCCATACCGGCGAGCCCGACTTTCTTCCCATGCTCGCGAATCGTGCCCACAATGTCGAGCGCCACCGCAAGCGCGCGTCGGCCATCTTCAATGGGCACCATCGGCGTGGATCGCTGCCGCACGGCATGGAGAAACGATCGCAATTCGGCATGCAGAGGCTCTTCTGAAGTGACCGGCGGTTTTCCCACGCCAATCTGCGGATTAATCGTGGGAGTGCTCGAAGTCGTTCCGTCCTCTCCGACCGTGAAGACCAGAACTTCCTGTCGTCCATAGTCGACGGAGACATACTGATGGGGCTGGAAGAATCGCAGCTTGCGCACGCGCTCGGTAGAAACGCGGCTGGCAGTGAAGTTGGCCACACAGCCTGATTCAAATTCCAATCGCACATTGGCTATGTCAACTTTGCCGGAGAGAATTGGCAAACCGACGGCGCGAACCTCTTTCACCGGAGAATTCGCAAAAGAAAGCACAATATCAAGATCGTGGATCATCAGGTCGAGCACGACATCCACGTCAAGCGAGCGCGGTGTAAATACGCTGAGCCGGTGCACCTCGAAAAACATAGGCTGCGTGAGCAAGGGAATGGTGGCGCGAACAGCGGGGTTGAAGCGCTCGAGGTGTCCCACCTGCGCAATGCGTTTGCGAGTGGCCGCCAGTTGAATCAGTTCGTCCGCCTCCGCCAATGATGCCGCTAGCGGCTTTTCGATAAGGACCTCCACTCCCGCCTCCATGAGCGCGCGTGCCACTTCAAGATGATGGACCGTGGGCGCTGCCACTGACGCCGCGCGCACTTCGCTATGCGTAGTGAGCATCTGCTCGACTGAACCGAAGGCGCGGCATCCAAATTCGCGCGCGACCGCATCCGCGCGGTCGAGATTCGGATCCACTACTCCCACCAGACGAACCGCTTCGCCCTGTTGTTCCAGTTCGTGATAGACGCGGGCGTGGTTGCGTCCAAAGACGCCTACCCCCACCACTGCGACGGAAATCGGATTGCCAGGTTGCAGGAAAACTCTCGGATGGCCGGTTGCCAGCGGGAAAAATGAATTGTAAACGTAAAGCGGCTGCCAGGATCGGTTAAAACTTTTTTACGGAGCAATTTGCATCTTTTTCAAGATAGCAATCTGCCCGGCGTGGTAAATCTCGTGCTGAGCCACGCCGTGCAGCATGAAGTAGAAATCATATTTCTTGCCGGGAACACGTTCGCGGAGCCGAGATTCAGGCAAAGCCTTGACTGTTTTGACCAGCACGTCGTGCGTGCGTTTGGTGTTAGCGATGGTCTTGCGCCACGCCGCCTCGGTCGGTTTTGGAACGATGGGAAAATTCGCAGGGCCCGTGGGCTGGGTTTTCTCTCCGCTTAGCCGCCGGCAAGCCGCGGCATCCCATACGGCGAGGTGAACAACAAGCTCCCAGATGCTGTGGACGTCTGGCGACGGTTTAGCTGCGGCCGTACCGGCATCCACATCTTGCAACAACTCAAGCAGAGCCGGGCCGTGCCAGGCGTCGCCATCGAAGGCGCGGCGAAGTTGTTCAGCAATCAGAGCAGGTTCGGAACGTGAGAAAGTCATATCTTTAGCCTTTTCTGTTACAGAATTAACGATTTCCGAAGGTAGTATCAATCGGCAACAACTGCTATGCCCGCCGCGCAGGCCGCTTCTATAATCTTTTCGCCATCGAGCAGTAGACATTTTCCCGCATCCAGCGCAAGGCAAGTAGCGCCCGCGCCCCGCATCACTTCGATAGTCTTTGCTCCGATCACCGGAACATCGAAACGCATATCCTGATTTGGTTTTGCGATTTTCACCACGGTGAGGTTGCGGCTGAGTGCAGAGGCGTCGCCGTGCAACGACTTCATGATCTGCCCCGCGCGCTCAATGGCAGCGTCAGTCCCTTCCATGGCTTCGACGGCTACGCAAGCAGTTTCCGCAATCACAACGGTCTGTCCAATGTCATGTTGCGCCAGGTCGCGGGCAACCGCGCGGCCATAATCGATGTTCTTGCGTTCCTGATCGGTAGGCTGGCGGGTGAGAACCCCGGCCTTCACCAGCAGAGGTTCGAGCAGCCACGTCGAGTTTTCAAGGACAATGCCTTCCTCCGCGAGAACTTTGGCCACGGCGCCCAGTAGGCTATCCGTGTTACGAGTCGTGAGAGAAAGCAAGAGTTTGGCTAATCGCCAGTCGGGACGGATCGCAGAGAAAATTTGTTTATGTTTGACCTGCCCCGCCATGATTGCGCGTCGAACCCCTTCGCGTTGAAAGGTCTCAATCAACTTTGAAAGTTCTCCCAGCGACAGCCAGTGAACCGAAGCAGCCCCATGAGATTCGATCTCGGGAAAAGCTTCTTCTTTGATGGCCACGACGACCACTTCATATCCTGCGGCGCGAGCCGCATCCAGCACGAGAAGCGGAAATTTGCCGTTGCCGGCGATTAGGCCCAGGCGTTGCGTCATTAGAATCGTACGGAGGTTGCTTGCATACTTAACGGTGGCGAACAGACATAGCGACCTACACCTCTACTGCAGCTTTTATTTAATCACTCCGCGATCCGACGATTCGATAAAGCGGATCAGCATGTCCACATCCTCGCCGCGATCGTCTTCCGACTTCAGCTTTTCCAGTGCTTGCGACGTATTCATCTTCGACGCCAGCAGGGTTTTGTAGGCATGGTGAATCTTGCGAATGCGCTCCGGCGAAAAACCACGGCGCTCCAAACCAACTTTATTCATTCCGTAGGCGTGGGTGTTGCGAGCGGCAGAGGTCATGGAAAACGGCAGAACGTCCTGCGTGATCGTGGTCCCGCCGCCGATATAAGAGTGCGCTCCAATGCGCACGAACTGATGTACAGGACAAAGCGCTCCCACCACGGCCCATTCTTCTACCGTTACATGCCCGCCCAAAGTCGCACCATTGACCAGCATGCAGTGGTCGCCGACCACGCTGTCGTGTCCGATGTGCGCATATGCCATGATTAACGTGTGGCTGCCCACTCTGGTGAGCCCCCCGCCTTTTACGGTGCCGCGGTTGATCGTCACACTCTCGCGAATCTCGTTGTGGTCGCCGATCTCCAGCCGGGTCGGTTCGCCTTTATAAGTGACATCCTGGGGCGCCATGCCGATCGCACAGAAGGGAAAGAATGAGTTATCGGAACCGATTTTTGTTGGTCCTTCGATGGCAACTTGCGCCACCAGATGGCAATCTTCTCCGAGCTCCACGTCCGGGCCAATCACACAGTAGGGACCGATCTTGCACGATGCCGGCACTCTAGCTCGCGAGTCGACGATCGCAGTGGGATGGATCGCGCGGGGATGGGCTTTCATGGTCGTTGCCGGGCTCGGTTTCATTCCACAGCCGTGCCGTCGCCGCGTCCGCGTGAACTGTCGATGAGCTGGCACGATACGGTGGCTTCGGCTACGCGCTTACCCGCCACGAATGCGACGCCATGCATCTTCGCCGCGATCATCCGCGGAATCACTCGCCAGCCCTTCACTTCCACCTCGATGCGAAGTTGGTCGCCGGGGCTCACGGGCTGGCGAAACTTTGCGCGTTCGATGCCAGTGAAAACCATCAACTTGTTCTCCCGATCCTTCACTTCCGTGAGGAGTAGCGCGCCTCCGGCCTGCGCAATCGCTTCAACAATCAGAACGCCCGGCATGATGGGAAGCCCGGGGAAATGTCCGTTGAAAAAAGGTTCGTTGATGGTGACATTCTTGATTGCGATAATACTTTCTTTGCGTTTCAGTTCGAGCACGCGGTCAATCAGCAGAAGAGGATAGCGGTGCGGCAGAATTTTCAGGATTTCGTGAATGTCCAGCGCCGGCTTCGACGGGGCCGCCGCAGTATCGTTCACGGGTGGAGTAGTCTCAATCATGGATTCGCCCCAAACAGCCTGAAGATTATACTGTACCGCGTTGCATTCACAATGCACGGGCAAACATCGGTAGTGGCTCAGTTTGGAAATTCATGCCGTCGCCTGTACGGGGCGTCATCCCGAACGGAGCCGCTTTTCAGGCGTAGTGAGGGATCTCGCGTGTAGTAAGCCGGAACAGCCCACGCAAGATCCCTCAGCCGGCTGAAATACGCCGGCTTTCGGGATGACGGCTTCGAGATGTGGGTTCGAAAGTTTCGAATTGAGCCACTACCCAAACATCGCAGCGGCCCGAGTCTGCCGCTGCAAGAAAAAATCAATGGACCACGAGGGGGCATTAAGTATCGCGGAGGGTTTCTCGAGTAAGATTTCCTTCGTGTAACTTTGTGCCCTTCGTGGTAAGAGCCGTTAAATTGAGCCACTAGGCAACTTCGCCAATGAGGTAAATGTGAGCCGCGAGGAAACAGTGCCGACAGTTCCCCGAACCGTTGTAGAGGGCCGTCTGCACCACTTCGAACAACATCGAGATCGCATGGTTGATACCATTCGCGAACTGGTCGAGATCGAATCCCCCAGCGACAACAAGCCGGCAGTCGATCGCATTGCGAAGTTCCTCGTGCCTAGGTTTGAAGCACTTGGCGGGCGAGTTCAATTTCATCGCAGCAATGAATTTGGCGATAGCCTTCAAGTCAACTTCACCGGCCCCGCGAATCGCCGCCCGGTTTTGCTGCTTGGACACTATGACACTGTTTATCCGATGGGTACGCTGGCGACAATGCAGTGCGTCGTCGAAAATGGCCGCCTGCGAGGGCCGGGCGTGCTCGATATGAAGTCAGGGATTGCGGTCATCTTGCACGCTATTGAAGCGCTGCGGGAGTGGCACGGGGAGCTGCCACGGCCAATCACAGTCTTTCTCGTTTCCGACGAAGAGGTGGGCAGTCGTTCTTCGCGAAAAATCACGGAGGCCCTGGCAAGAAAATCCGCCGGCGTGCTGGTACTCGAGCCCGCGGCAGGTCTTCGTGGCGCGGTCAAGACGGCACGCAAGGGTGTCGGAGAATATACGCTGCGCGTAAGAGGCGTTGCGGCGCATGCGGGTCTCGATCCCGGAAAGGGACACAGCGCTATCCTTGAGTTGGCGCGGCAGATCGCGGTACTTGCGAAGTTGAACAATCTCCGGCAAGGCATTTCGGTAAACACGGGTGTGATCGAAGGCGGAACGAGGACGAATGTGGTTGCGGCCGAGGCGTCAGTCGGCATCGACGTTCGCATCAAGAGCGCGAAACAGGCTGCCGGCATCGACCGCAAGCTGCGATCCCTCAAACCTTTCGACAAATATTGCAAACTCGAGATCACGGGAGGTATCAATCGCCTTCCGATGGAGCGAACTGCCAGAGTGGCGGAACTGTACAAAAAAGCACGGGAGATCGCTGTTGAAGTCGACTGGAAGCTCGAAGAAGCGGCCGTGGGCGGCGGCTCCGATGGCAATTTCACTGCTGGAATTGGTATTCCCACGCTCGACGGTCTCGGTGGCGTTGGCGAAGGTGCACATGCATTGCACGAATTTATCGTGATCTCCGAACTACCGCGCCGGGCACTCCTACTGGCAGAAATGATCGAACGGGTTTGAGCGCCGTCTTTGACTCCTCATGGAGGGTAGCCTAGAATTTTCCTAGCGACGACGGAGTACGCGTTCCGCGCGTACCGCAGTTTGGATGGAGGATTTATGGGTGAGGGTCTGTTTCAGCCTTTGCATTTGCTCTTGATTGTGGCCATCGCCCTTCTGGTCTTCGGTACAAGCAAATTCTCTGCGCTCGGCAAAGGCCTGGGGGAAGGCATTCGTAATTTCAAATCGGCGATGAAAGAGCCAGAAGAAGAAAAGAAAGAGAAAAAAGAGGCGGAGGCAGAAAAAAAGACTTAGCCTCGTGCCGCAACTCGTTGACCTCTGTCTAATTAATACACATCCGTGATCGATAGAACGCTATCGACCACCGTTCAGATTGCTCCTCTTTTTTTCAGCATGCTACAAACCAGTGCCACGGGCAGACCCACCACATTGCTATAGTCGCCTTCGATACGCGGAATCCAGCGTGAGGCGATGCCCTGGATCGCGTATGCTCCCGCCTTGTCCATCGGCTCACCGGTTGCAACGTAGTCGCGAATCTCATCGTCCGAGATTTCGCGCATCATCACCCGCGTAGTCTCGGAAGCTTGTTCGGCATCTCCGGCAACAGGGTCTACAAGGCACACTCCGGTGATCACTTCGTGGGTACGTCCCGACAGCAATCGCAGCATGCGCGCTGCGTCCGCAGAATCTCGCGGTTTGCCGAGGATCATCCGATCGATAATGACGATCGTGTCCGCTCCAAGAACATAATCCTTCGGCCGTTCCCGCGAGACCCCAAGCGCCTTTTTTCGCGCCAGGCGCTCCGCACAATCTCGGGGCGCTTCACTCTCGAGTGGCGTTTCGTCGATGTCAGCGGGCTGCACTTCAAACTGTATGCCTGCGTTACGCAGTAACTCCTGGCGGCGAGGCGAGGCGGAGGCGAGAATAAGCATGCGCTGCGATTCCAGTGGACTAAAACTCAGCGGCTCCCGACCACTCCGCTCACTGATTCGATCAGCTTGGCGGAATCGTAGCCGATGCCGTCTTTAAAGACGGTCTCGACGTTTTCAATATCGCTAATCTGCTTTGACGGATCACCCTTGATCACAACCAGGTCCGCCTGCTTGCCCGGCACGATCGTACCGATCTTGTCAGCCTCGTTCAGATATTGAGCGCCGTTGAAAGTCGCAATGTGAATAGCCTCCAGTGGAGTGAATCCCGCCTCCACCAGCAACTCGACTTCCCGCTGGTCGCCAAAACCCGCGATTACGCCTCCCATTCCTGTGGGATCCAAGCCAGCCAGCAGCAAACCACCAGCTTGCGCGAAAGTGCGCTCGAACTCCATTTCCTTCCTGAAGGCGGCCGGCCACGGGGATTCTGCGGCGTGGTATCGCTTCTGCGTCAAATTCGAATCGCTGGCACGAACTTTATTCTCGAGTACCGCGCTGCGAGCATCCGGAGAAAGCGCATCCAGAATACGCTGCTGAATCGTCGGCCGTCCCGGCACGAACATCTCGAATACAGGAAGCGTAGACGTGACCGCAACGTGACGCCGAATCAGGTCGACGATCATCTCGTGCGGCGGCCCGCTTGTAAGATCCAGTTTGGAAATGAATGCGTAGTCAAGCTTCTCAGGACACTCGCCAGCCTTTTTCCAGGGAAGGAATTCCGTATCCACGAGCAACCCGTATTCCAGGTCGTCGATCCCAATCGCGGCAGCTTCTCGAAAGCCGATCGAACATAAATGTCCCGTCACCTTAGCGCCGCGTTTATGTGCCGCGGCCACGGCGGCTGAAAGCTCAGCGGGCGTGATGAACATATACGCTTTGAAATTGTCGACGCCCTGATCGAGCCAGAAATTGACCGTCTTCGTTGCGTCGTCAGCGCCGGTCAACTGGTGCATCTGCAACGCCCACGAGCCCGCGCCCTCAAGATACGGTCCTGTCACGTGGATCTTCGGGCCCGGCGTTTCTCCCTTATCGATTTGCTTCTTGAGTTCGAGATCCGTGTAAGGCTCGATCGAACCCGTAGTTCGGATGGTAGTCACTCCGGCTGCGAGGTATAAACGGGGAAAGCTGTATGCCATCTCTCCGAAGATGCCATTGCCCATGGGATAAAACATGTGGTCATGCATGCCCACCAGTCCGGGAATCACGCTATAACCGTGCAGATCGAGTACCTGCGCATCCTTAGGGACATTCGCCGGCGCGGAATCGGATACCGACTCGATCTTTCCTTGTTTGAGAACGATCGTCTGATCTTCACGCGCAGGTGTACCGGTGCCATCGATCACGCGCACATGCGTGAGGACCACGACGGGTGCGTCAACCTTTACAAAGCCGCGCACCAGCGGCGAGAAAGTTTGCGCCGAGCTGGCGCCAATTACAATCAGACAACACCCAAGAAACCACGCCGCTTTCCGCATAAGCCACGCCCTCTCTGAGAGAAATCTGGTCGAAGGATTGTACCGAATCAAAAGGTCGTCGGCGAGCGTCAGAATGTAATCTCTAACAGCTGACGAATTCAAGCCGATTCCCAAATGGATCATGAACGTGGCAGCGCTTCACGCCAGGAATATCGTTGGCCTCCTTCACTTCGACTCCCGCGTGTTGCAGTCGTCGGAGCAAGGCCGCATAGTCGCTGCAGCGTAGGGCCGCGTGCGCCTTTTTCGCGGGCCGGAAGTCGCTCTCGACTCCCAGATGAAGTTGTACATTACCGCTCTCGAACCAGCACCCGCCGCGCTTGGCAAGGTCTCGTGGCTTTGGCAGCTCCTTCATCCCCAATAGATCTGCATAGAAGCCGCGAGCTTTCTTCTCCTCGCCGGCAGGTATCGCCAGTTGAACGTGATCGATTGCAGTGAACGGACCTTCGGGCATGAGCACATGCTAGCCGAAAAGCGGCAGCTCTGAGAACCTTCCTCCCCGCCTGCTAAAATCAAAGATTAGCCTTCAGCCTATGGACGCCGCTTTCCTCCGCAACTTTGCCATCATCGCGCATATCGACCACGGTAAATCCACGCTGGCGGACCGCCTGCTGGAATTGACCGGATCGCTCACCGCGCGCGAGATGCAGGCGCAGGTCCTCGACTCCATGGACCTGGAGCGAGAACGCGGCATCACCATCAAAGCCCACGCCGTGCGCATGATGTATACCGCGCAGGACGGTCAGACCTACCAACTCAACTTGATCGACACCCCCGGCCACGTCGACTTTTCTTACGAAGTCTCGCGCTCGCTGGCCTCCTGCGAAGGCGCACTTCTCATCGTTGACGCTTCGCAGGGAGTCGAGGCGCAAACCCTGGCCAACGCTTACCTGGCCATTAATAATGGACTCGAAATCATCCCCGTCATTAACAAGATCGATCTGCAAAGCGCCGATATTCCGCGCACGAAAGAGATGATCGAAAGTGCCGTTGGCCTGGATGCTTCGGATGCGGTGCTCATCAGCGCCAAGACTGGCCAAGGCGTGCCGGACGTGCTCGAAGCCATCGTGAAGCGAGTACCTCCGCCCAAGGGAAACCCTGATAACCGGCTGCAGGCGCTGATCTTCGACTCCTGGTTTGACCCGTACCGCGGCGTTGTTGTGCTAACGCGCGTCTTTCAAGGAACCCTGCGCAAGGGACAGAGAATCCGTCTGTGGTCGAACGGAACTACGTTCGATGCGGAAACTCTCGGTGTACTTACACCCAAGCCAGTGGAGATCAATGAGCTGAAAGCGGGTGAAGTCGGATTTCTTATCGCAAACATCAAGAATGTCGCCGATACAAAAATTGGCGACACTATCACCGACGATGCCAACCCTGCCTTTGAAGCGCTACCGGGCTTCGAAGAAATCAAACCCATGGTATTCGCCGGACTCTATACCGTGGACGCGCACGAGCATACTCGGCTCCGCGAAGCTTTGGAAAAATTACGGCTGAACGACTCTTCATTTTTCTTTGAGCCAGAAAGTTCGGTTGCGCTGGGTTTCGGCTTCCGCTGCGGGTTCCTCGGCTTGCTTCACATGGAGATTATTCAGGAGCGCCTTGAACGAGAGTTCGCGCTCGAACTCATTACCACCGCGCCCGGTGTGCGCTACAAAATTACCAAAACCGACGCCGAACTGATTGAAGTCGATAATCCCTCCCGCTGGCCCGATCCCAGCGAGATCGCAAAGGTTCAGGAGCCGGTGATTCTCGCCACAATTCTGACCAACGAGGAGTATGTCGGTGGAATTCTCAAACTCGTGGAAGACAAACGCGGCAAACAGAAGACCTTCGAGTATGTCAGTTCCTCTCGCGTAATGTTGCACTATGAGTTACCGCTGAATGAAATCGTACTCGACTTTTACGATCGATTGAAATCAGTGTCGCGCGGCTATGCCTCGCTCGATTATCACCTCGCCGATTATTGGGAGTCACCGATGGTGAAGCTCGATATCCTCGTGGCCGGCGAACCGGTGGACGCGCTTTCAATTATTGTGCATCGCGATTTTGCTTACGAGCGCGGCAAAGCGCTGGTCTCAAAAATGAGGCAACTCATTCCACGCCAGATGTTCGAAGTGGCAATTCAGGCTTCCATCGGCGCGAAAATTATTGCCCGGGAGACCGTTTCCGCCATTCGCAAAAATGTGATCGCCAAGTGCTATGGCGGCGATATTTCACGCAAACGGAAGCTGCTGGAGAAGCAGAAGGAAGGCAAAAAACGAATGAAGCGCATCGGCCGCGTCGATATTCCCCAGGAGGCCTTTCTGGCGGTTCTCAAGGTCGGAGAGGATAGCGATTGACCGCAAGTCCAGCGAAGAATCAGTCTGAAATCGATGCCCCGTTTTGATCGAAATCGTATCTACTCAATGGTTCCATACAGGCCAAAAAGTAGACTCCAAAACTCCGGAAATGTGCAAATCTCCAATTCGGAAACTAAACGGTCCACGCCGGGTTTCAACCATGTTAATGTGCGGTTAATTGTATAACTGGTTACTACTCAGGGATTTAAGAGGGGCTAAATCGTACGGTAATCATTCCTGAATTGAACCTTGGCTCAAAAGATGCCATTGCTATCCAGCCATTCCACAAGCTTTTCCACAGCCAGTTCGACGCTCGCAACTTACAGCGGCTAAGGTACTTACCCGGCTCAACTACAGTAATTCCTGTAAGGGTCAAATCAGTCCTCGGGAGGCATCCCGCCCTCGACCATGGTCTCGAATCTGGTGCAGCTTTTCAGGAACGCCAAATTTACCCGGCCGATCGGACCATTGCGTTGTTTGGAAATAATGATCTCGGCTTTCCCCAGCAGGTCGGGGTCATCCTGCTTGTACACTTCCTCGCGAAAAATGAACATTACCAGGTCGGCATCCTGCTCGATCGAACCGGACTCCCGCAGGTCGGCGAGTTGCGGACGATGGTCTCCGCCGCGGCTTTCCGGAGCGCGGCTTAACTGCGAGAGCGCGATCACGGGCACGCTGAGTTCTTTCGCCAGCGCTTTTAGTCCTCGCGAAATTGCCGACACTTCCTGCGTACGATTCTCATAGCGTTTGCTTCCGCCCGACATCAACTGCAGGTAATCGATAATGAGCAGGTCCAGTCTACCTTGCGATTGCTTGAGGCGCCTCGCCTTGGCGCGCATCTCACTTAGCGAAATTCCGGGAGTGTCGTCGATAAAAATCGGCGCATGCGCCAACTGCTCCATCGCGCGCACCACTTTGCGCGTATCATCCTGCCAAAGAGAACCGGTGCGCATTTTGTGCGCATCCACTTTGGCCTGCGAACAAAGCAGGCGCAACAACAACGCCTCGCGAGACATTTCTAGTGAGAACACTCCCACCACCTGTTTGTCTTCTACGGCGGCATTTTCAGCGATGTTCATGGCGAACGCAGTTTTGCCCATCGAGGGCCGAGCCGCGATGATCACCAAATCGGAGCGCTGCAAGCCGCTAGTCATCTCATC
>JBAWBG010000137.1:0-3374 GCA_049589695.1 Candidatus Sulfotelmatobacter sp. | reverse complement strand
GGAGCGGCTGCGCTCACAACCTGCCCAAAGGTCGAGCTGTTAATGTTGCCATTTACGGAAGCCGGTCCATAGAACTGCGCGTGGTTGAAGACGTTGAATCCCTCGAACCGGAACTGCAGAGACTTTGACTCGGTGAGCTTCACGCTCTTGAGCAGCGCCATGTCGTAGTTGTCGATGCCCGGCCCATAAAAGAAGCGGCGCTTCGCGTTGCCGGGGGTGCCCAGCGGCTGCAAGCTGAATAAGGACGTGTTGAAGTAAGAATTGCCGTTTCGCGGATTCGAATTGAGATTCAACGCGCCCGGAGTGTACTGCGGTTCATCGACGCCATAGTTGTTGATGCCGTTGGGCTCGGCTCCCAGCAAAGAATTGTCGCCGTAGTTGAGAAGCGTCACCGGGAAGCCGGTGCTGAAATGAGTGATGCCGGAAATTGTCCAGCCTGTCGTCCAGCGGTTGGAAGCGCCAAACAGACGATCGAAGGGAAGCTCATAGGCATAGCTCACCACGAAGTTATGCTTCACATCGAACGCCGACAGGGCACGGCTGAGCGCTGGATTGATGGGGTTTACCTCCTCGCCAACGTTCGAGGACTGATCGATCGACTTGCTGAAAGTGTAGCTGGCGAATAATTGGAGGCGCTTGCTGGTGCGGCGAAGACTGAGTTCCAGAGCATTGTAGTTGGAATTGCCAATTGTCGCCTGGTTCGTGTCGCTGCCAAATTTCGGACCCAGGGGTGCGCGGGTTCCATACACAGTTTGTCCCGACGGTGTCGTATAAACGTTACTTTCTCCGAAAGGCCCGCAGGTCGCGGACCCAGCAGCAACCTGGTTGGGCTCGCTCAAGCTCAGGCACAACGCGGGGTCGCCGGGGTTGGATTCCACCAGCACCAACAGGCGGTGCGACTGATTGCCTACGTAGCTTGCGCTGAACACGGTATTCCCCCCGAGTTGGCGCTCGATTGAGAACATGTACTGTTCGGTATAGGGAATACGATTGCTAACGGGATAAGCGGGAATACCGCTGATCGGCACATATTGCGACCAGTCGACATTGCCATCGGGATGGCTGCTTGAGGAATTCAATGGCGCAAGGGTGACGGGAAAATACTGTCCGAGATTCTGTCCATTGGAAGCGGTCACGAATGGGTTTGAAAATAGAGGCGGAGCGGGACTGCTGTAGGTAGTTCCATAAGGAGCGTTTGCCGCCAGCACTCCGAGCGTCAGACCTTCAATAGACGTGTAATACATTCCAAAGCCTGCCCGGAGACTGCTTTTGCCTGGACTGCCTAAGAGCTTGCCGAGAAAGCCGTCGTCGGAGACATCCGGCGAATACGCCAGGCCGATTCGCGGGGAAAATTTGTCGCCTGGAGGCGCGAGCGTGCGCCGCACTCCCGGATCGGTGGGGTATAGGATTCCCAAAGGCGCCCCCGGAAAGACTACAGACTGCTTGCCCGGTTCCGTGGTCGAAATCTGATTGTACTTTTCATACCAGGGCTCGATGCGGTCCCAGCGCAAGCCGTAGTTGAGAGTCAGGTTGTGTCTTGCATGCCAACTGTCCTGGGCAAAGATGCCGGCGTATTTGTTGCGGCCATAAAACGGATTGAGCTGGCTCTGGTTGTATTGACTGGGAATCCCAAGCAGAAAATCGGCGAAGTCAAGACCGGTTTCGCTTCCGGTAAACAGGAAGTTGCCGTTGAACTGGGCGATGGGATTCACGTTCACCTGGTCGTAATGAAACTCGCCGCCGATTTTGATGGTGTGGGCTCCCACGACCTTTGAAAAATTGTCCAGCCACTGGAAAGTATTGTTGGCCTGCTTCAGTTCATTCGTATTGGTGCCGGTGGAGAAGTTGTTGAAGACGAGGTTTTCTACTCCCTCACCTTTGGGGTCAAGCGCCACGATGGTAGGTGTTCCCGACGGCGTGAGGAAGCCCTGCGATACAAGGCTGACACCGACTCCGCCTTGCGGCTTGCCCAGATCGTTGAATGCCCGCATGTAACTGAAGTGCAGTTCGTTGACTGCAGTCGCATTCAGCGTCTTGGTGTCACCAAGGCTAAATAATTGCGCCCGGCCCAAATAGAGTGCATTAAAACCCGGCACACTCGCTCCGCCCTGAGCGACCGGGTATGGATTATTCAGCGAGTAGTCATCCAGGAAGTAGTAGCCGGAGATCAGGCCCCAGCTTGAATTGGCATCGAGCCGGATAGCGCCTTTGTCATCGCGCAGCGCCTGATTGTAGGCCGAAGTCGTAAATTGATTGCCAGAAGCATTCGGCACCGGAATGTACTGCAGCAGATGTTGCGCGGGCACGGACCAGGCTTTGGTCGGAATTTGCAGCGTAGGAAGAACGCAAGCCGTGGCTGGCGTCGCGGAATAATTTGTATTCGTGCAACCCGGGAAATAATAAGGCTCGCCCGCATACACATGATACGGGAAAGCCTGAGACAGAGTGCCGGCCCAAGCTGGACCGCTGACCCTCGTCGGCGTTACAACCGATTGCCCATTTACGATTTGCGTCGAGTAAAATGAGTTGGCCAGGTCGGAAAGATTGCCGGCCCGGTCCTGCATCGATGGCACGGGAATCAGCCCGGTATCCACTCCCTGGCGTTGTCGTGTGCTCTGATAGTCAGAGAAAAAGAAAATTTTGCTTCGCTTGATCGGGCCGCCGAAGGTTCCACCGAACTGGTTCTGAATGAATGCACCGCGGGTAGGGGAGAAGTAATTGCGCGCGTCCAGATCGGTGTTTCGCAGGAACTCGAAAAGATCTCCGTGAAATGCGTTGCTGCCGGACTTGGTAATGACGTTGATCTGGCCACCGCTGAATTCGCCATACTCCGCGTCAAAGTTGCTGGTAAGAATGCGGAACTCGGCAATGGAGTCCAGATTGGGAATGATCGCCGTTCCCATGTTGACGTCTTCTTCGGAATCGCTGCCGTTGACGATGAAAGCATTGGCGAACTCCCGCTGTCCGTGAATTGAAATTGTGCCCGGATTCAAATCCGCCGAGGGTGAGAGTGCGCTGGCACCCACATCCTGCACCGTGTTCGAAGTAATGGAAGTTTCAGGAGCTACGCCGGGCTGAAGCGACAACAAGTCCGTATAGCTGCGGCCGTTCAGGGGCACCGCATTCATCTGCTCACTGTTGATGACCTCACCCATCTGGCTGCTGTAAGTCTCTACATGGACGGCGCTTTCGTTGACCGTGACCGCATCGGAACGGTCTCCGACATGAAGCACAACATCAAGCAGAAGCGAGCTATTTGTATCGAGCACAATTCCAGTGCGGCGATAGGGTTGGAAGCCGGGCTGATTCACCTCGAGAACGTAGCTCCCGACGGGGAGGACGGGAAAGGTGTATGCGCCTCGCCCGTCGGCGAT
>JBAWBG010000136.1:0-4656 GCA_049589695.1 Candidatus Sulfotelmatobacter sp. | reverse complement strand
GGAGACGCAGCTGTTGCGACAGCATACGTTGTGAAATGCCGGGGACGGCGCGTTCAAGCTCAGAGAATCGCCAGATAGGGCGCGCGAAGAGCCGGTTCAGAATAACGATCTTCCATTTGCCTTCGAGAATTGAGAGCGCCGCCTCAACCCTCTTGGCTCTCTCGAACTCGAAGGGAGTCGCCCTGAGATCTGAAGATTCGGCGATTTCCTCCGTAACTAACAAGTCCGTTCGTATACCCATCGCGCATCCAATCCTGAGTTTGGGAAGCTTCTCCAGAATATCCCGGTGGTTGGCTTCGATACAGGAGGATAAATGGCACAGGTATGGTTAGTCACCGGCAGCTCTCGTGGTCTGGGTCGCGCAATTGTTGAAGCGGGCCTCGCTGCGGGCAATAAGGTGTTGGCGACAGCTCGGGACATTAAGTCGCTGGCTGATCTGTCGGAACGATATGGAGATCAGGTCAAGCTCTTCGCGTTGGATGTTACCGACGAAGCGGCAGCAGCAAACGCGGTTATGGCGGCGGTCGATGTATTTGGCTCGCTGGATGTGGTCATTAACAATGCGGGATATGGCAATCTTTCGTCCATCGAAGACACGCCTCTATCGGAATTCCGGGCACAGATCGAAACGAACCTCTTTGGAACGATTATTGTGACGAAGGCAGCTCTCAGGTATTTTCGCGAAAAGAAAGCAGGCCAGTTCATTCAGTTTTCATCGGTGGGCGGAAGGATTGGCCCTCCGGGACGTGGGCCATATTCGGCGGCGAAGTGGGGTGTCGAAGGTTTCTCCGAGGTGCTTTCGCGCGAAGTGGCACCGCTCGGCATCAAGGTCACCATCGTTGAACCCGGTGGCTTTCGCACAGACTTCGCGGGCAGTTCCACCGAACTTAGCGAAGGTCATCCTGAATACGATTCGACGGTTGGAGCTACCGCAAGATTTCAGCGGAACTACAACGGCAAGCAGCCTGGGGACCCCAAAAAGGCAGCTCAGGCGATCGTCCAGTTGACGCAAGAACGGAACCCTCCGTTGCGACTCTTACTCGGCAGCGATGCGTACGCCGCCGCGGAGAAGAATGATCTTACGCGATTAGAGGAAGCACGAATTTGGAAGCAACTCAGCGTCTCCACCGATTTTGAGACCAAGTGAAGAAGCAGCAAACATTAAGCAGGAGAATCCGAACCGCGCCAAGGTAGTCAATGGTTCGACTTGGACTCGATTCTTTCCTTCTTCGTCTTACCAGCCGATCAAGATTGCGCGAAGTGGATTTTCAATTTGAAGGTCACGAATCGCGGTCTCGACAGAATCCTGAAACGGCTTCTCCTTGGGCGCAATTGGCATGGCAGGGAAAGAAAGTCATGCAGTTTTTGCAGCCGCGCCGCTACATCGCTGTTGTGGTCGATGGAAACGTTCAGTTGTACGGGAAAGTGGTATTGGATCAATAGAGCGGCTCTTAGGCTTGTGCGTTAGACTGACCACAGCCCGCCGGCATGCCAGGTTCCATTGAAGGGATCGTTCGATGTGGCGGCTGACAGCAAAGGGTGAGCAAAGTCCCTTACAGCGAGGACAATTTCTGCAAAATGCGTGGGAGCAATAGTAAGCCGTAAACGACGAATGAAGGCAGTCCACTGCACAGATTTTTCTTCAGCGAACTCATCTCTCAAGCCGGCGGGATCGGATTCAATCGTCATGTTGCGGCGCGCGAAAGTCGCCTTGACTGCGCTCACCAATATCGGACCCTCAAAACTGTACAGACGAGAGAGCGCCCACAAATCGAAGTAGTCCTTCATTCGGCTGTTCAGCATTCAACGTGACCGTCAGCGCGCTTTCACGGCGCAAACGCGGGTTAAAATCCCGCCCCGGACGCCAAATGAAAAGTTTAGGTAGAAAATGTCTACTCCCTGTTTAACAAGCGGATCGGAAATAGTGGGGTGCCGTGAACATTGATGACGACCCCCGACGAGATCCAGATGCTGAGTTTCTGCGCGCACCCGGATTAGTTCCGGTTGGCCGACAATCGAGCAATCGAGTAGTCAGCCTCAGTCAATGACGAGAAGCGCGTTTTATGGGGACCAATCCTGAAAACGAAGCACAACCCAAGGTCAATGAGTGCATTGTTCTCGCCATTTGAGTTTTCGCTGCCAAAAGTTAGTAAACACAGGCCGACTTGAACGAAGCCGCGTTGCGGCGGACGCATTCGCGTGTTGCTGGCCAACGGTGGAGGTGATCTGAGCTAGTTTGTGTCGCAGAGGAGGAACTCTCTGTGACCCATCTACGTCAGCTCATGCTGGAAGAACTAAGACGCCGCAACTTCGCCGATTCAACCATCCGCTCGTACCTTCACGGGGTTGAGCACTTCAGTCGCTACTTCCACCGCCGACCGATCAGCTTGGGCCCGAACACATTCGCGAGTATCAGGCAGCGCTCTTCACTAAGTTGAAGTTCAGCCCGAACACTGTGACTCTGCGGCTAGCTGCTTTGCGCTTCTTCTATATTCGGATTTTGAAGAGAGCCTGGAGCATTGCCGAGACGCCGTATCCGAAGAAGGTTCTGCACCTGCCGAGATACTCAGCCAGGACGAAGTCGCGCGTCTGATTGACGCGGCCGAGTTTCCCTTTCATCGCATCCTGTTGATGACGCTGTATGCCACGGGCGCACGTCGCGCAGAAGTGGCGCGCCTGAAGATCAGCGATATCGACAGCCAGCGGATGGTCATCCATATCCGGGGCGGCAAAGGTCGCAAGGACCGCGATGTCATGCTCAGCCCGAAGTTGCTCGATGCGCTGCGTGTCTATTGGCGTGGGCTCAGGCACAAGCCAACTAACTGGCTGTTTCCCGGCAACCGATGGCATACCGCAAGTGATCCGGTCACCACCAAGGTCCTGTGGACTGCCTGTCAGAACGCCGCACAACGCGCTGGGCTTGAACACAAGCACATTCATCCCCACACGCTGCGCCACTGCTTTGCCACGCATCTGCTCGAAGCCGGTGCCGACCTGCACACCATTCAGATGCTGCTCGGGCATCGCGACCTAGAGGAGACGACGATCTATCTACATCTCTCCCGGAGACATCTCAGCGCCACTGGCAGTCCGCTGGATGCACTCACGATTCGAGAACAAGGAGAGCCGACACCGAGCGCATGAACCGGCCTCCTCTGGAGGTGGCCGACATCGTTCGTTGTGCGGGGCAGTTGTTTGTTGAGCGCAGTCGCCGCTGGATCACCTGGCAGCATCAGAAGATTTTGCTGGCCATTGCTCGCTGCCGCACCGCCGCGCTAGGCGGGCATCGCGATCACTGCTCGGACTGCGGATATTCCGCCATCTCTTACAACTCGTGTCGCAATCGGCACTGTCCCAAGTGTCAGGGCAATGCACGCCTGCACTGGCTCCAAGCGCGGGAACGGGAGTTGCTGCCCGTCAGCTACGTGCACGTCGTCTTCACGCTGCCGCGGGAACTGGCCCCGCTCGCGCTGCAGAACAAACGGCTGATCTACAACCTACTCTTTCACGCCAGTGCTGCAACTTTGCTGGAGATCGCCCGCGATCCACGCCACCTGGGAGCCGAGATCGGCTTCTTCAGCATGCTCCATACCTGGAACCAGCGGTTGCAACATCATCCTCATGTCCATTGCGTGCTGGCTGCCGGCGGTCTCGCTCCGGGCCACTCCCGCTGGATCTCCTCGCGCCGATCTTTCTTCCTTCCCGTCAAAGTGCTCGGCCGAATCTTCCGCGGCAAGTTTGTCGCCGGGCTCAAGAACGCCTTTCAGTCCGGCGCACTCCAGTTCCACGGACATCTCTTACCGCTCACGGAACCGCGAGCCTTCGCCTCCTGGTTGCGGCCACTGTTTCGTCACGACTGGGTCGTCTACTCCAAACGGCCTTTCGGCGGGCCAGAACATGTGCTGCGCTATCTCGGCGCATACACCCATCGGGTCGCCATCTCGAACAACAGGTTGGTGGCTCTCTCCGATGGCAACGTAACCTTTCGCTGGCGCGACTCCGCTCACGGCAACAAGAAGCGGCTCATGACCCTGCCCGTCGATGAGTTCTTGCGCCGTTTCCTGCTTCACCTGTTGCCGCGCGGCTTTATGCGTATTCGCAACTTCGGCTTTCTCGCCAACCGGCGGCGAGCGGAGTTTCTTCCACTCTGTTCCCGATTGCTCCAGTCATCCGATCGGCCAGCAGCAGACGCCACATCATCCGCGTTGCCCATTCGTTCGCTGTGGCAATGTCCGCTTTGCGGCGGAATCATGCAAGTGGTCGAACGCCTCTCCGCCGCGCAGCTGCTCCTCCGATCCCCGCCTCATCTCAGCCGGTGCGCCGCATGAATCCACAACTCCAACTTCGAATCTCGCTCGTGCATCGGCACGCACACTGGTTCTCTGTCTCGCACTTGTCAGAATGCGGTACGGTGCTGCGATCCAGACTCTCCGATGCGCCGCCCCACACCCATTCTCTCTGCGACCCGCTACTGAAACCCAAGCGCTCTGACCGCAACGGCAAACTCGCAAACGATCAAGACCGACTCATCCAAATACAAATCCCATAGTCCCCCGGGGCGGCTTCCTTCAAGTCGCTGTATCTGAAGCGCCCCTCCACAGCGTCTCAACTCTCAGCTCTTCGCTCATGGGCGCTCCAGATACAGCACTAAGACTT
>JBAWBG010000135.1:0-14942 GCA_049589695.1 Candidatus Sulfotelmatobacter sp. | reverse complement strand
CAGTATCTCTACGTGCAGCAGGCCGCGAAGCAGGGCTTCATGGTCGTAGACGTGTCAAAGCCAGAGGAGCCGACTTTATTGAAACGGACGGCAGAATCAAATCAAGCCACTTCCGGAAACCTCCAGGTCGTCAGCCCGGAAGTTGCGCTCGCGGAAGCGCCAGAGAAGACGCCGACAACTCTAACCAGCAACAGCCATCCCACCGAAACAGTTCGCGTGCTGGATATGAGCGACCCGCATAATCCGAAAACTCTGGAGACTTTCAACAAAGTCACCGGCGTTCTTCCCGACGGTAGTCATGGACTGATCTACCTTACGAATAACGACGGGCTCTATATTCTCCGTTACAATCACCCGTCGCGATTCGAGCCGGCCAAGAAAAAACCGCCGTGCACGTCCGAGTCGGAGATTCAGGCTATGCCTCCGGACTGCCAGTAGTGTACTGAGTGCGACCAAGTTTCGTTTCTCGGCCTTTGTTATCGCGCTGCGTTATCGCGAAACATCGGGGACCGAACAATCCTTATTGAGTACTTTGATTGAGCTTATGTTCAGAGTCACCGGCGCCGCATTGCCCTGTCTGGCCATGGAATCCGAACTTGTGCTCAGGCTTGGCGATTCGCTTCCCGTCACTTCCACTCGCTTCCCCAAATAGTGGCGTAGCCTTATGTGGTGGCCAGCCTGCAATTCGTAGGTTACCGCCGGGTGCTCTTTCATCAAAGTGTAATCGCCATTAGAACGGCTCACGCACCCCCGTATCGTTTCCTGTCCTTTCGCATTTTTCTGACCGGTATCGGCAGAATTATCCTGCGCCAGCAAAAACGCTCCGGAGAGCACCAGCGCCACCAACCAAAATCTCTTCATGAGATTTCTCCTTTCATTCCCTAGGAAGAAATGGGATGGCAACCGTGCGGCAATGGTTGCAAAAATCGTAACCGATATCGAATCTATTTCACATGGGTTTCCTGATAGTGCAGTTCTTTCCATTGTCCGCCGCGTTTCACCCAGAGTTCGCCAATGTATACCCTGGAGTAGCGTAGGACCGACTTGGGCGGAAACTGAATGGTGCTTTCATAAACGGCGAAGGCGGCATCCGGGCCGAGCGGAATCAGCTTCATCCCCCAGAGGGTGTAATTCGAGACATTCTGCTCGGACATCTCGGCCACCGCCTGAAGCTTGTTGCGTTCGCCTTTTCCGTCGACTTCAACGCCCTGGTAGTCATCCGCTAATAGATCGCCGTAGGCTTTCTTATCCTTGTTCTTGATCGCTTCCCATTCGGCTTTGATCTTGGATTCAAACATATTCCTCAGGGCATCATCGGCGGCGTTTCCGGACGGTTTCTCTTCCCCGAATCTTGTCGGCATTGTGGGCTGTTGCGCCAGCGCCAGAGACGTAAGCGGCACAATAACGAAGAGGAACGCCAAGCGGTTTTTCATCACTTCTCCAGACGAGAGTTGTCTACGCGGTAACAAGTTATCATTGTTTTCAGGAGAGCCCAACTGCCATTGCACTAGAATAGCGCGCGACCGAATCGAGGAGCGCGAGGACCGAATCCAGACTACTTATGCCGCAGAATGATAACGAAATTATAGCGGGCGAGCTTTTTTCCGCGCAGCAGAAGGGCAAGATGATCGAGGCCCCGTCAGAGCGGCCTAGCTTCGATCTCGACGCCGCGTATGAGGTTGAATCAACTCTTAAGAAATTTCGGGAGGCCGAAGGACACGCATCGGTAGGCCGCAAGGTTGGCTACGCTAATAAGGGTGTGTGGCGTGCGCTGAAGCTGGAGACGCTTGTCTGGGCTCACATGTATGACGACACAGTGCATTATAGCGAAGGCAATTCAGCGACCTTGTCTATAGAAAATCCTCGGTCGCTGAAGATCGAACCTGAAATTGTTTTTGGGTTGAAGAAGCCGCTCACGGGCCAAGGCATTGGTGACACTGCGGCGCTCGCGTCTACGGATTGGCTAGCGATCGGATTCGAAATCATCGATTGTCCATTTCCGGAATGGAAATTTCGGCCTAGCGACTTCGTGGCTTCGTTCGGATTGCACGCGGCGCTTGTGGTCGGCGAAAAACTTCAAGTTCGACCTGAACTGATATCGAAGTTTGTTGAAGAGCTACCGCGATTCAAGGTTCGGATGTTCAAGGATGGAGAGTTCGTGGAAGAAGGCTCCGGCAAGAATTGTTTGAGGAGTCCTGCCCGATGCCTGGCCGAACTTGGATCAGCCGTCGAGCGTCGCTTTCCATCTGAACCGCTGAACAGGGGAGAAATCGTCAGCTCTGGAACGCTCACGGGCGGGCATCGGACTGAAAGGGGCGATCTTTGGCGAGTCGATGTTGAGGGGCTGGCGCTGCCCTCCCTGACCTTGCGCCTGACTTGAGCTTAGTAAGGAGCCGGGATCACGGCGTCTTCTGGATACCCTGCCATGCCGAACTCGGGATAATCGAGACCTTCCTCTTCCACCTGCGGCGCCACTCGCATGCTCTTCACTTTATTGACTGCCCAGAAGACGCCATAGGTTAAACCGAACGCCCATACCGCATACAAAGTTGCTCCCATAAGCTGGCACAGAAACTGCCGAGTATCGCCATGCAGCAATCCGGTGACGCCTTGGCCGGCGCGTCCGAGATACGAAGATGCGCCCACGCCATTCCAGCCGAGGCCGTAAGTACCATCGGCAAAAATTCCCACGCATACTGCGCCAAACCAGCCACAATATCCGTGTACAGAAATCGCGCCGCAAGGATCATCGATCTTGAGAACACGATCGTTGAAAAGAACTCCGCCGCAAACCAGACAGCCGGCGAGCATTCCGATGATCGTTGCCGAGGTGGGAGACACAAAGGCGCAGGGAGCAGTGATTGCAACCAATCCTGCCAGCATTCCGTTACAAGCCATGGTGATGTCCGGTTTGCCAAACGCCAGGTACCAGAGCAGCATGGCCGCCGCAGAGCCTGCCACTGCGGCTAAGTTCGTGTTGACGGCGACTACCGAGATGCGAAGATCAGTTGCTCCAAGCGTGGAGCCTGGATTGAATCCCATCCATCCAAAAAGCAGAATGAATGTGCCGGTCACGACATAAACGATGTTGTGTGCAGGAAAGACGCGGATCTTCCCGCCGGGACCATATTTACCAAGCCGCGGACCCAGAATGATTGCGAGGGCCATCGCGCAAAAACCACCCACCGCATGGACGACCGATGATCCTGCAAAGTCAACGTAACCGTGACCCAGGTTCAGCGTCGAACCTACTTGTGAGAGCCAACCTCCGCCCCAAGTCCAGCAGCCAGAGATCGGATACAGAATCGCGCCAATGAATAGTTCACAGAGTAGGAACGCCCAGAAAGTGATGCGCTCGCAGACTGCACCGACGATGATGTATCCGGCGGTCTCCATAAACACTACTTCGAACAGCGTGAGAACGTTGCTGGAAACGTCATACGCCGGGCCAGTGAGGAAGAATCCCTTGCCCCCGACAAAGCCCCACTGTCCGCTGCCGATCAGAAAGTGATTCAGCGCGGGGATTCCGCCAAGATTCGTGGGCGAGGCATTGATATTCACCGCCCCAAACTGGAACGCATACCCAACCGCGTAATATGCGAGAAAGGCAAACACGTAGGCGGCGAAGTTTAGCATCATCAAGTGGGCGGCATTTTTTTTTCGAACCAGACCGCAGGTGAGCAGGGCGAAACCAGCCTGCATGAAGAGGACCAAGTAGCCGGTGTTCAAGGTCCAAGCGAAATTGGTTGCGACCCGAACATGCCCGACCGTGTCGGCAAGTTTTACGGTAAGCGGCTCCTTTGCCGCCTGAGCCTGATACTCGTCGTATGCCTTTTTCTTCGCTGCGTAATCCGGATCCGATTTGTCGGTCGGCTGTGGGACCGCGAAAAGATTCCCCGCGCCATCCACGGCGTCATTCTTGTTCCCCGTGGCAACACCAGACGGATCTGATTTGGGTGCTTCATCGGCAAAACATGTCGAGCAGAGTCCCACGAACAATCCGGCTGCTAGCACGATGGCAATACCGATCGACACTAACGACAGGCGCAGAGAGTGCCTGTCGATTCGCTTTGTCATGTTTGATTGCTCCCGTTTTTGAGGCGTGGGTAATTCATTGCTGATCGTAGGGCTGCTGGAAGAAGCGCCAGCAAATTCCCGTGCGACCGCACTCGCAATCTTGGAGGGAAGGGCTGACCCAAAGTGAGCCGACCCGACGAACGCCATGGCGTTCTATCGCAGTCATCTCCCTAATCCGCAGACGATAAAGGGATGGAGTGACTGAGTCCAATTCAAATTTCTTATAGCGTGGATCACACTCTCCAATAACGGCGAATCCTAATCTCGAGACCTGCGGTGCGTCTACAGAATTCGTTCGTGTGCGTAACCCGCGGCTGAAAGCGCTACCAGCAGTTCGGCAATATGCGCGGGACCGCGGGTTTCCATTGTGATATCAATCGCTGTGTCGCCGAGGTTGACCCCGTGATATGCCCGATCGTAAGCGGTTTCGACGATATTGGCGCGAAGGTCTGCCAGAATCCCGGTAAGACGGTGCAAAGCTCCGGGATAATCCGGCAGATGCACACGCAAGCGGACCAAGCGGCCATCTTTCACCAGTCCGCGTTCGATGATGCGCGCGAGCAGCGTAACATCGATATTGCCACCGCACACCAGCACCGCAACCTTCTTACCTTCCAGCGGCAGTTTGCGGTTCAGAACGGCGGCAATTGAAGCTGCGCCCGCACCTTCTGCAAGCGTCTTCTCCCGCTCCAGAAGCAGCAGGATGGCATTGGCGATTTCTTCTTCTTCCACCGTAACAATGTCGTCAACATACTTCCGAACCAGAGGAAAGGTCCGTTCACCGGCGCGCCGCACCGCAATTCCATCCGCAATCGTCGCGGCAGCTTTAAGAGTCACCGGACTACCTTGCGCGATTGCTGCTTTCATCGAAGGTATCTTTGCTGGCTGCACTCCAAAGACTCGGACGGCCGGATTCATTTCTTTCACCGCGCACCCGATGCCGCCGATCAGCCCGCCTCCCCCGATAGGAGCCACGACTACTTCGATGTCGCGCTGCTGTTCCAGAATCTCCAATCCCAGGGTGCCCTGTCCCGCGATCACTGCATCATCGTCGAATGCATGAATCAGCGTGAGATTGTCTTGCTTGCTGTGTTCGACGGCTTTCTCGTACGCCTCGTCATAATTTGTGCCATGCAAAACCACCTCGGCGCCGTAAGCGCGCGTGGCCGAAACTTTTGTAAGCGGGGTCGGCAGCGGCATGTAGATAAGCGCTCGAATGCCATGCCGCCCGGCATGGTAAGCAACTCCCTGCGCATGATTTCCAGCGGATGCGGCAATCACTCCGCGGGCGCGCTCTTGGCTGTTCAGCGTGAGCAGTTTGTTCAGCGCGCCTCGCTCTTTGAAAGCTCCGGTACGCTGCTGATTATCCAGTTTGAGGAAGATCTGGTTATTGGTGAGGATCGAAAAAGATTCCGAGCGAGTGCAGGGGGAAACGCGAATAGCTTCGCGTATGCGTCCCATTGCAGTTTGAATGTCTGGGATCCCGATCATTGCTCTCGCGATGTCATCTTAATACCTGGGCCATCCACTGTGACGATCGTCAGGCAATTTGTTGGACCGCGGCGATGGAAGGCGCAGACCGCACCATTGCGGATGAAAGGTAAGAATCGACAGCGGCAGCGGCCTTGCGGCCTTCGGAAATTGCCCATACGACGAGCGATTGACCCCGCCGCATATCACCAGCGGCAAATACTCCCGGCACAGAAGACATGTAGGTTTGATCTGTAGCGACATTACCACGTTGATCGAGCGCGACGCCGAGTTGCTCGATCATTCCATTCCGCACTGGACCCAAGAAGCCCATGGCGATGAGCACCAGGTCTGCTTCGATTGTGAAATCGCTGCCCGCAATCGGTTCAAAGTTTGGCGGAGGACCAACGCGAACGGCATGCAAGTGCATTACGCTCCTGGCCTCGCCGGTGAATTTGGTAGTAGCGATGCTCCAGTCGCGAATGCCGCCCTCTTCGTGCGCCGCTTCAGTGCGCAACTGCATTGGCCACAACGGCCAGGGGGTAAGTGGTGAGCGGTCATCGGGGGGCTTGGGCATAATTTCAAACTGATGGACGGAACGCGGCTTTTGCCGGTGACAGGTCCCCAGGCAGTCGGCTCCAGTGTCGCCGCCGCCGATAATAATTACTCGCTTGCCGGTTGCCAGGATTTCAATTTCGGGCTCGACTGCATCTCCGAGGCAGCGGCGGTTCTGCTGCGGCAGGTATTCCATAGCGAAATGGATCCCCTTCAACTCACGTCCCGGAACTTTGAGATCGCGCGGATTTTCCGCTCCGCCCGCCAGTACGATCGCATCGAAGTCGCGACGCAAATCTTCCACAGAAATATTCTTTCCCACTTCCGTTCCAGTAACGAACGTAACGCCTTCGACCGTCATCTGTTCGAGGCGGCGATCGATGATGTGTTTCTCTAGCTTGAATTGCGGAATGCCGTAGCGGAGCAATCCACCGATGCGGTCCGCTTTTTCATAAACCACAACCGCGTGGCCGGCACGGCATAGTTGTTGTGCCGCCGCCAAGCCGGCCGGTCCTGAGCCCACGATTGCAACTTTCTTACCGGTGCGATGCTTAGGCGGCTCTGGCTGGATCCAGCCTTCCTGGAATCCCCGCTCAACAATATTTTTTTCGTTTTGCTTGATCGTCACCGCAGGCTGATTAATCCCGAGCACACACGAAGCCTCGCACGGAGCGGGACATATGCGGCCAGTAAATTCCGGAAAGTTGTTGGTAGCATGCAATTGCCGCACCGCCTCCTTCCAACGCCCGCGGTAGATCAGATCGTTCCAGTCGGGAATCAGATTGTTGACGGGACATCCCGTTTGGCAGAAAGGTACGCCGCAATCCATGCAGCGGGCACCTTGCTTCTTCAGCGTCTCTTCGGGAAGATCGAGATAGATTTCGAACCAGTCATTCACCCGCTGCGTGACGGGCCGCCGCGGCGCAAGCTCGCGAGAGTATTCGAGAAAGCCCGTAGTCTTACCCATTCTGCACCTGCACGTGCCGCTCATGCTCGACCGGTGTGACGCGGGCCACAGGTTGACTCGGAATATGGGCCTGGCGGTTACGGCTCACTCCGAGCACCCGTTTGAATTCGTGCGGGAAGACCTTGATAAAACGAGGCAGCAGATCAATCCAATTCTCGAGAATCCACTTCGCGCGGCGACTGCCGGTCAGCTGCAAGTGACGAGCGATGAGATTTTTCACGAGCGTGACATCCTGTGCTTCAACTACCGACTCAAGGTCGACAGAAGCGAGATTGCACCTTTCTTGCGCGAAGTTATGGCGTTCATCAAATACATAGGCCACGCCGCCGCTCATGCCGGCCGCGAAATTACGGCCGCACGATCCCAGCACGGCAACCACGCCATTGGTCATGTATTCACAACCGTGATCGCCGACGCCTTCCACTACAGCGGTCGCTCCTGAATTACGAACCGCAAACCGTTCTCCGGCGACTCCGCTGAAAAAAGCTTCGCCGCTGGTGGCGCCATAGAGAACAACGTTTCCAATCAGGATGTTCTCTTCGGCAGCGAACAGAGACGCACGCGGCGGATAAACAACCAAGCGTCCGCCGGAAAGCCCCTTGCCCACATAGTCATTCGCTTCACCCTCGAGCGTAAGGGTTATACCTTTCGCCAGAAACGCACCCAAACTCTGCCCTGCCGACCCTGTCAGGTGAATCCGAATGGTATCGTCGGGCAATCCTTCAGAGCCGTAGGCGCGCGCAATTTCTCCGCTCAGCATCGTGCCCACGGTGCGGTGAACATTACGCACAGGCAAGCTGATTTCGACTGGCGTCAGAGTATCGATGGCAACGCGTGCGGCCTTCAGGATTTTATGGTCCAGCGCATCTTCGAGGCCGTGATCCTGCGCTTGCACGCAACGTCGTGACACGCGCGAGGGAACCGGAGGGCTATAGAGAATCGCAGAGAGATCGAGCCCGCGCGCCTTCCAATGATCGACCGCGGGATCGAAATCGAGCATGTCCACGCGGCCCACCATCTCGTCGAAAGCGCGGAATCCCAAGTCCGCCATGTATTGGCGAACTTGTTCGGCGAGAAAGAAAAAGAAATTGATTACGTGTTCCGGCTGGCCCTGAAACTGCTTGCGCAGCACGGGATCCTGCGTGGCAATACCTACCGAGCACGTATTGAGGTGACACTTGCGCATCATCACGCAGCCCATCGCAATCAGCGGCGTCGTGGCAAAACCAAATTCTTCGGCTCCGAGCAATGCTGCAATCACCACGTCGCGGCCAGTCTGCAGCTTGCCGTCAGTCTGCACACGAATGCGGCCGCGGAGATCGTTCAACAGAAGCACCTGCTGTGTCTCCGCTAAGCCCAGTTCCCACGGAATGCCAGCATGTTTGATGGAACTCAGAGGCGAAGCTCCGGTTCCACCGCTGTCACCGCTGATCAGAACCACATCCGCATGAGCCTTTGCCACGCCCGCGGCCACCGTGCCCACACCCGCCTCGGCCACCAGCTTCACCGCAATGCGAGCCTGCGGGTTAATGTTCTTAAGGTCATAAATGAGTTGCGCGAGGTCTTCGATCGAATAAATGTCGTGATGCGGCGGCGGCGAAATCAGGCCGACTCCGGGAACGGAGTGGCGCAAGCGAGCAATGACTTCGTCCACCTTGTGCCCCGGCAGTTGGCCGCCTTCGCCAGGCTTCGCCCCCTGCGCCATTTTGATCTGGAGTTCATCGGCATTCACCAGATAGTTCGCAGTGACTCCGAAACGCGCTGATGCTACCTGCTTCACTGCACTGCGGCGGAGACTTCCAGCGGCATCCGGCTTGAAGCGATTTTCATCTTCTCCGCCCTCGCCGGTGTTCGACTTCGCCCCGATGCGATTCATGGCGACAGCAAGCGTTTCGTGCGCTTCTTTACTGATCGAGCCAAACGACATAGCGCCCGTGTTAAAGCGTTTTACAATTTCTTTAGCCGGCTCGACTTCTTCCATCGGAACGGCCTTGTCGCTTTTTTTCAGCTTCATCAAGCCGCGCAGGGTACACAATTGGCTGCTTTTCTTGTCGATCAGATCGGTGTATTCCCGGAAGGTCTGAAAACTATCCTGCCGCACGGCTTGCTGGAGCTTGCTGATGGTCAAAGGATTCAGCAGGTGATACTCGCCGTCTACGCGCTGATGGTAATTGCCACCGACAGCAAGCTGGGTTTCAAAGTCGGTTACTGGACGCAGCGAATGCTCGTGATTGAGCTGTGACTCGGGAGCAAGAACTTCGAGACCTACTCCTTCAAGCCGTGAGCTGGTTCCAGCGAAATACGAATCCACCAATTCTTTGTTTAGTCCGATGGCCTCGAAAACCTGCGCGCCTTGGTAACTTTGCAAGGTCGAGATGCCCATCTTGGCGAAGGTCTTCAACAAACCTTTCTTCACCGACTTTATGAAATTCTTGACTGCGAGCTCTGAGGTAATCCCGCCGGCCAGATCGCCGCGCCAGGCAAGGTTCTCAACTGTCTCAAGCGCGAGGTAAGGATTGATAGCGCTGGCTCCGTATCCGCTGAGCAGAGCAAAGTGCATCACCTCACGCGGCTCGCCAGATTCGGTAATCAGCGCGACCTGAGTGCGAGTTTCTTCTCTTACCAGCAAGTTGTGCACGGCCGCCAGAGCCAGCAAACAGGGGATGGGCGCGTAATCCTTGTCGACGCCGCGATCAGAAATTATGAGTAGAGTGTATCCCGCCTTCACCGACAGTGAAGCTCTGCGACAAAGCTCATCGAGCGCCCGCTTGAGTCCCGCCTCTCCTTCGCTGGCGCGAAACAGCGCCGGGAGAGTGGTTGCGAGGAGATCCCGAGTGGAGACGCGCCGCAGCTTTTCCAACTCGCGATTAGTCAGCAGCGGATGGTCCAGCTTCAACATGTGGCAGTTTTCCGGCGCCTCCTCGAGAATGTTGCGCTCGCTACCGATGTAGCTAATCAGCGACATCACCATTTCTTCACGAATGGAATCGATGGGAGGATTGGTTACCTGCGCAAATAACTGTTTGAAATAGTTGAATAGTGGCTGCGGGCGGTCGGAGAGACAAGCAAGCGGAGTATCGGTTCCCATCGAGCCAACCGGTTCTTCGCCGGCCGACGCCATCGGTGCGAGAATCATTCTCAAATCTTCATCTGTGTAGCCGAAGGCGCGCTGCCGCCGCAGAAGAGTTTCGGGATTTGGAGGATGAGTTCGGGAAGGCTCGGGCAAATGGTTGATCGTGATCTGGTTTTCCTTCAACCAGTCGGCATATGGTTGCTGGGAAGCTAAACGGCTCTTAATCTCCTTATCCGAAACAATGCGGCCTTCGACTGTGTCCACCAAAAACATTTTCCCGGGCTGCAATCGGCCTTTCATCTTTACTTTTTCTGGGGCGACATCGAGCACGCCAGCTTCAGACGCCATCACCACGACATCATCGTGAGTGACGACATATCTGCCGGGACGCAAGCCGTTACGATCGAGTGTGGCGCCGATGACGCGGCCGTCTGTAAAGGCAACCGCCGCGGGTCCATCCCAAGGCTCCATCAAACACGCGTGGTATTCATAGAACGCACGCTTTTCCGCCTTCATGTCAGGATTGCCAGCCCACGCTTCCGGAATTAGCATTGCCATGGCATGCGGCAGGCTGCGTCCGGCCTGCAACAGAAGCTCTAGTGCGTTGTCAAAGTTGGCGGAGTCGCTACCATCGGGCTCAATGATGGGGAAAAGTTTCTTAAGGTCGTCGCCAAAAAGTGGCGATGCCAGCACCGACTGGCGGGCGTGCATCCAGTTCACATTTCCGCGGAGAGTATTGATCTCGCCGTTATGCGCAACGTAACGATAAGGATGCGCACGCTGCCAGCTGGGAAATGTGTTCGTGGAAAAACGCTGATGCACCAGACAGAGAGCGCTCACGACATCGGGATCGGAAAGCTCGCGATAAAAGTTCGTCAACTGGGAAGCCAGCACCAATCCCTTGTAGACGACGGTTCGACAAGAAAGCGACGGAATGTAAAACGCGGCTGTATTCTCATCGCCGGATTCCCGGGTTTCATTTTCCGCGCGCTTGCGCACGATGTACAACTTGCGCTCGAAAGCGTCTTCGTCAAGACCCGCTGGGCGTCCGATAAAAATCTGTTGGATGTAAGGTTGCGATGCGCGCGCGACCCGGCCAATTGCGGAAGCGTAGACCGGCATATCTCTCCAGCCCAAGAGCGACAAACCTTCCTCGCGGACAATTCGTTCCAGAATCCCTTCACACTGCAGGCGGGGATGCTTCTCTACCGGGAGGAACGTCATTCCGACGCCGTAAGAACCTGGGAGCGGCAATTCAAACCCAAGCTTCGGGGATTCACGGGCGTAGAAATTGTGAGGAATTTGAATCAGAATCCCAGCGCCATCACCAGTTTCGGCGTCGCAACCACAGGCCCCACGATGCGCCAGGTTGAGCAGAACCTGGATTCCGTTACGAACAATGTCGTGGCTCTTTTCACCGCGGATGCTGGCGACGAAGCCGATCCCGCAGGCATCATGCTCTTGCGCGGGATCGTACAGACCTTGCGTGAGCGGGATACCATTCTTAATTCTGACGCGGGACATTGCGGCGTCTCCCTGTGAAATTGCGGTCGCAAATCGGTTGTTCCTGGATTCAAGCCGAAGGCTGCGCGCGCAGCCCACACCCCACTCCAAGCATATTCCGTCGATTCTGTGATAAGCCTTCGCGGTTGACAAGTAAAACGCAGAATTTCGATGCGAAGGATATAAATTTTAGAACTCTCGCTCGGATCGCTGTAAGCCTCGAAGGATGGCCTTTCAGGCGGTCAAGCGGCCTGAATACAATGCCATTCCGACGACGGCATCCATCCCCAAAGCGTTGAGGGCATCAATTTCCTGCTGAGTCGTGATGCCACCGGCGACCGCCAGACGCCGCGTTGTGGCATGCCGGATTGCGCTGACAATCTCCATTGGAATGCCACCCATCAACCCTTCGGTGTCGATGTGAGTGTAGAGAAAAGCTTCGCAGAATAATTCGAGGCTGCGAATCATGTCGAAAGCGGTAAGCGCGGTCCGTTTGCGCCATCCCTCGATTGCGACGCGGCCGCCGCGCGAGTCGATCGCAAATACCAGCGCTGCCGGGCCAACTGCGCTTGCGAGCATCGCCGCGAATTGCGTGTTGATTTTGCCGTCCTGTATCAAAGCGGAACCAATAATTATCTTTCGCGCACCGGCATTCAGGATCGCGCCTGCGGTTTCGAAGTTGCGAATTCCGCCGCCAACCTGGCAGTTAAGCCGCTGCACAATTCGATGCACGGAGGGCAGATTGTTCCCAGCGCCGCGAGCCGCATCGAGGTCGATCACTTGTACCAGAGGATAATTGGAGAAGCGCTCGATCCAATACTCGAAGTTGTCAAATTCAAGCGCCTTCTTCTCTCCTTGCACTAACTGCACAATTTTGCCGCCCATCAAGTCGATCGACGGAATTAGCATGGCCACCTCACCGGTATGCTGGCATCGTGCAGTTCGTGCTTCAGTTGGGCGATATTTTCGATGCCGAAGTGAAAGATCGACGCAGCCAGAGCCGCGTCAGCCCGACCGTCGCGAAAAACCTCGATAAAATGAAGTGGAGACCCCGCGCCTCCAGAGGCAATCACGGGGATCGAAACTGCTTGTGCAACGGCGCGCACCAACTCGCAATCGAATCCTGACTGGGTTCCATCGCGGTCCATCGAAGTAAGTAAAATCTCTCCCGCTCCAGAAGCGGCGGCCTCTCGTGCCCATTGAATCGCGTCACGGCCGGTGGGGACGCGTCCTCCGGCAACGAATACCTTGAATCCTCCGTCGACTTTTCTTGCGTCGATTGCCACGACTACCGCCTGCGAACCAAATCGCCCGGCGATCTCGCCAATCAGTTTCGGTTCGCGAACCGCAGCTGAGTTAATGGCAATCTTGTCGGCGCCCGCATCGAAGACGGCCGCGGCGTCGTCGAGCTGGCGAATTCCTCCTCCTACCGTAAACGGAACGAATAGCGATTGAGCCGTTCGGCGGACCGCGTCCAGCATAGTGCCGCGGTTTCCACTGGTGGCGGTTATGTCGAGCAAAACGATTTCGTCCGCACCGTTGTGCGCATGGGCCGTGGCGCATTCCGCAGGATCGCCGGCATCACGTAGATGCTTGAACTTGACGCCTTTCACGACGCGTCCTCCGTCCATATCGAGGCAGGCAATGATGCGTTTGGTCAACACGTCGGACCTCGCAAATTAGACCTCGCAAAAATTCTTCAGGATCGAAAGCCCTACGTCCCCTGATTTCTCGGGATGGAATTGAACTCCGAAGGTGTTCTCTTTTTCGACGGCGCCGGCAAACCGCACACCGTATTCTGTAGCCGCCACCACCGTGGCAACAACAGGGGCGTGGAACGAGTGGGTGTAATAAACAAAGGAATCCTGCGCAATGCCGCGCAGCAATCGCGAGCCTGGCCTCATCTCTAGTGAATTCCAGCCAACATGAGGGGACTTTACCCGCGACGGAAACTGCCTGCATCTGCCAGTAAAGATTCCAGCTCCAGGAAGGTCGGTGCATTCCTCACTACCTTCGAAAAGCCATTGCATTCCAAGGCAGATTCCGAGAAGTGGTTTTCCCGCGGAAACGGCCTGCAGCAAGCCTTCCCGCAACCCCGAGCAATTCAGACTTCGGAGCGAAGAGAAATGTCCAACCCCGGGTAATACGATCTTCTTCGCCGCTCTTACCGTGTCAGAATTTTTCGTTACCACACTTTCAGCGCCAAGAAAGTCGAATGCCTTCTTCACTGAACTGAGATTACCCGCTCCGTAATCCACGATGGCAATCATAAGAGCCCCTTGGTGCTCGGCAGCATGCGACCCAGGCGACGGTCGCGGGAGCAGGCCACGCGTAGAGCCCGCGCGAAAGCCTTGAACAGCGCTTCGATCTTGTGGTGGCTGGAACGTCCGTAAAGCACACGCGCATGAACATTCGCCCTGGCGCCTCGAGCGAAGCCCTCGAAGAAGTCGTCTACCAGTTCTACTTGCAAATCTCCGACACGCGCCGCGCGTACTTTTGTATCCACAACCGCTGCGGCGCGCCCGCCGAAATCAACCGCCGCGAGACCGAGGGTCTCGTCCATGGGCATGACAAAATAACCGGCACGAAGAATGCCGCGACGATTTCCGAGCGCCCGGTCAAATACCTCGCCTAGAGCGATACCGACATCTTCCACGGTGTGGTGCTGATCCACCTCCAAGTCGCCGACCGCGGTGAGCTTAAGATCGAAGCCGCCGTGCCGTGTGAACAGTTCCAGCATGTGATCGAGAAAACGGATTCCAGTGGCGACTTCATATTTGCCGCGACCTTCGACGGTGAGCGCAATCCGAATCTCGGTTTCCGCGGTCTTGCGATGCAGGTTAGCTTTCCTCATGCTTTAACCTCGCTCGTTAAGCTGAGTTTCCCGGCCACATCGCGCAGAGCGCTAATCAGAATTTGAGTATGTTCGCAAGATCCCACCGTGAGGCGCACGCAGCCTTCGCATCCGTGGTCAGCGCTACGATCTCGGACGAGAATTCCCCGCTTACGAAACTCCCGGATGAACTCCGCATAGGGCGGACCAATGCGCACGAGTACAAAATTAGCGCGGCTCGGCCAATATTGCAGACCTAGCGTTCTGAGTTCCCGCTCCAGAATTTCGCGGCCTTGCTTAACCTCAGCCACGTAGCGTTCCACGTATCGCTGATCTTGTAGCGCCTCCGGCAGCACCGCCAGCGCCACTGCGTTTACGTTATAGGGGGAAGCCGCGCGGCGCACCATCGATATCTGACTGGCGTGCCCGGCGAGGATGCCGATGCGCAGACCCGCCAGCCCGTA
>JBAWBG010000134.1:0-30376 GCA_049589695.1 Candidatus Sulfotelmatobacter sp. | reverse complement strand
GGTACCTGTGCTTAGCGACGCCGCTTCTTGGCTTTTTTCTTCGCGCTTTTCTTGGACGCTTTCTTGGCTGGCTTCTTTTTTGCAGCTTTCTTGGCGGCTTTCTTCTTTGCCGGTTTCGCAGGCGCTTTTTTCCTGGCCGGCGCCTTTTTCTTGGCCGGCGCTTTCTTCTTGGCAGCCGGCTTCTTCGGACCACCACCGCCGCCGGAAGCAGCGGGCCTGGGTGCCGGTGGCGGCGGCGGAGCGGGAGCGGCTGGCTCGCTCATTTCCGGTTCGGGAACGCCGGCTTCTTCTTCCTCTTCCTCTTCTTCTTCAAAGTCCTCTTCAAGCGACTCGCTGTATGCGCCGCTGTCGCCGAATTCTTCTTCGTCATCACGTCCGTAGAGTGTGGGATCGTAGTACGTCATTGCTCCTCCTGATCTTATTTGTGGCCTCCTGGCGCGAGAATCACCGCAAGGAGGCCGGTACGGGAAATTAAAAGACCACCAGAAACTCTGTGCTGGAACGGCGCGCGATTATAGCACGACGTTTACTGCAGGCTGCAAGGACCATAATATGGCTGGTTTATCTGTTATCACAGTGTGCCAGCAAAAGAAAGAACAATTGGGTCTTTTCAGCAAAAGCTTAAAAAGTAAAGCGGAGAGACCGCGCTCTCCGCTTCGCTTTCAAGAACAAATCGATTTGTTCTAGGGCTGGGTAAAGGGCAATCCCGGCAGGCTTTCTGTGTGCTCAGACTTAACCGCGCTTAGCAGGTCTGGATTCAGTCCCAGTGCTTTCAGGATTGTAGGTGCAATTTGACGAGTCTCAACCTGATCGTTAAACGTTGCCGATTTGTACTTCGGGTTGGAGACAATCAGCAGAACGTTGCGGTCGTCGTAGGCAAAACCGCCATGTTCAGCTACTTTGGCCTTCCCGCCCGTGTAGATCACACCAACATTCGGGGCCACGATGATGTCCGGAGTCCGGGAATCGGTAAGCGGATCGTTGAACTGCAGCGTAAGCGAAGGACCGGCGAAAATCTCACCCTGCCCGAAGAGGTCTTCATGCGCTTCCAAGGTTGCCACTGCGCTTTCGGTCTGGCTTTGATCGGTCAGCCAAAGCAGCGAGACATCATCCTCGTCAGCTTGTGCCACCGGCAGGCCCGGTCCCACTCCGGAGGGTGAAAGGATTTGAGATGGCGGTTCGTCCGAAGCATCATCTGCCGGAATGCGCAGAACGCGCTTGGGATCGATAGGTGATTGGCCATGCTTAGCCGACACAATAATCAGCGTCGAGTCTAGAAGCCCCTGCTTGTTCAGCTCCGAAACCATTTGACCAATCGCCCCGTCTACGTACTGGATCTCTGCGAGCAAGGATTCGCTCGGCGTTCCCATCGCGTCCACATAGCCACCGGTAAGGCTGAGCGAAGGCTCCACCAGCTTTTGACCTACGCTGACTGTCTGAAAGTTCATGCCAAAAAGCGTCGGGACCGGTGCTTTGGCGCTTCCGTCGTGCGTCTTACCGTCGATCCAGTTCAGCACTGCCTGCACTTTGAATTGGTCGTAGCAGCGGATGTTCTGGAAGCTATCTGTCCAGGCGTTAGTTGGCTTCGCTGCTCCCGCATCAGGTAGCGGATTGCATCCTTCAACCGAAGGAATCGGCACTGGGATCGAGTTAATCTCCGGCGACCACAAGTCAATCACGCCGTTCCCACTCGGTCCATTGGTAAAGTCGTAAGACGGGTGCTTATCCGACCAAGCCGTGTATCCGCCCGAGTTTCTCACCACATTGAAGATAGTGTTGTCACGGATGTAATTGTGTGGATATACCGGGGCGCAGCCGTTCTTTGGATCGCGCGGCAGATAGGCCGGATTGATGCCGTTGATTCCGGAGCTGCCGTTTGGCCTGCCGGAGTCAAGCTTCAAATAGTTGTAATCAATTTCTTCATCGAATCCAACCTGCGTACCAATCACGCTGGGGCAAAGCTTAGGACCTCCGACAATGCCGTAAGGCGTCGTCTTCGCCGGTGGTGACAGTGCGCGATCATAGCTGACGTCGTAGAAAATCCCCGCTGAACGCGGAGTCCCACCAGTGATCTGTGCGGTCAGCCCGGGGAACGAATCGGACGGTTTGGGAGTCAACGCTTGCAGGTAATGCACGCCAGTCGATGAAAGCGCGGCCAGGTGCGGACAGTAAGGGTCATTTCCCGAACTCGGCACGCCTTTGCTGCAATTGGCGAAATCGAGAGAATGCATGCCATCGATGCTGATGAGAAGCACGTGCTCAATCTTGCCGCTAGGGGCTTGAGCGAAAGCTGCCGAGGTCGCAAGTAACAGAGTTAACAGAGGCACGCCGACGCGGAGTCTGCGAGTGGAATTCATATTTTTCTCCTGGGACAGGCTTAGGGAACATAGGAGAAGGATTAGCAGAGCAAAATGAACGGGTGCTGAATGGGACGTGAATGCCTGGTTAAAAAGCCGTTTGGAGAAAAACTTACCGGGAAGGTTCGACCACCAGGATCATACCCGGCCGCAGCGTGGCAACGTTCTGGTTGTTCCGCTTGAGGGCAGCAACTGTGGTTTTATAGGTAGTAGCGATCGAGTAGAGGGTTTCTCCGGACTTTACTTTGTGGTGCAGCACGCTGGCCTGTTCTGTGGACTCTTCGTCCGAAGCTGTCGCAGATTTAGCCGCGGTGTGTACTGCCTTAGAGGACCGCCTGCTCGAGGCGGAGGAAGCAACTTCCCCGTTTGGCGAAACCGGCAAGTGCAGGGCGAGCACGGTTCGTCCATGCAAACTATCGCCCCGTAACCCGTTCCAGCGCCGGAGCATCTGCGGCGAAACCCCGAAATTCTCCGCGACCGTTTGCACCGTATCGCCTCTGCGGACCTTGTAGCGCGTGATCCGGCGGGCATACGTCGCCGTATCGCTGACGTGCTTGCCGGGAGTGACGGGAATAATCAGCTTGGCATTAGTCTGAAGCTCTGAACTGTCGAGTTGATTGGCTTCTTTTATCGACTTGGGCGTAGTCCGGTAGGTTCGCGCCAGCGATGCTAGAGTGTCGCCGGAATGCACCGTAGGATAACGCCACCACACCCGCATGCCGGTCGGAATCGAGGCAATGGCTCCCTGATACTCAGGTTTCGTCCCCACTGGCAAGTGAAGTTCGAAAGTCCCTTCCCTGGGCGTGCTCAACCGCAGCAGGCTGGGATTTAATTGCTGTAGTTCAGCCAGAGACGCGTCCACACAGTCGGCGACGAGCCGCAAATCCACCGGATAATTGATGGCTACGGAATCAAACGCAGCAGGCTCATCCATCGATACGTCATCAAAACCATAATGCGACAAGTTCTTGGTCATGATGGTCACGGCCAAGATGATAGGGACATAATTCCGCGTTTCTTTGGGAAGAACGTTGCGGCGGTAAAGCTCCCAGAAGTCGGCATAGCCCGTACGCTTGACCGCGGCCTGCACCGTACCTGGACCGGAGTTGTAAGCAGCCATCGCCAAATACCAATCGCCGAACTGCGCGTAAAGATCCTTCAGGTGATGGGCGGCGGCGCGAGTCGACTTCTCAGGATCCTGGCGATCATCCACCCACATGCTGTGCTGCAGACCATAACCGCGAGCGCGGCTGCCCATGAATTGCCAAATGCCGCGGGCGCCCGCGCGGGAAACTGCCGTCGGCTGGAACCCGGATTCGGCCTGCGCCAAATAGATCAGGTCCTGCGGCACGCCCTCTTGTTTAAGGATTCGCACCATCATGTCGTGATAGCGACCGGAGCGGGCAAAAGCGCGCTCGAATGTCCCGCGTCCACGATTCGAAAAATAACTGATATAGCCGGCGACCTGATCCGTCATCATGAGCGGCAAGTCGGAGTGAGTGGATTTGATCTCGGCCTGCGCCTTCGCCCTTATGCTGGGGTCGGCGGATGGGGTGATGCCGTTCGTCTCGTCAATGGGTGCAGGCTCAGACTTTCTGGCTTCCGAGTCTGCCGAATCATTCAGATTCAGTTGATTCACGCCTTCCGAAATCCGGTCGAATTCCTTTTGCAGCCGGTCATCGGAGCGTATATCCAATTTGCTTTCGAGCAACGCATTGAAAGCATTATCAAAATCTTCTTTGGCCGCGTCGGGCTGACCTGCCTGATACTTCGCGAGGCCTGCCTGATATTCACTTTCCACGCTGACGACCAGGTCCCCCACCGGATCGGCAGCAGGCTTTACCGGCGAAATTTCGGAGTTTGCCACGCTGACTGCGGCGGGATCGAGCGGTCGGTCCTGCTCAGGCTGCGAATCCTCCGCCACGGTTCGAGAGGAAGGGCTCGCGGGCGCTTTGGCGCTGAGAGGCGGCGGGGTTCCAGGCGGTGCCACGGAAACCCGCTTCTGGGCCGTCTGGCAGGACGATCCCGCCAAGGCCATTCCAGCCAGCACCGCGATCCGCAATTGGAGTTTTGCAACTCTCATAGTTCTCTAGAAGATACGGATTGTCCTTGCTGTTGATGACCCGTGGATTCTATCAAAAAATCGTACCTCGCAGTCGTACTCGGGTCAACGTCGAAAAGGAACTGTGTTCGTTACTTTCGACACCGTCGCCGGTGGTTACTCTGTTCACCTATATTCAGACGAAGGAAGCGAGCTAAAGGTTTGAAAAGAGGAATTTGGGGGACGATTGCTCTGCCTCTTTCCCGGCGCCCCGTAAGCCTCAAACCCGCAAGTAATCCGCGCGCCAATTCTGGATTGCCTTCTTTATGTCCGCTCGCGACAGCTTTTCGGAGAGTGCCCGCTCCGCCAGCTCCGGCACTTCCGCATCGGGGGCGAAACGCAAAGCAATGAGTTGCTCTTCCGTCAACTCAGGGATTCGCGCGCGCAGAGGCTCGGCGCACAGGGTCGTCAAGCGCAGACGTTCTTCGAGACGAATGACGCGATCTTGGACTCTAAGTACGTAAATGCGAATCCTCAGAACCGCGATCACTGCCGCTACCGAGATCACGAAGAATGCCCCCGAGTGGAAGCTGGGATGCCACAAAAAGTGAATGGTCCCACCGATAGCGGTAAGGGCGAAGGCTGGCAACACTACAAAGTGAAACAGCGGGTCAACTCTGGCATGGTTCGCCAGGTTCTGGGGCTTCTTTTCAGCCATGCGGATTGCTCCTCGCGAGAACGGGCAAGTGTAGCAGAAGAACAGTTCTCCGCTGCACGTTTGGCAGTTTTCATCAGTTGAAACCAGCCCCGCTTTTCTTGCGACTTGAGCTGCGGACGAGCAAGTTATGAAATGGTATCCTTTGTCCTGCGAAACGAATCGAAGGCAAGCATGAAAGCTATCCAAGTCAAGCAAGTCGGTGGGCCAGAAGTAATGGAACTGGTTGAGCTTCCAGTTCCGCAGCCGAATGTAAACGAAGCCGTGGTGAAGCTGGCCGCCTCAGGCGTCAATTTCATCGACGTTTACTACCGCGAAGGCCGCTATAAGACGACGCTGCCTTTCGTCCCCGGACAGGAGGGTGCCGGCGTAGTAACGGAAGTTGGGGCGGAGGTGAAGTCGTTCAAAGTGGGAGATCGTGTGGCTTGGTGCGGCGTCCAGGGGGCTTATGCGGAATACGCCGCTGTCCCAGCGGACCGGCTGGTGCCAGTTCCCCACGCCGTGAGTGATCAGCAAGCCGCGGCAGCCATGCTGCAGGGGATGACAGCCCACTATTTATCGCACGACACTTATCCCTTGAAGCAAGGTGAAACGGCGCTGATTCATGCCGCGGCCGGAGGTGTAGGACTTCTCCTGGTGCAGATGGCGCACAATATCGGCGCGCGCGTGATCGGCACGGTTTCGACCGACGAAAAAGCTAGGCTGGCTCGCGCTGCTGGCGCGCATGAAGTCATTCTGTACACGCAGTCCGATTTCGAGACAGAGACCAAACGGTTGACTGGCGGCAAAGGAGTGGACGTTGTCTACGATTCAGTCGGAAAAACTACGTTCGAGAAGGGACTGAACGTCCTTCGCCCACGGGGGATGATGGTGTTGTTCGGCGGTTCAAGCGGAGCCGTGCCACCGTTCGATCTTATTGTGCTTTCGCAAAAAGGATCGCTCTATGTAACCCGGCCAAGCATTGCCAATTACATTGCCACGCGAGACGAATATGTGGCGCGGGCGGGAGCCGTGTTTGGCATGATCGCGAGCGGAAAGCTCGAACTGCGCATCGGTCATACTTACCCGCTGGCTGAAGCACAGCGCGCGCATCGTGATCTGGAAGGCCGTAAGACGACCGGGAAACTGCTTCTGATTCCGTAATTTCGGATGATTTTCTCAATCGAATAGCCGGCATCTTTCCGGTCTCGCGCGTGCATCTCGCCCTCGGCGCGAGGTAGATTCAGCCAGAACGTCGGCGCTACTTTAAGGATAAGAATGAAAGCAATCCGCGTGCAGCGAACTGGCGGCCCCGAAGTAATGGAAGTCGCAGAGGTTCCGGCTCCTCAGCCAAAACCCGCCGAAGCAATGGTGAAGGTCTCAGTTGCCGGCGTGAACTCAATTGATGGCTATTTCCGCGATGGCAGATTCCGCACACCCCTGCCCTTCACCCCCGGTCAGGAAGGCACGGGCGTGGTGACCGCAGTGGGAGCGCAAGCCAAAACGGTGAAAGTAGGCGACCGAGTTGCATGGAGCGGAGTGTTGGGCTCCTACGCCGAGTTTGTCGTGTCCCCCGAAGAACATCTTGTACCCGTGCCGCCCGCCATCAGCGACGAACAGGCCGCAGCGTCAATGATCCATGGCCTGACAGCTCACTATCTGGTGAATGACGCGCACAAACTAAAGACTGGCGAGACCGCGCTGGTACACGCGGCGGCCGGTGGGGTAGGGCTCCTGCTGGTGCAAATGGCGCGCGCGATCGGCGCGCGGGTGATCGGCACGGTCTCGAGTGAGGAAAAGGCCAAGTTGGCGCGCGAAGCCGGAGCCGACGAAGTAATCGTCTTCACCAGGCAGGATTTCGAAACCGAAGTGAAGCGCCTGACAGACGGCAAAGGCGTCGAAGTCGTATACGACGGAGTCGGCAAAGCGACCTTCGACAAAAACCTGAATGTCATGCGTCTGCGCGGAATGCTCGTGCTTTACGGCATGTCGAGCGGAGCGGTCCTGCCCGTGGATCCAGCCAAGCTATCCGAGAAGGGCTCCCTCTACATGGCGCGAACCACGCTGGCGCACTTCACCGCTACGCGCGAGGAACTACTCGCGCGTACCAGCGCACTCTTCGGCATGATCGCGCAGGGCAAACTCAAACTGCAGATTGCAAAGACCTATCCTCTGGCCGACGCCCCACAGGCACACCACGATATGGAATCGCGCAAGCCGGTGGGTAAGCTACTGCTGATTCCCTAACAAAAGCACGCTGTCAGATCAGTCGGAGATCGGGAAAGTCTTGTTCGTAGCGACTTGCGTCGCGGGTCATTAAACGATCTGCTAGCAGCAACGCATGCGCAGCAATGACGAAGTCCGCCAGCAGACGTTTTGGCGAACCCCCTCCCGAACGGCGGCGACGAGTGGAATAAGCGGCGAAGCTGGTTGCCGCCAGGCGCCAGACGTCCTCGCCAAGGTCGAAATCGATAGTGACATTCATTTCCCGCAGAAGTTTCTCGACAAGGTGAGCATCGACCGCGGGAATTGCCGAAAGCTCGGCGAAGACTGGCGCGCTCACCGCCAGCGCTCCCTCCGCGCGAGCCGCTGACAGCTGAACTGCGATCGTCGCCGCCGATGTTGCTCCCGACCAAAACAAAGAGAGGATATTCGTGTCAAGCGCCGTCCTCATTCGTGGTCTTTATCGCTTCGCATATCATCAATCCAGGCTTTTATTCCCTTTTCCCCACCGGGGAAAGGGCCCAAAATTCCCATAAATTTTTCGAAGGGATTGTCTTCCGAACGGACTGGGCGAATTACGGTGCGGTCTTCCTCCACAACAAACTCGACGCGGTCGCCAGTTTGTAGCCCCAGCCGTCTCCGAATTTCTTGGGGAACAGTCAACTGGCCCTTACTAGTAATTGTGCTAAACCTGCTCATCTTTACCCATTATCCTTACTGTAAGGATACACGTCCTTACCACTTGTAACAAGGGAAAATCCCTAGCTCTTGCGCGAATAATTGCGCGCGTATTCCGGTACCGATTGGTCGGGCAATATTCGCGAATCATCAATCGGCGTCCCGGCAACCATCTTGAGCGGAACCACTCCCGCCCATGTCGGAAAGGAATAGTCCACTTCGTCATCAACAACAGGTCCACGCCGCACCTTGGCCGAGAACTCTTGAATCGGCAACCGCAACACGGATGTCGCCTTCAGTTCTCGCTCATTCGGCTGCCGCGAGTCGGCCCAGCGGCCCGGAATGATGTGCTCCGAAAGCAGATGCAGTGCCTCAATCTTTTCGGCCGGATCATCCACCAGCGTAGCTTTGCCCAGGACCACAACAGACCGGTAATTCATCGAGTGATTAAAAATAGAACGCGCGAGTACCAGACCGTCGAGCAAAGTGACGGTTACACAGACCGGCACGCTTTCTTTCAACTGCCGCAACATGCGGCTGGCGGCCGAGCCGTGTATGTAAAGGCTGTCGTCCTTACGTCCGTAAGACGTCGGAATCACAAAAGGCTGGCCGTCCACCACAAAGCCAACGTGGCACAAGAAACCTTCGTCAAGGATGCGATACGCAGCCTCCCGATCATAGACAGCACGATCCGCTTCACGGACCAGACGGGTCCGCGGCGTAGGAACATAGGGCTGGGACATGGAAGAACGAACTCCGGGCAAGCGCCAAGGATGGGTGAAGGGAAAGTGTAACACCAGCCTTCGGTTGCGGGCCCTGGCCAGTCGTGGCAAAAAGTCTGGAACCGCTCGAGTCGCCCGCCCCAAACCGGCAACCTAACCGGCTACCAGTACAGCTTCACAGCAAACTGAAATTGCCGAGGGTCGTAAGCGGCCGCTGCCTGGCCAGCATTGGTAAAGAGCGGGCTGACCGCCGCCACGTTATAACGGTTGGCAATATTAAACATGTCGGCAATCAATTCCGTGTTAAGGCGCTCGCCAAAGTAAATTCGTTTGGCAATCCGCAGGTCATCGAAGACGGTCCAGGGTTGAACTCCGGCATTGCGGCCGAGATTGCCATCCAGCGAAAGTAAAGTCCCATTAAAGTCAGCACCGCAGGGCTCCTGAAAAACTCCAGTTGGCGAATATTTCGAGGAAACCGCCGGGTATCCCAGCGCCGTACAGGCTGGATTAACAAAGGTGTTCGGCCTGCCTGTCAGTGAAGACAATTGCAGGTTATCATCGTTGCCGGTAATGATGTTGAACGGTCTTCCGGAATCGAACTCAACCAGCGGAGCTACCGTCCAATTACTGAATACCTTGCTGGTAAAGCCACTGCCTCCCGGCTTCCCCGACTGGTAGACACCGCTGAACACAAAGCGGTGGCGCTGATCGAAAAGAGAGGTTGCACGATCTAGAGCAGGATAGTAACTGTCCTGCGGCGTCAGCGTGGCCTGCAAGTCTGTCGAGTCGTCAATTGTGTGCGACCAGGTGTAGGAGGCGAGCAACTCATAGTGCCGGTTGAAACGCTTGCGGAGATTGGCGGTCAGCCCATGGTAGACAGAGCTGCCATTCGAGTAGTTTGCATCCATGTCACCGAACGGAATGCAATTCGCGAGCGTTGCTGGATCGCAGTTGGCATTGAAACCCTGAGTGGCCAGCCCTTGCAGGATGGTCTGTGCTAGACCCACGCATGCAGCTCCCCCACTGGCAAGATAAGCGCCGGCAATCGATGGGTTCAAACCAGAGGGCCGGAAGAAATTCATGAGAGAGGAATCGACGTACGGTTTTCCCGTAGGACTGACGCCGCACCCACTCACAGTGAAAGGGCTCGCCGGGGTTTGGCCTGCGGCAAGCGCCGTTTCATAATTGGTGATCATCAAATCGCCGCGAATGGGATTGGCATTGATCGGGCGATTCAAATGCCTTCCGCCATTGAAGTTGTAGGCAAGGTTGAAGGCGTAGCCGCCTCCCAGATCCTTCTCAATACCTAAGTTAGCCTGCTGCGAGTAGGCATAAACGAAGTTCTTGGCCTGCGGATAGCCGAAAGGTTGAAAGGCCAATGGCAGGAAGGTTGATGGATTCAAATAGTTCTGGTTCAGGAAAATAGAGTTCGGTTGAAATGCATTGAATTGTTGCTGGTTGGGAAGGTAGCCGAGGTTGGCATTCGCGGTGGGAGAGAATGACGGCGCACATTGCGGTTGCCCCTGGAGGCCCTGGAAGATCGGGAATGCATTCAAATTCGCCGGGTTTCCCGCGCCGGTGCACACCCCAGTACCGGCGAAAACAAGTTGACCGCTGGTTGAACCATCCGATGCGTCTCCAAGGAAGTAAAGCCCTAGCAGGGGGTGGTCATAAAACATCCCGTACGACGCTCGCACCACGGTCTTGCCATCACCTTTCGGATCCCAAGCCATGCCGATGCGAGGTGCAATGTTATTGGTATCGGTCTGAATTCCTTTTTGCAATCCCAGATAGTTGTAGCCGGCTAAAGCGAGCGCCGTCGGAGATTTGAATTGCGGCGGAAACTCAATGTCATAGCGCACGCCGTAGTTCAAAGTGAAATTGGGACGAACCCGCCACGAATCCTGCCAGAACACCCCCAATGGCTTGTTGGGAAAAGAATCTCGCGGGTTCCCGATTCCCTGAATGAAGTCAGAAGGCAGTCCCGCCCCATATGCCTGCACAGGATTCAACATGGGAAACGGTGAAGGGAAAGCTGCGATGGAGCCCACATCGTATACACCACCATAGTTCACGGTGAAAGTGGCGGACGTGGGAATGTAGTTGAAATCGACTCCGAACTTGGTATCGTGACGGTCGATCGTCCAGGAAAAATTGTCTGTGAATTGATAGCGTTGCTCCACGCGCTGGATGTAGGAGTAAGGTTCTCGGCCGAAATAAGCAAAGCCCGGAATGTTCACCGCCGGGTCCGACCCGCCGGGGATCGCCGTGTTGTAAAAATACGAGAGACCGCGCCGCGCGTACTGAAAACGAAAGTCATTCACTTTGTTATTCCCAATCGTCCAGGTTTCCTGCGCTACGCCAGCAACATCGCGGTAGGTCTGCTCTGAAGTTCGAGAATAGGCGTTCTGCCCGAACGGCTGATCCTGGCCGCTGACTTCAATGCCAGTGACTGTGCTCGGACTGACATTCGCGCGCAGCATGAGGCGATGATTCGTGCTGATGTTGTGATCGATCCGCAACGAGTAGAGACTCGTCCCCTCAAACACGGGGAAATTTCCCGACTGCGATCCCAACGTCTGGTAAGAGGCAGGGACGAAGCAAGGTGGCGCGCTACAACTCGTGGCAAAGCCGCTAATGCCTGGGAAGCCAGTAAGTCCGGTGGGCCAGACTCCATTCAGTGCCATCCCTGATGATGCCCCGAGAAGGAATTCATATTGCGGTACGCTTGAAGCGATTGCCCCAAAAGCCGCGGCGTTAGTGGCAGCGAGCTGAGCCAGCCCGGGCCCCAGGAACGCTGCCTGAGCTGCCGTTACCTGGATGTTGCCGAAGGGAACCGGAATCAATCCTCCCGCGGTCGTCGACGTATCGAAATTCTGCAGTTGGTAGTACGACAAATTGTTCGCCGCACCAATATCGGAGAATCCCGTTTCATGCCGCCGGGTGGCTTCGTAGGCGAAATAGAAATATGTCTTGTCCTTCTTGATTGGGCCGCCGAAAGCGATCCCGGGTTGCACCCGCGTATAGGCAGGATTCGGAACCGTACTGAACGGGTTCACGGCCTGAAAGTTTCGATTGCGAACAAATGCGTAGACATCGCCATGAAATTCGTTCGACCCCGAACGAGTGATGATATTCACAACTCCGCCCGAGGCGCGGCCATATTCGGGAGCATAGTTGTTGGTAATGATCTGAAATTCCTGCACATCTTCCTGAGAAACCGTGGAGCGAACGCCATTCGTGGCGTTATCGGTGGCATCGGCCCCATCCACATTCACCAGGTTAGCGCGCGCGCGCTGCCCGTTCATGTTCAAGCCGGAGGTGGGAGCAGCTCCCGTGTTCGGGGCGTTGTCCCGCTCCACCTGGGAATCCGTTAACGTGAAATCAATATAGTTGCGGCCGTTGATCGGGAGATTATCGATTCGGCGTTGTCCGATTGTGTCCGTCGCCGAAGTACGTGACGTTTCTATCAGTTCCGCTTGGGAACTGACCTCAACCACTTCCTTGCCGATTGCAACCGCCAGTGAAATGGGAAGCTCCACCACTCCGCCCACGGTGATGCTTACATCGTTAGCCTCGGCCTTAGCGAACCCCGGAGCTTCCACGCTCGCAGTGTAAACACCCGGAGGCAGCTGCCGAACAACATAGGCACCTAGTCCATTGCCAGCCGCAGTGCGCACTAAACCTTTGGCGACATCGCTCACCGTGACCGTCGCGTTGCTCACACCATTGCCCTTCGCATCTTTCACGGTTATCTGCAGATCTCCGGTGGCCGCACCACCTTGACCGAAGGCAACCGAACAAACCAGCACAACAAACATCAAGACAAAGAAGAATTTCATGCTGCGGAACGTGGTCGTGCGGATCATAGAGTCTCCTTGCCTCCGGCACTTTAATCGTGCCGGCCGAACAACTCCAATTGCAGCTGCTTGAATGCGAACAAGATTTCTGTGAAGTGACAGGTTCGCTGGTTTTTACACCAGAAGCGGTAGCGAAAACAAGGCGTGAATAGCGGAAGGTAGTGCGCAAGTAACCCCGGGCAGTTTCGCGAACTCCGCTACAGGGGCAGGACCTCGAAGGTTTGTGAGTTAGATCACAAACGTTCGGTCAGATTCGCGCTGAAACGCGAATCGGCGCGCCCGGATTCTGCAACCGTCCAAGCAACATGGCCGACCCGCTTACTTGCTCGTAGCGCTCTACCACGCGCACCGCGGCGAAGTTGGAGCTTGGCAACGCCAGCGCCACATAAATCCGCCCCAGGGCCAGGGTGGTATTGCGCCGAAGCAGCAGGGCGTGCTCTACCAGTTGCCCCGCAGCTTCGGCCACTCTCGGATCGCCGCTGGCCAGTGCTGCTTCCCCCAAGCCCACCAAAACACCGGCATTATTTCCCGCGACTTGGACGTAGGCCGCCATGGCCCGTAATCGCGCGCGGCGGACCCGGCGGAACTGCGCGGGAGGTAACCAGCGCCTTAGATACTCATCCTCCGCGGGGTTGATCAGATTGCGGAATGCCTCTACATCGAGCGAGTGAATCGCTATCGCTGAACTGAGGCTTCGCTTGGCCTGTAGGCTTCGGGACACCGCCAGGCGCAAAATCACACCCAGCACAACGACGGCAGAGGCAACAAGGACGATGGCCAGATTCATGGTTGGAGTAAACGCTCCAGTTCCCGGTTCCAGATGTCGAGATTATGCTCGGGCAAGAGAACCGCGGACGTCGTGGCATCCTTCTGGGGGACTAGCAGGTAGTAGAACCAAATGAGGACGCAAGCATGATAAGTGCTCATGTTTAAGAAGTCGAGGAGGTAGGTCTTCGTTCCGAAGAGCCAGCCAGCCATCAGAGCCCAGTAGGCCAGATCGAAGGAGGCCACAATTCCACACCCGACCGTGATTCCAAAAACTGAACGGCTCCAGCGTAGGCGAAAATGGGCAGCGAAAATGAGAAGAAACAAAATGAGCCCGCACTGAACTACACTTAAGCTTCGGCCGAGAATGCGCGTGGCGGAAATGAGCCAGAAGGGCGTGGGATTTGCAAAGGCTGCGATGATCGTTGCTGTAAATACGAGAATGACGCCGACGACGGTGATGAGAGCCTTCCCCAATTTGCCGAGGGAGGGATAACGGCGTAAGAGATGAGTGAAAACTTCACCGATAACAGCGAGTTTTATAAATACCTCAACAACCAGGAAACAGAGATAGCACCACCAGTAGATTGTCGCCGAGGCCGATGGGCTAACGTCTATTGCATAGATAACTCCCTCTCCGACAGACTCGAAGACTGCGTAAAAGAAAAAGGCAGGGAACTCCTTATGGAGTCCCCGCCTCCACATCAAGAGCGCGAGAAGAGCGAGCAGAGCATGAGGCGCGATCCACAAGTAGTGCCACAAAAGTGAATGAGGCTGCAACATGACCGTGGTCGCAAATTATAGCCCGACGAACTGGCGCCTACAACATGACATTGCGTCTCGTCCGTTTTTCGTAACGTCCCGTTAGGTAGGTTACGGCTTGCAGGCTTGTTGTCCGGAGCAGTTCCCACCGCCGCCTCCGCCATCCGCATGAGCCACAGTGGGAATTACTAAAGTGTTGAGGAACATCAGCGCTGCTGCGACGATAAGTAGTGTACGTTTCACGATGGGGTTTCTCCTTGTATTTGAAAATCGAGCGTGATACTTTCATGGCTTCCGCTCTGCTGAAAAGAGCACCGTCGGTCACCAGTTGTTCGGAATTCGTAACAAGCGCAGCAACGTGAAATGACGCTGAAATCGGCTTTGCAGGATCTGCGAGAGACCACGCTGGCGGCCGTCACCGGATTGCTTGCCAGATTGTCCTATTTAGGTTCTTTGCGCCGCCAGGAGGGTGGTTACAGCCATTGGGGTTTGTCGCTGACCTACGGAGACGACTCGTCAGAGCGCGCTCTAAAAGCGGCTCACACGGAAGTATTATCCAAAGTATTGCGCACCCCAATTTCGGAGTTAGAAGAAGATTTGCGGGAATCGAGCCAGACGGGCTCCAAAACCTCAACTGGGTACGTTGAAGGCATGCAGCAGCAAATCAATCAACTGCTTCCTTCACCGCAGGACAAAGTCTCCGCCAGCCATCTTAATTCAGTACTGGTTGCGCTTTCGGCGCTGGAGAAGAACCGTAAGCCTGCCACTCCGTCAGCTTCATAGCGACCCCTACAACCTGTCCAATGATCTCCGCTTCCTGAGGATGGCGCAGGACTCGCACTTGCACAGGCGAGAGTGGATGGGGCTGCAGGATCAGATCGTCTTTACTCATGCTGCACCAGCAGCAGGTGTGCCCGTCGCGAGTTTCCACAAAATAGATTGGCCGTTCGTACTCCGATCGCCAGTTTCCCTCTGCTACCTTATTCTTCTCTTCATCGATCTGAATGAAGCTGCCCGGTGGAAGAATGGGATACATGGTGAAATCCTGATTGCCGATGTAGCCATATGTAAAATCCGTGTGCGCGAATTGCGCCAGATAGGACAGCGGCACCAGACCCCACTGTTCGACCATGCGTCCCAAATTAGAGGTACGATGCTCATCAAAGGCAGGGTCCATACGGATGGGCACTTGCACCGACGATAATGCCGAGAGCGCCTCAGAGACGTGCGATCGCGGGGGAGCAATCATGCTGAGATCCGCAGCCATATTGCTTAAGTCCACGCCGTACCACGCCAGCAATTCCCGCAAATCGCGACGGTAGATTACGGCCAGCGTGTAGAGACGGAAAATACTCGGCAGAACGCCTTTGGTCTCAATGTCGGACAAACGGCTCGGCGGAATCGAAAACTCTTCGTTGCGATATTTTTCAGCCATGCGGGCGCTCGACATTTCGATGTCGCGCATCGTCAAACCGAGCTTCTCGCGAAGGGTACGAAGGCTCTTACCGGCCGGGAGCATATGATGCCTCCATCGAATTCTGGGAGATCACTAAAGTGTCCGCCATCATAGCAGGGAGTTGACACCAGTGTCATAGTTTTGCGAATAAAATCTAACGTTCTTAATTTTGTTACGAATTCCGAACAAGCTAGCCCCCGCGTCCTGCTTATCGAATTCGTCAATCGAAACTTGGGTCGCGGCATTCTCCCGCTTGCCGGTTCAGGTTCATATGGCGGGACTTTGTTCGTTTTTCGTAACAAGGATTACGGAGAATTGCAAAATCGTTATTTTAGGCCTCCGGTCAGACTTCTGGACTCCTAGCCCCCACTGTCTCCAATCTCATTGAATCATGACAATTGTCATGCTGATTCCGTGATGAACAGCACTGGCGCCTCCTCCGCAACTCCACGATGATGCAGCCATCGGGACAGAACTCAGTCCCGGCGTTCCGGCGGCAGAGACAACCAAAATGATCGCAACTCTCGAAGAAAAACAAAATTTGCAATATCCAATCCCCGACGCCGTGGTCGCTAGTCTGGAAGGTATCGGCAAAAACTACGGGAAAGTTCGCGCCTTGCGCAATGTGAACTTCACCGTGCGTGCGGGCGAGGTCGTCGCGCTCTTGGGCCCGAACGGAGCTGGCAAGACAACCGCTGTGAGGCTGTTGCTGGGTCTCCTTACACCTGACTTTGGCCAGGTCCGAGTCTTTGGCGGAAATCCCACGAATCCCGAAAATCGCATGCGCACCGGAGCGATGCTGCAGGTGGGCAAAGTTCCGGAGACTCTGCGTGTCCGAGAGCACATCGATTTATTCTCCAGCTATTACCCGCAGCCGCTTCCCCTCCAAGAGGTGCTGCAGGCAGCCGGGCTGGAGAAATTGAGTGATCGCAAGTTCGGCGATCTCTCCGGCGGTCAGCGGCAACGCACGCTGTTCGCCTTGGCTATCTGCGGCAATCCCGACCTCTTGTTTTTGGACGAGCCGACCGTCGGCCTCGATGTGGAAGCCCGACGCGCCCTCTGGGAAGAAATTCGCCACCTGGTCGGGCGCGGAAAAACGGTTCTGCTCACCACGCACTATCTCGAAGAAGCCGACGCTCTCGCCGACCGCATTGCCGTGATCCATCAGGGAGAGATCATCGCTGAAGGCACACCGGCAGATATCAAGTCGCAAACCAGCGGCAAGCGCATTCGTTGCGTCACCGCCTTGAGCGTCTCTACCTTGCTTCAAATTCCTGGGGTAACTGACGTCAAGCTCGATCGCGAAGCAGTCGAGATCCACACCGGCGCGGCCGAGTCGGTGGTTCGCACCTTGCTCGCCAGCGATCCCTCTCTCTCTGGATTGGAAGTCAGCAGTGCAGGATTGGAAGAAGCTTTCTTGTCCTTGACTCGGGACAGCGGTGAAAACGGAAATAGCCGAAGCTGATTGGCTATTTTCTTGCACGCACGTGGACAAGACTTAGGAGATGACCATGAGCACGAGCGCAGTAATACTCAGCAGCACTCAAATCGACCGCACGCCAAGCCACACGGCCACCATCTATTTGAAAGAAGCAAAATATGAGTTTCTCAAGAACCTGCGACTGCGCGTTTACACGGCCTCGGTGATCAGCTTTCCACTCATGTTCTACGTCCTCTTCGGTTTGGTTTTGAATGCCAAGGAAATGATCGGTGCCACTGGCGTTCCCACATACTTGATCGCGACTTACGGCACGTTCGGAGTAATGGGAGCTTCGCTATTTGGCACTGCTTCCGGCCTCGCCTCCGACCGCGGCCTCGGATGGCTGCAAGTGAAGCGTGCCAGTCCCATGCCTCCCTTCGCCTACTTCGCCGCGAAGGTCGTTCTTAGCATGATCTTCAGCGCAGTCGTCGTTTTACTGTTGCTGCTTTTGGGCATCCTCTTCGGCGGAGTCCGTTTGCCGGTCGCTGAAATGGCCACGCTGCTCGGAACATTGGTGGCCGGGTCACTTCCTTTTTCTGCCATGGGATTGGCCATCGGTTATTTCGCCGGACCAAACTCCGCGCCTGCCGCCATCAATCTGATCTATTTACCACTCTCGTTCTGCAGCGGCTTGTGGGTGCCTTATATGTTTCTGCCTAAACTGGTGCGTCAGATTGCCTTGGCGCTTCCGCCATATCACTTGTCGCAACTCGCTTTGGGAATTGTCGGCGCAGGACGGCACGAGCCAGCCTCCACACACTGGGAAGTTCTATTAGCCTTCACTTTGATCTGCCTCGGCGTAGCGCGCATCGGGTTCCAGCGCGATCAGGGAAAACTCTACGGGTAACAAGTGCAGGAATCTGATCTTCAGTCTTTTCAAAAGGCAGGTTCGGAAAAACGGCAGCGCAGCACGATATATAAGGAGTTGAACATGAGCGCACAATCTAAGAAGTCTCTCGGTTGGACAACGGTTCTGATAGTGTTCGGCTTGGTAGCACTTTTCGCGGGGATGAAAGTGCTTGTTGTTCTGATTACAGCCACTTGTTTGATTTGGTATGGCATCGCCCGGCCGCTACTCTATGGTGACCGAAATTGACTGCCGGGGCGACAATGGAAGCACTGGACGTGATGTGCAGGCGATAACTTTTGAGTCCGCTGGTTGAATCGATGATTGGTTTTTTCGACAAATTTTCCAAGAACCGCGAGCACGGATGGGCCCCCTTTGTCTGGCTGGCCTATTCCGGATTCTTCTTTATTCAGCCCATCTTGGACCATGCAACCCGTAAACAGTGGATGTTAGACCTGCTAGGCTACACCATATTCCTCCTTCTGTACGCAGGTCTGTTCTTGCTGCAGAATCCTAAAGGTCTTTTACATATAGCTGGCATGGTGGCGTTGGGGATGCTTTATATCCCCATGAACAGCGGTGCTTCAACTTTTTTTATCTTCGCCGCCGCATTCTTGCCGTTCTCCGTGGAGACTCAGGCGAAAGCGGTCGCGGGAATGCTGGGCATTGTGGCTATTGCCGGCGTCGAGGGCTGGCTATTGCACTTGTCGGGATGGGAAGTCTTTTATTCCGCGATTTTTCCTCTTGTCGTGGGCGGTGGCAACCTGTTTTTCGCCGAGCGCAATCGCATGAACCGCAAGCTGCGCAAGGCCAATGAAGAGATTGAGCATTTGGCGAAAGTCGCGGAGCGCGAGAGAATCGCCCGCGACCTGCACGACGTCTTGGGACATACTCTCTCGGTAATCACCCTGAAATCGGAGCTGGCGGGGAAACTGATTGATCGCGATCCACAGCGCGCGGGGCAGGAGATTCGCGAGGTCGAACAAATTTCTCGTCAGGCACTGTCGGATGTTCGCGATACGATCCGTGGTTTCCGTTCCAAAGGCCTGGTCGCGGAACTAGCCCAGGCCAAGTCCACTCTGGAAACTGCTGGCGTCGTGGTGCAATGCGATGCATCCACGATGGTGAAGCTTCCCGCGTTGCAAGAGGGCGTACTCTCACTGGCCGTCAGGGAAGCCGTTACCAACGTTGTGCGCCATGCGCAGGCCCACACTTGCCATTTGCGATTGGCGCAGCAGAACGGTTCTTTCCTCTTGGAGATCGTAGATGATGGCCGCGGTGGGCTCGAACGCGAAGGTAACGGACTTCGTGGTATGCGGGAGCGTGTCGAAATGCTCGGGGGCACCCTCGATTGCGACTCGCGCGCCGGCACAAGGCTTACGATCACCCTTCCACTCAAAGAAATCGTGCAAAAAACGAGGTCCGCGCCCATTGACTCCTGTCGCGAAGGAAAATCGTAAAACGATCCGAGTGGTTCTCGCTGAGGATCAGGGCATGGTTCTCGGTGCTCTGGCCGCGCTGCTCGAGATCGAAGGCGACATCTCCGTTGTGGCGCAAGTACGGAACGGCAAGGAAGCTGTCGATGCCGTGCTCGCCCACAAGCCCGACGTCCTTATTACGGATATCGAGATGCCACTCATGACCGGTCTCGATACCGCAGCGGAACTCAAACGCCGCCGCGTAAGCACCCGCGTCATCATCCTCACCACGTTCGCGCGTGCCGGATACTTACGCCGCGCCATGGAAGCTGGGGCGCTCGGCTACATGCTGAAAGATATGCGCGCCGAGGAACTCGCCGAAGCTGTGCGCCGCGTGCAACAGGGACTGCGCGTCATCCATCCCGATCTCGCCACCGAGGCCTGGTCAGAAATGGATCCGCTGACCGATCGCGAACGCCAGGTCTTGCGCCTCGCCGGCGAAGGCATGCAAAGCGGAGACATTGCCGCTGAACTCCGCCTTTCCGAAGGCACCGTGAGAAATTATCTTTCGGAAGCGATCAGCAAGATGGGCGCGAGCAACCGGGTGGAAGCGTCGAGGATCGCCAGAACCAAAGGCTGGCTGTGAGATTGTCCGGTTTCCTTCCTTCAGATGTCTGAGCAATCCGTAATAAATATCTAATACTATAGTTTCATGCCCGACGCCTACATCCTCGGAATTGAAAGCTCGTGCGACGAAACCGCGGCGGCCGTGGTGCGCTCGGGAGAACAACTTATTTCTAACGTAGTCGCCTCGCAGTTTGCGACCCATCGGCCTTTTGGCGGAGTAGTGCCAGAATTAGCATCACGCGAGCACCTGAAAGCAATCGTTCCCGTCGTTCGGCAAGCCTTGGCTGAGGCAAGTCAGACCTACAACTCCTTAGACGCAATCGCCGTCACGCAGGGTCCGGGCCTGGCCGGAGCGCTACTTGTCGGCATCAGCTACGCCAAAGCGCTGGCCTTCGCCCTCGACAAGCTGCTGATTGCAGTCAACCACCTCGAAGGTCACATTCATGCAGTTTTGCTGGAAGAACGCCAAAAGGGTAATCGCGAATTGCAGTTTCCAGTATTGGCCTTGGTGGTTTCAGGTGGACACACACACCTTTATCTCGCGAAGCAGAAAAACGAAAGCTGGACTTACGCGAATATCGGCCATACTCGCGATGACGCTGCTGGCGAAGCTTTCGACAAAGTTGCAAAACTGCTTGGCCTGGGTTATCCGGGTGGACCGATCATCGACCGGCTCGCTCCACACGGCAACCCTGGCGCGGTAAAATTTCCTCCCGCACAAATCAAGCACCCCGATCGCCGGAAGCATCGCGAATCCGCAGAAGCCGAAATCGATCGCTCCCGCTTTGATTTCTCTTATAGCGGCATCAAGACCGCAGTGCTGCGCTATGTCGAAGTCCACAGCATGCGGGATTCCATCGACGCTCGCCGCAACGCTCTGGCCAGCATCCCAAAGCCCAAGCTCGAAGATTATTTAGCAGCCTGCGATCGGCAGACACTCGACCTGGTCGCGTCATTTCAGCGTGCCATAGTTGACGATCTGGTGGGCAAGACTCTTGCAGCGGCGGCGGCGTACGACGTGGCTACATTATTCGTGACCGGCGGGGTAGCGGCCAACAGCGAGCTGCGAAAGACTTTCGAGCAGCGAGGCGCTCAGGAAGGTATTCCAGTCTTTTTTCCATCGCGTGCGCTTTCCACCGATAATGCCGCCATGATTGCCGCCGCCGCATATCCAAAATTTTTAGCGAAGGATTTTGCCGCAATGGATTTTTCAGCCGAGGCGAGCGTCACCCTGCGCTAGTCCCGGCTTGCGCTAGTCTGGTTCACGGGAAACTCGGCGGAAAAAATTCCAACAACTACTATTTGCTGGCCCCCTGACTATTTCCCATCACCGCATCCAGCGCTTTCTCGAGCTGGCTTTGAATATCAATATCTTTGTAAATCGCGAAATTGGCGCGCTTTTCACTTTCATCGAAGCCACTGCCGCGGCCCGCGACAATAATGATAGGAATATTGGCGGTCTTCGGATTCTTCTTCAGCGCGGTAATCAGCTCGCCGCCCGACATCTTCGGCATATGCATATCCGTGACGATAAGATCGGGCTGCACGCGCTGAAGGATCTGCAACGCCTCCACGCCATTGGTGGCCGACTCCACCGTAAAGCCGCGCTCTTCCAGAGAGCGGCACACGGTGTAGCGGATCAGCATGGAGTCGTCGACCACAAGCGCTACAGCAGGCATGAGTTTTGCAACGTGCTGAATGCACGCCCCCGGGCGCAGATTAACAGTCTGGTTGCACCGGAAACAAGGAAGAAGCGAGTTTATCCGGTTACTATGGTGAGCAGCTTCCGGAGTTACGATTCCTGGTCGTCCCGGTCGACACTCTCTTCAATACTCATGTCTTTCAGTTCGCTCGACTCGAAAACCTCTCGACACTCCAGGCATTCCACGAATTCAGCGTCTTCGTCGCGGCTCACAATTTGCACTCGCGGATGCTTGCAAGGTTTATTCGTATCTGTCGGCTGGGAGAACGGCTTTGAAGTCATAAATCAGGAAATATCGCCCTCGTCGAAGCAGCGGGAGGGATCGACTGGGAATTTCCGGTATTTTAGCCTTGCTACGACTATTGTCAAGCCCCCCATTTCAAGGAGTTCCGCCGGCCTAATCTTAGTGGAGGAGTCGGCCGATCACTTTCGATCCTGGAATTCCGACCAAAATGATCGCCTCGCCTAAGCCACTCAGACGTGGTTGCTTACCATTCAATGTCATTTCCTGCTGCTGCTTGCTAGGCCTTGCGCCAATTCCGCTTTTGGTCGTAGAATGAATTACGACAGAAAAGGTCGTATTTATCTCCGACCTAAACTGTCGGAAATTAGCGATCCTTGTGGTGCACTCGGATGTTGAAGCTAACCAAAAAGGCGGACTACGCATTGATGGCCATGAAGCACCTGGCCGACCATGCGCAAGAAGGAACGGGCAGCGCTAGCGCAAAGGACGTTGCCGATTCCTTTGGTATTCCGCCCGAGGCTTTGGCCAAGATTCTGCAGCGACTCGTAAAGGCAGGTCTTCTGCAATCCCAGCATGGCACCTACGGTGGTTACAGGCTCGCCCGGGCGGCGCACACGATTTCCGCCTTCGAAGTAATCCAGGCCATCGACGGCCCCCTCTTTATCACCTCTTGTGTTACGGTTCGCGGCGAGTGCGGACAGAGCGACCGTTGCAATATCCGCGAGCCGCTGCGCAAAGTAAATGAGAGCATCGAAGCGGTGTTGAAGCGCATCAAGATTTCACATATGAGAGAAGAGCCGGAAGTGGCAGAAAGTGCCACGGGAAAGCTTGCAGAACTAGTAACGATCGTCTAGTGCGGCAGGCAAATAAAGCAATAAAGCAACGATGAGCAACTAATCAGGTAGGAGAGGCAATTATGAGCACGGATGTAAAGATCCCCCAGGAACTCCCCGTCACCAAGCACTCAGCTCCGCAAGGAGTGAAATTGCCCATTTACATGGACAACCACGCCACCACGCCGATGGACCCGCGCGTGTTGGAAGAGATGCTGCCTTACTTCATGGAAAAGTTCGGCAATGCCGCCAGCCGCAATCACTCGTTCGGCTGGGCCGGTGAAGAGGGCGTGGAGACGGCGCGTGAGCGCATTGCGAAGCTGATCGGCGCCACAACCAAAGAAATTATTTTCACGTCGGGCGCCACGGAGAGCGACAACCTTGCCATTAAAGGTGTCGCCGAAATGTACCGCGAAAAGGGCAATCACATCATCACGGCGGTCACCGAGCACAAGGCTGTCCTCGATACCTGCAAGCGCCTGGAAAAATATGGTTATCGCGTTACTTACCTTCCGGTTCAGAAAAATGGGCTGATTGATCTCGAAGACCTCAAGCGCGCCATGGATGACAAAACCATCCTGGTGAGCATCATGTTCGCGAACAACGAGATCGGCGTGGTGCAACCCATCGCGGAAATCGGCAAGTTGTGCCGCGAACGCGGCGTGATCTTCCACACTGACGCCACGCAGGCGATCGGCAAGATTCCGGTAGATGTGAACAAACAGAATATCGACTTGATGTCGATCTCCGCCCATAAGATGTACGGTCCCAAAGGCGTGGGCGCGTTATACGTTCGCCGCAAGAATCCGCGGGTGCAGATTTCCGCCATTATCGATGGCGGTGGCCACGAGCGCGGCATGCGGTCCGGCACTCTCAATGTGGCAGGCATCGTCGGATTGGGCAAAGCCTGCGCCATTGCTTCCGAGGAAATGTCTCACGAAGCAGCTCATTTGGCTGGCTTACGCGACCGTCTGCGCGATCGCATCATGAATCATTTGGATGAGACTTACATCAACGGCACCATGGAGCACCGCCTCCCGGGCAACCTGAACATTAGCTTCGCCTATGTGGAAGGTGAGTCTTTGCTCATGGGCATCAACGATATTGCGGTGTCCAGCGGATCGGCGTGCACCTCTGCGACGCTTGAGCCATCTTATGTATTGAAGGCTCTGGGCACCGGCGACGACTTGGCCCATAGTTCAATTCGATTCGGCATTGGCCGTTTCAATACCGAGGCCGAAGTCGATTACGTGGCTGACCGCGTTATCGAAACAGTCGAGCGTCTGCGCGAGCTTTCTCCGCTTTACGAAATGGCGAAGGAAGGCATCAACTTGAAGGACGTTAAGTGGGCCGGAGAGTAAGTGGCGGAAGAGTAAGCGACTTGCCGTAAAGGCTCGAACTGAAAATGGGGGCTTTAGCCCCAGCGATAAATTCAGAGGATTTAGGAGAGGGTCAAAATGTCATACAGCGATAAAGTAATCGATCACTACAACAATCCCCGCAACGTTGGCTCAATGGATAAGAGCAGCGCCGATGTGGGTACCGGCCTCGTCGGCGCACCCGAGTGCGGCGACGTCATGAAATTACAGATCAAGGTCAACCGCGAGACCAATGTGATCGAGGAAGCCAAGTTCAAGACTTTCGGCTGCGGCTCCGCGATCGCCTCCTCCTCGCTGGCCACAGAATGGGTCAAGGGCAAAACCGTGGATGAAGCCCTCGCCATCAAGAACATGGATATCGTGAAGGAACTTTCGCTGCCTCCAGTGAAGATCCACTGTTCTGTGTTGGCCGAAGATGCTATCCGCGCCGCCATCGGCGACTGGAAGAAAAAGCAGGAGACCGCCAAACCGGTTGCGTCAACTGTAGCGCAGTAAAGCTTTTGGCGCAGCAGAATCGCGATCTGCATCCGGCGCGCAGATCAGTTTTGAAAGGGCGCGGCTTCAGTCGCGCCGCAAAGCTGCCGGATCATGAGTCGAGGCTTTAGCCGCTCAGGGATTGCGTCAGGACTTCGCAATCATTACAACATGACAACGGCAACAAAACAAACCGCGCAACCATCCCAAACCTTTCCCGGCAAGGGCATTCAGGTGACTGATAAAGCCCTGTCGAAAGTTCGGGGCGCCATGGCCAAAGAAGGCATCTCGCCCGAACAGGGTGGATTACGCCTGGGCGTGCAGGGTGGTGGCTGTTCTGGTCTGAGCTATAACGTTCGTTTCGATACACAGCCGCGCGAACGCGATCGCATCTTCGAGTTCAGCGACGTGCGCGTATTCGTGGATCCGAAGTCGTTTATCTACCTGAACGGCATGATCCTCGATTACCAGGAGACGCTGATTCAGCAGGGCTTCGTGTTCGTGAATCCCCAGGCCACGAAGTCATGCGGCTGCGGGACTTCATTCTCCGCGTGATCTCGTGTGGCGCGACCGTCCTCGCCCAGCAATCAGCGCCCTGGGCTTGCACCGGTTCAAGCGAAGAGCGTGCAGTTGTGTTTCAAGAATGTAGGGAGAAATGACGAATTCGTCCTTCACCACAATCACAGAAAAGCCCGCACCCGAGGAGACTCAATCCTGCTGGTACTGTGGAACCATGCGCGCGTTGCATTTCTGCGAGTCCTGCGGCAAGGTCCAACCTCCGGCGCCGGTGGATTATTTCACGTTTTTTGGTTTGCCCCGCAAGCTGGATCTTGATGTAGCCGCACTGGATAAAGACTTCTACCTGCTGAGCCGAAAACTGCATCCTGATTTGAATGCACAGGCGGGGACTCAGGAGCAGGAGTGGAGCTTGCAACAGAGTTCCCTGTTGAATGACGCGCATCGCACCTTGAAGGATCCAATCAAGCGCACGCAGTATCTCTTGAAGTTGGAGGGCGTGGAACTAGAAGAGCAATCAAAATCTGCCACGGAGCAGGCGCGCTCCAGCGGAGAGCTCAAAAAGCAAATCGTTCCGCCCGATTTGCTGGAAGAGGTTTTCGAGTTGAACATGCAACTCGAAGAGCTCCGCATGCAGAAGAAAATGGGCGAGGATGATCCCGCCTTGATTGAAGAAATCGGCCGGCAGAAGCTGGAACTCGAGGAGAAGCACGAAGTCCTTCTGCGAGAGTTACAGGACAATTGGAAGATGTGGGACGGAATGATCCAGCGTCAGCAGAACGGTCAACCCGTCTCAGATGAAGAGCGTAGGCAGGAACGAGACAAAATGGTGGACTTGCTGAACCGTCGAAACTACATCCGCAATCTGGTGCGGGATGTGAGTGAGGCGCTGGAGCAGTAGATCAGCTTTCTATGGCAATTGATCGCATCGTCGGCATCGACTTGGGGACCACGAATTCTCTCGTGGCTTTCATGCAGGGGGAGAGCCCTGTCGTGATTCCGGGTGACGACGGTCTAAATCTCGTGCCGTCGGTCGTCGCGCTAGACGAGAAGAACCAACCGGTCATCGGCAACGCCGCTCGCAAGTATTTAACCGAGACGCCGGAGCGCGCAGTCTATTCGATCAAACGCCTGATGGGACGCGGAGTCGATGACGTTCAGGAAGAGCTGAAATTTTTCCCGTTCCGTCTCGCCGAGGATCTTCAGCCCGGCGAAGTTTTGCGCATCAAGCTTGGCGATAAGACATTCACCCCACCCGAGATTTCGGCGCTGATTCTGCGCCAGCTCAAACGCAATGCCGAGCGCTTTTTCGGAGCACCGGTGACAAAGGCCGTCATCACCGTGCCTGCGTATTTCAACGATGCTCAGCGTCAGGCAACAAAAGATGCTGGCCGCATCGCTGGCCTGGAAGTTCTGCGCCTGGTGAACGAGCCTACCGCGGCATCACTGGCGTACGGCCTCGACAAAAAGCAGAACGGAGTAGTTGCCGTCTACGACCTTGGCGGCGGCACCTTCGACATCTCCATCCTCAAACTGCACGATGGAATCTTCGAAGTCATCGCCACAAACGGCGACACGCATCTCGGCGGCGATGACATCGACAACTTGCTGATCACCATCGCCCTTGATGACACTCTCGGCGACTTGGGACTCGATCTCCGCCGCAATGGCGAAGCGGTGCAAGCCATTCGCAAGGCCGTGATTGAAGCCAAAATCGCTCTCTCCTCGCAGCCCTCGGTAAAGCTCGATGTAGAGTTGCCCGGTGGAAAGCGGTATCTGCGCGAGATTACTCGGGAGCAGTTCGAACAATTGATTCAGCCCATCATCGATCGCACCGTCGGGCCCTGCAAGCAGGCGCTTAAAGATGCTGGGCTCAAGCCCGAACAAATTGACGAAGTCGTACTGGTTGGCGGCTCCACGCGAATTCCCAAAGTTCGCACTCTGGTCAAAGACTTATTTCAGCGCGAGCCGCACATCGATCTTAATCCGGATGAAGTCGTCGCGCTGGGCGCGGCAGTGCAAGCCAATATTCTCGGCGGCGGCTCTGAAGCCACTGAAAATATGCTGCTGCTCGATGTCACCCCGCTGTCGCTCGGCATCGAAGTGGCAGGCGGCGTCACCGACAAAATCATTCTGCGCAACTCAACGATCCCTGCGTCGGCGACACAGTTCTATACCACGCAAGTTGACGGACAAGCCAACGTCGCCATCCACGTGCTGCAAGGCGAGCGTGAGTTGGCAAAAGATTGCCGCTCGCTGGCACGTTTCGACCTCAAAGGTGTTCCGCCGATGGCGGCGGGAATGGCGCGGATCGAAGTCAAATTTCTCATTGACGCCAACGGCATCCTCAACGTGGCCGCGCGCGAGCAACGCAGCGGCAAAGAAGCAGAGATTCAAGTCCAGCCCAGCTATGGCCTGACCGACGAGCAAGTCGAGGGCATGATCCTCGACTCATTCGACAGCGCGGAAGAAGACTTCCGCCAGCGCCAGGTCATCGAAGCGCGCAATGAGGCCGCGACGATCCTGGCCGCCCTCGAAAAAGGAAAGAAAAGCCCCGCGTGGGGACATCTGACCACCGACGAGAAGAAAAAGATCGCCAAGCTGGAGAAGTCTCTAACCGCGGTCAAGCGGGAACAAGATTATCAGGCCATGCGAAAAGCAATCGACGCGCTTAATCAAGGCACAACGCGTCTGGCCGAGTTGATGATGGACAGCGCCGTTTCCACCGCGCTAAAAGGCAAGACGATGGACGAAGCCGACATGGGCGAAGGTCCGACGACTCCGCATCCCATGGCGAAAGCAGAGTTTGAATGACCATTCATATTGTCATTTCGTATTGTCATCCTGAGCGGCGTTCGTTGCCGCGAAGGACCTATGCAACTTGGCTTGGAGTGCAGAGGTCCTTCGCTTCACTCAGGATGACAACAGATTGAGGTCAAAAAATGTCAGAAGAAAAATCACAATCCGCCGGCACAATTACTGAAGACGCCCCCGGCGAAAACACAGTTCAGGTTATGTTTTTGCCCGAGGGCAAGACAGTTCAGTTCGAGCATGGCAAGCTGCCCTATGAAGATCATGGAAAGGAAGAATCGATTCTCGACATTGCGCTAAATTATGGTGTCACGCTCGACCACGCCTGTGGCGGCAACTGCGCCTGCACCACCTGCCACGTGTGGGTCAAAGAAGGCGCCGAGAATCTTTCGCCAATGGATGACGACGAAGCCGACCGTCTGGACATGGCTGCCGACTTGCAGTTAAACTCTCGTCTCGGCTGCCAAGTGCAGATCACGAAGCCGGGGAAAGTCGTCGTCGAGATTCCCGCCTGGAACCGCAATTACATATCGGAAGAACATCATTAAGACGGGCCCGGCTTTCGGCTTCAGGCTTCGTGGAACCAGACTTTGTGAAAAGCCGGATAGCGGAAGCCGGAGGCCGATCCAAGGAACTGCAATATGCCGAAAACTCTCACCTGGGATAACGCCGAAGATATCGGCATCCTGCTTTCCGAACTACATCCGGAACTCGACCCGCTTACGGTTCGTTTTACAGATCTCCATCGTTACGTTACCGAACTGCCGGATTTCAAGGGCGACCCCGGAGCTTCGAACGAAGGCAAACTGGAAGCCATCCAAATGGCTTGGCACGAGGAGTTTCAGGACCGCACGCAGAGCTAGTTCGAGATTCTACTGAAGACTCAATCTACCCAACAGTCGCCGGAATCGACTCCTCGACACTCGCCTCACGCAAAAACTTCGCCGCCTCTTCCGGCGGCGTCGGATTAATGTAGAACCCCGTTCCCCATTCAAATCCCGCCGTCTTGGTTAACTTCGGCATAAATTCCATGTGCCAGTGGTAGTGGTCGTTGGTGGGATCCTGCGCCGGCGAAGTGTGTATTACCAGATTGTATGGCGGATTGTCGAGTACCCGGTCAGCCTTGGTCAGCAGCGTCTTCAGTGCCTTGGCCAGATTCTCAAACATATGCGAAGACGAGTTCTCGAACGCCGACTCATGCTGCTTGGGCAGAATCCATGTTTCAAACGGGAAACGCGGCGCGTAGGGCGCGATAGTCAGGAAATTTTCGTTCTCAGCGACAACCCGACTTCCATTCTCTATTTCCTGCCGGATAATATCGCAGAACACGCAGCGTTCCTTATAGAGAAAGTACTGCTTCGCTCCCTCAATTTCCTGGACCACGTTGATGGGAAGAATGGGCAGCGCAATGAGTTGCGAGTGCGCATGCTCGAGCGATGCCCCCGCCGCCTCGCCGTGATTCTTGAACAACAGGATGTACTTAAATCGCTTGTCCTTTTTCAGATCGAGAATGCGATCACGAAATGTCCACAGCACGTCTTCAATCCGCTTCGGAGGCAGAGTGGCAAGGCTGGCGTTGTGGTCGGGCGTTTCAATAATTACCTCATGGGCGCCAATTCCGTTCATCCGGTCGAACATGCCCTCAGCTTGGCGGTTTAAAGTGCCTTCAATCCCCAGAGCCGGAAACTTGTTGGGGACAACCCGCACCGTCCAGCCCGGCGTATCGCGCTGCGAGGTTGGTCCCCCATTCGATCCCGGACGATAAGCTTGAATCTCCGGCGGTGTCTTGGCCTCATTTCCGTAACAAAACGGGCAAAACCCGCCCTTCAACTTCACATTCTCCCGGGCAAAATCGGTGGGACGCTTCGCCCGATCCGTGGAAATAATCACCCAGCGGCCAACAATAGGATCTTTTCTCAGCTCAGGCACTCAGAACCTCTTCAGATAGGATAGATGCAAATTTGTCATTCTAAGCCGTCAAGGAGGAATTGCGAAACACTTCAATCTGCGGCCGGCTGGTTTCTGAACGGTCATAGTATACGCTGACCACATCGAAGCGCCACTGGCAAGAAGGTGGAAGCCGGCGCAGATACTCCCGCACCACGGCGGCTACTTCGCGGCGCTTATGGCGATCCACGGCCGCTTCCCCGGTCTTTACATCCCGCGTGGTACGCGTCTTTACTTCCACAAAGCAAAGAACGTCTTTCTCCCAGCCGATCAGGTCGATCTCGCCACGACAACGCGGGGATCGGAAGTTTCGCGCCACCATCGTGTACCCCAATTTCCTCAGGTGGAAGTAAGCGGCTTCTTCGCCCCGGCGTCCCGTGCGCTGGTGAGCCGGCCCCTTATCAGGCGGAAGCATCCTCGAAGCCAGCCAGTCCAGAACATGAAGCAGCGCCAGAGTGAGCCGTCCTGAAAATCTCCGCATCGGACTAACTTTTCTGGATAACACCGGGAATCGTCTCCACTCTTCATGCTACTCAAAAC
>JBAWBG010000133.1:0-2659 GCA_049589695.1 Candidatus Sulfotelmatobacter sp. | reverse complement strand
GGACTCTTCCGCCGTATCCAGGTCAAATGCACCATCTACAAGCGCGGTAACTCCTACGTTTGCACCATTTGCTCCAGCCACGTCATCTACCGCCCCGAACAGCTCGACTTCTTCGCCGCCTACGTCATCCCCACCGACACCTGGTACATCCTCCCCCTCCTCGCCACCAACCACCAACCGACAGTAGTCCTATCCCCCCACCTCAAGAAATCCAAATACGGCCCCTACCAGGAAGCCTGGCACCTGCTGACGCGCTGAGTTATTTGTTGAGTATTTGAAGATATAGTTTTGAAAATGTCATTCCGAGCGCCGCTCGGAGCGCCAGCGACGGCAAGTCGAGGAACCTGCTGTTTTTTCAAAACTGCCCGTCCCGCGCCCTTCGGGTGGTGGACGGCGCGAAAACGCGAACGAGCGGCGGGGAAATTGTGTCCGCCGGAATTGCCACATTCAAGCCTGATCAGGAACTTCTTGCCGTGCGCCACTAGCTGGGCGACGTACTCGCGGAAGAGGGAGAACGGCGGGTTGGTGGCAACGATGTCCGACTGTTTCAGAAGCGCGATGCACTCGGGGCTGCGGAAATCGCCTCCGGGGTACTTCTCATCTGCTTTCAAGGCTATTCTGGCGGCCTTGTTCCTCTTGAGGAAAAGCTCGACGTCGGTCACGTTCGCCGCGCCGTCTCCGTCCTCGTCTTTCACGTGGTCGACGATAACGGCGAGCGCCTTGGGCTTCTGTCGCTTGCCGTTCCCCTCGTTGTATTCCGGGAATAAGGTGCCCTGGCCGGCGATGGGGGAGCCGTCGTAGCTGGTGGCAATGAGCTTTTTGAGGGCGAGCTTGTTGAAGCTGGCGGCGAAATACTTGAAGAAGTTGCTTTCGAATGGGTCGTCGCAGTTGCAGTAGACGACCTTGCCGCGGAAGGTGTCGGGGTCAAATTCGAGGTAGGCCTCGACCTCTTTCTGGATGTCGGCGTACTGGGTGTTAGAACTCGTCCTGCTTGGACGCCTTGGCGGCGTACAGGCTTCGGTTCAGCGGCTTGCCTTCCGTGACCTTGCGGGCGTTTGTTGCCATGTGGCTTGAACCGAACTCTAACACTCTAAATTGTGAGTTGACAATAACATCGGGTGCACCGAGGGCTTAGGCTCTCGCGGGCCAGCGGTTGCCCTGCTCGGAAATCGGTCCGCGCTGCTGCTTGCCCGCCGAAGATTTCAAAGCGGCGGGGCATCGTAGCCGCTTCGAGAACCCTTCTTCGTTGCACTTATGCATTCATACAGACGGGCCTGGCGACGATTATTTTGCCTATCCGCCCCGTAAACTTCTCCTTGCACTCCCGCCCCAGCGCGGATAATGTATATACAATATTGTAAAGACGCGAATTGTCTCGGGATTCACCCGAGATGCGTGGAAGGATCGGCTCAACCGGCGGAAGCATGGCATCAGCTTCGATACTGCGATGCAGGTGTTCAACGATCCACATCATGTATCAACCCAAGATCGCGAGGTCGCTGGCGAACCCCGCTGGCAAACCATCGGCATGATCGGGGCACACAGCGTACTCCTCGTCGCGCATACATAGGCGAAGGCGCTGATGCGATACGGATTATTTCCGCAAGAAAAGCAACTCGCGCCGAACGGAGAATCTATGCCGAGAACTATTAGAAGATCGAAAACGGAAATTAGGAGGCAAGCGATTCAGGAAGCAGCGAAAAAACCATCGCTGACCCCCCGGCAAAAGCGGGAGCTCGCCCGTCTCGCCGCGATGCCCGACGACCAAATCGACACCTCCGATATCCCCGAACTCCCGCCTAACGCATGGAAAGACGCCGTTCGCGGTCGCTTTTATCGCCCGTTAAAGCAAGCTGTCTCGATGCGCCTCGACGCCGACGTCGTCGCCTGGCTCAAAAAGCGCGGCAAGGGATATCAGACTCGCGCCAACAGCATCTTGCGCCAGCGCATGCTCGACGAAACCAGGCATGCGTGAAGCCACGAACCAAATTCGTAAACTTTCTCTTGCACTCCCGCCCATTCATCTGCTATAAAGAATTCACCGAGAGCGGATGTGTGGCTACGCCGGTCGTTTTTGTGAAACTCTTGGTCTCGTCCGGCATCTAAGTTCTAGAGAGCAGCAATAACGTTCTCAATCGTCCCGGCCACGGGACTTCATTCGGAAAGCAATAGGTTTACCTAAAGACGTTCCGAAGGGTACCTTCAAAGCAAGGACCTCCAAGCAAGTAAGATCTTTTCTCAATTTCTTGTCTTCCGTGTCGGGCTGCCTAAAATGCGCGCCGAAAGTGGCGTTTGGTTCCGACCGGAAGACCATACTGTTGCGCGCACGAGCGCCCATAAAACCATTTGTCATTCCGAGCGAAGCGAGGAATCTTGGTTTTTGCCGGCAGCTCTCCTGTCGCCGCACCCAAAACAGAGATTCCCGTTGTGGAAATCATCTGGAAATTCTGTGGGAAGCGTTGATTGACGGGATTTTCGCCGCACTGTATGTTTATCAAGTTTCGAGGACAGTCGGATTCGCATTCGTGCGTTTTCGCCTGGACTGAATTCGCACCGCTCCGGCGGACCGCGATTCGGTCTTTGACAACTAGGTTGAACGTGCCAGTCGTGAGAAGTCGATTCGGGCATTAGTCCGAACGATCTCACAAGATAGACCACC
>JBAWBG010000132.1:0-25688 GCA_049589695.1 Candidatus Sulfotelmatobacter sp. | reverse complement strand
AATGGCGAGCGATTATTTCGAGTCGGCGAGCACAAGCTCACGCTTTTTGGCATTGGATATTACGGATTTTCTCATGTTCCTGGACTTGTGCCAATTTTCCCTGAAAATCAATACGACAACAATTTCCAGAACATCGGCGACTCCATCGATCCTCGTCAGAAGGACCAGACCCACACCGCTCTCATCGCTTTGAACGATGTATGGCAACTCAGCTCGAGCCAGCAATTGCAGCTCTCCGGCTTTTTTCGTACTTACAATCTTTCGTTGTATTCAGATTTCGGCCAGGGTCTTATTCGGCAAAGCGAGTTCCGTACCGTTGCCGGCGGCAGTGCGAACTATGTGAACAGGTTCGCCGAATACGTGTCGCTGTTGGCAGGTTTTGAATATAACCGCGAGGCTCCGCGGCGCGATAACCTCGATCACTACGGATTCTTCGACTCCAGCGCCCCCACCTATTATGGTCCCTTCACGCCCGTCGACGGAAATAACATCACCATTGGATCGCTCACGCCTTACATCGCCGCCGAGGGCGCTCTGGCACGCTATTTCCGCTACTACGTCGGCTGGCGACGTGATGAAATTAATGTCGACAATGACGATCTTCTCCACGCCCAAAATTCTTTTCAAAAATGGGTTGGCGTGAATTCCCCCAAGGCCACAGTTTCTTTTCGCCCGAAGGATTCGTGGTACGTGCCGCTTATCTCGCTCAGCTTTGGTCAGGCATTTTTTACAGAGGATCCCCGCATCGGTACGGGAACTGCGGCAGGAAGTCCGGTTGCAACGGCGCACTCCTATCAGCTGGTCGCCAGCAAAACCGTCTCCAAGACGGATCTGCGCCTGACCCTGGGCCACGTTACCAGCAGCGCGGAACTGGCAAAGCTTGATCCCGATACTGGCTTGCAGTTCAATGAAGGCCCGAGCCGACTTCGATTTATAAGCTTCGCTGTGCGACGAAACTTCAGCGGAGGCTCGCTGCTGGCGACTTTTTCCAAAGCAGACGCACGCAACCTCGACTCGGGACAACCCACGCCCGAAGCGCCACGAACAATTATTGATTTGTTGGGAACAATCCGGAAACTTCCGTTTCGTCTGCAGGCGCGAGGAGAATTTGAATACGTCGGCGCCAAGCCTTTGGGCACCGGATGCAACCCCGCGAACTTGAATGCTGAATGCACCGGAACTCCAGTAAAAGAGTTTCGCGGTGCAGTCATCCGGCCATTTATAAACGGCCGCTTGACCGCCGGCGTAAATTTTCTCGTTGCCAGCGGATATACCGGGCAGACAACAGAAAATTTGTATCCTTCCGACATCCAGGAAGTTGTCGGAGTTCGCATACCCGCCTACGCCAGCATCTCCTTCACTTACCGGTTCGCTCGCGCCACTCCTTAAACTAGTAGCGACGATCTAACGCCTCAGAATGAAAGGATCGTTATATCCATCCCGCCACGGCTCAGGAACAAGACCTTGTTCGCTGTGGTCTCAGCCGACAACCAAAAAGTTGCAAACTCCTTGGACCCTAAGGTGCATCTGAGCTCAAGACACTTTTCCCGGACTCGGGGGCACTCTAGTGACCTGTGCCTTTTGAACGTTCGTTATGAAGATAGACTATGCGGTTCCACGCCAAAGGCAGCCTGCTTATCCTCCTACTCTACCTGGCTGCTGTTCGCCCCGGGTTGGGGCAGGACCGAGCGCAAGAGCGAGTTCAAGAGCGAGTTCAAGCGAAAGACAAGCGAATAAGCACCAACGGGGCTGATCGAGTCACCCGCAAAACTCCTGATCTTAACGAGCAGCCGACCGTGCCCCATCTCTTAACTCCTAATGAGGGTTTGGCGATTGTGGGCGCCGCGCTGGATTCGCGCCATCGTCATTCGGATTTCTCTTCCGACTGCTCCCATTTTGTCCACGCACTCTATGAGCGCGCTGGCTTCCATTATGAGTACGCGAGCTCTTCCGACCTTTATCAGGGGACCGACGAGTTTCGGCGAGTCGCTACTCCGCAACCGGGCGACTTGGCTGTATGGCGCGGACATGCTGGGATTGTGGTGAATCCCGCTCAGCATTCCTTTTTCAGTGTGTTGCATGTAGGTCCTGGAGTCGATTCATACGATTCGCCATATTGGAGACAGCGGGGACAGCCCCGTTTCTTTCGCTACCTCGAGCCAGCGCCGGGTGGCATTCTCAATAGCTCGATCCGGACTGCGAGCTGGCAGCCCACCGTTTTGAATAATGCGGAACCATCCGAATCGGTTCCTGATGGCCGGCCATCTGGAATGCCGGAGAGACCTTTCCGTGAGGCCGCAGCCTCCGCAAGACTTGCGAAAAACATGCCCGCGAACTCTAAGGTATTTCCCGTTGTGATTCTAACTTCCGTTCGGCCCAAACCCGATCAGGTGAGCTCAGCGTTCCTGCAGGCATGCAATGATTCGGAGGAGCAGCTTCGTGAGCGTGACCTCTTCAGTTCGGCTGAATCTCTTGTCGTCTTCGACCATTTCGAAGTGAGGAAGGTGCATATCACAGGAAACCAGGGCTGGATTGAAATTCAGCTCGATGAGCTGTTTTCTCTCACCGAAGGCAACGCCGAGATTCACAAGCACTCGGAACGGCAACGATGGGATCTGAGGCGCGAAGATAAAAAGAGTTGGAAGCTCATGCCTTCACGGAAAGCGATATACGTTCCTCAGCACACAGCCGAGCGCGTCTTGGCACGCGAACTCGCGCAACTCACCGAGGACACTCCCGACAACGTAGGTGGAACGCAGGAAAAAGCCAAGCTGGTGCGACTGCTGGATGTGCTTTTCGTGAAATAGCTAAGCTTCCGAAATCACTGTACCCAGCAACAACTCTCTTAGTCCGATCAGTGCGGATCAGTGCTGCGATCGTGGCGACCAGGGTCTCCTACGAGCGTTTTATCAAGATGCTGGATGTTCTGGTTCTTGCGGAATGTTTTCAATTGATCGCTGAAGTCGGAGGAAATGGCTTCGTCGGTGTGACGGCTGCGAACTGCGTGGATTGAGCGTTCCGCATCATCGGACTAGCCCGGGAACGAACGTGAGAGTGCATTCTGTGCCAAATCCAGCACCATTGCTTCGACTTGGCGTTCGCCACCGCAATTCTCAGCCAGGGCGTCATAAAACTCGAAAGAGGTAAGCGTCGCCAGCACTGCAGCCAGTCGCTCCAGTTTCTGGACGGTACCCATCTTTCGAACGATTCTAGTGGCTGCCACGAGCCTTTGCCGGTTGCGGGCTTCGATCAAGGCACCAAACTCCGGATCAATGGCGGCAATCCCGTGTATTCGCCGGAAGAGTACGCGGTTAGGCGCCCAGAATTCGCAAAATATCTGCACAAATTGTGCCAGCATGGCGTTCCCTGAGGGCTGGGTCATTGCCTCACGCATCTTTTCCATCCCGCCATCGAGGGCGATGACGTCGAACAGCGCCTCCAGCACGGTCGTTTTTGTTCCGAAAAGATTGTGGATGGTCTGCCGAGTGACCCCACTTTCGGCTGCCAGCGAAGCCATCGTCAATTGCCGATATCCTTTGGCCTCCAGCTGCGCTCGCGCAGCCTTCAGGATCGCGGCCCGGCTTTGATCCATCTGCTCTAGCCGCTTGCCCAACTCGTATGGTCTTTTGGGCTCCTCTGCCGTGGGCCTGGTCACAGATTGATCTTACGACCTCACCATTTAATTTGACAACATGTAAATCTAATATGTTAAAGTAATCCTCGGCGGTGGGAAACAGGTATCAGCGTGGAGATTCAGGCAGGCACCCATAAGGTGAGTTCGGTTCCTGGCAAAGAAGGCTGGGGCAGTGCCGTTCGGACGCATTTTCCTCGCGGACTAAAGATCGGCTTCTGGTTTTGCATCGTTGTCGCGATCGCTGTAGTTCTCCGCCGTATGCTTGCACTGTCGACTTCGCCGAACTCGCATGTGCCGCCACAACTCGCTGCCCTCGACGCCTACTTCGCATCGCACGCCACGCTCACCTATGTGCACATCCTCTGTTCGCTTGCCCTCGTATTATTGTTGCCATTGCTCTTTTGGCATCGCACGCGAGGGTCGGTCCGCGTCGACAAGGCATTCTTCTTTCTCGGCGTCACGGTTGGTGCCACAGCCTACGCCATGAGTATCCACGCCATCGGTGGATGGCTCGAGCGCTCGGCTGTCCTAGTCTTTAACACGCTTTTTCTCGCATCGCTGGCAATGGCTTTCCGATATACGCGCCAGGGCGACGATGAGCACCGACAAAGGTGGATGTTGCGCTCGATCGCCATTCTGCTAGGCATCGCTACAACTCGCCCAGTTATGGGAATCTTCTTTGCCACGTCGCATTGGACTGGTCTTATGCCGCAGCAGTTCTTTGGCATCGCCTTCTGGATCGGATTCTCCCTAAACACCGTTGTCATCGAGATCTGGCTTCGCAATCGCAATCTCCCGGCAGAAAGTATTCGCGCATGAATACTTCCTCCACTCTCATTCACAACGGGCCCACCGTGGCGTTCTCACTTTGCTTTAGATCATGCTTTTCTGCGTCGAACGTGGGCAGCAGCGGCGCTTCGCGTCCGCGGGCGGTAACTTTTTCTACGGATGCGATCTGGCCGTCGCGCACGAGGAGCGCGGAATCAAAGTTATTCACCGTAGGGCAGACGTGGCGCGGCAGGAGATAGAGCGCCTCGCCTATCTGCGGACCTGCGGCTTCGCGGTTCGTTGTTATCAGGCTCGTTGTCATCGAGTTCATTGCCATCAGGTTCAATGCCATCGGAAGATGCTCTTCACTGGGCGCGAGAGGCGCGAGTTCTGGATGTCCGGCGACGACGCACGTGGGCACGCCAGCATCGGCCGCGACAGCTTTGTGGCCCGCGTCGCAGGTGATGATTCCATCGTGTGGCCGGCTGACCACACGTGTTAATACCAGAGCCGCGGGCGCGTAGCCGTATTCATCGGGCAGTTGCGCCAGGCTTGTGGCATCGCAATAAACAATTGTTCCGGGCGAGACACGGTGGATGAACCTTGCGCCGTGAAAACCTTTGTAAGAGAGAGAGCAGGGGAACGTCGGCGTTCCTGCGGTGACGACTTCCGGCACGCTCGTCCCACAGTCCTCGATCGCGGTCACAAGTTTCAGCAAACGATCGTAGCCGGCACACGCCGCTGTGGTCCGTTCGGGCTCGTGGAGACCTCCGTGCTGGCCGTCGTAGTAGTGCAGTCCCCTGAATTGCAACTTCGCTTCTTCAACAGCACGCACAAGCCGAACAACTTTTTCGGTCTGGCTCTGCTCGATTCCTGTTCGATTCATGCCCGGATTTATGTCGACGAACACATCGACTGAGCTGCCACGCCATTGCCGCATTTGTTCTTCGTTCTCGACCAGGACAGAAATTCGGACGCGTGGAAACTGATTCGCTATTTCGAGCACGCGGCGTGCGTTTGCGCCCACCACCGGGTAGGCAAGAAGGACGTCGGCTACTCCGCTGTCGCAAGCTACCAGCAATTCGAGCGTGGTTGCGCACTTGAAATTCCTGATACCCCGCTCGACAAGCATGCGAAGCGTGTAGGCCAGCTTTGCGGTATTGATGTGCGCACGCCAGCGATCCGGATCGCCTCCGAGCAGATGCAACGTGCGCGCAATGTTTGACGCCACGATTTCCGGATAGATCACAAGCGCAGGAGTGAGGACGTCTTCAATGCCGGCCACGCGGTGACGTTCGTCCCGGGGAAACTCGCTCAGCATGAATTTATGCGCTGGCATCGCGGCTTCGATCATATCGCGCCAACTTGAATCAGCGCTATGGGACGTGTATTTCCCGTCCGCAATGGTGGGCGACTTCCGAAGACGGACCATCACCCCACGTCGCGGGTCGTTGACCATCTTCATTGCTGCTAGTAGGCTCTGACTTCCGCGATGCTGGCTAGCAATCCATCTGACCGTTCCGAGCGAAGTGATTTGGTTCGTGGCCTGGGTCTTGGGCCGGCAATCGCCATTGTCATTGGCGATACGATCGGGACGGGAGTTTTTCTTGTCGCGAGCGACATGGCGCGCGCCGTGGGCTCCGCCACACTGGTGTTGATCGCCTGGATCCTTGGCTTGCTCATCGTGTTTTTGGGCGCCTTCTGCTATGCCGAACTCGGTGCGGCTTTTCCGAAGGCCGGCGGCCCTTACGTCTACCTTAGCCGTGGGCTCGGCCCTCTCTGGGGTTTTCTCTTTGGCTGGATGAGTTCGTTTCTCGAGCGGCCAGTCGCTATGGCCACTCTGGCGGCCGGTTTCGTGCGGTTCCTAGGATTCTTGTTTCCGATTGTGGCAACGCCTTTGTTCAGCAGTCACATCGGGCATTACGAATTCACGTTCACGACGGCCCAGCCGGTTGCGGCGTTGATCGTGGTGATCGTGACGGCGGTCAATTTTTTCAGCGTGCGGATGGGTGGCGCTATCCAGGTGCTGCTGACGTCGCTCAAGATGGGTACGATCCTGGTCATTGTTGTCGGAGGAGTAGTGTTCGGAACGAAACATGCCGGCTCAACTGCGCCCGCAATAACATCGTTCAGCTGGGGAACGATTGGCGCCTTGCTGACAGCGCTCGTTCCTGCGATGTGGGCATACAACGGCTTTAACGATCTAGGCGATCTGGGGGAAGAGATTGCCCAGCCGCAGAAGAACATTCCCAGAGCGATCATTTTTGGCCTGCTCACGGTGGGTGGGCTGTATTTGATGGCGAATGTTGTGTACTTTCATGTGCTGCCGTTCGCGCAGGTGGCGGCGTCGCAACATGTTGCGTCGGACGTAGTGCAATCGTTGAGTGGTTCGCGCGGCGCAGCCTGGCTCACGGTCGCCATGGCCGTGTCGGCGCTTGGGGCGCTGCACGTCGTGGTCTTGACCGGTGCTCGCATCCCGTACGCCATGGCGCGCGATGGTTTATTTTTCCGTTTCGCGGAGCGCCTTCATCCTTCCCTTCGTACACCCACCGGCGCGTTGATTTTCCTGGGCTCCATCGCTGCGCTGCTGGCGCTCAGTGGGACGTTCGAGGAACTCTATTCACTGTTTGTGTTTGCCGTGTGGATTTTTTTTGTGTTGGTGGCGATTGCCCTGATACGTTTACGCCAAAAAGAGCCGAACCTGGTTCGGCCTTACCGCGCCTGGGGGTATCCCTGGACGCCGCTCATCTTTTTGGGTGCCGCGATGGCTTTAACGGTCAACCTGTGGATGCTCCGGCCCGTACGTTCCTCGCTGGGACTGGGAGTGATTGTTCTCGGTGTTCCTTTCTTCTACCGCTGGCGCAAACGGCCTGGTGCCGCAGGCGCGCATTCCGAACGGAACCAGCGGTTCTAATGCAACGGCGGCCCGTTTCGGGTAGGTTCCGAGTGGCCGACCACCCGGCAGTTATCGCATTTGTGGCGCAGCTCGAAGCGGGAGCGGTCGGGCTCGAATTCGCCGAACAGCCGGATGGACTTTTCATAATCCAGCCAGAAGAGGTCGTCGCCTACGCGATTAGCAGCGGCAGCGCGGGTTCCGGCAAACCAAATGAAAGGCATCTCGTGAAACTCTGGGCGATTCGGCAGAGACTCCGCGTTATATCGAGACTCTACCGCGGCGTGGATATAGACAGGTCGGCTACCCATGATGAAGGCCGTCCGCTTGCCAGGTTCTACTGCATAGCGTCGGTTAGAGTGAAACATTGTGCAACCTCCTAGAGTTCATCGGGCTCGGCCGAGGATCAATGGAGACACGAACGAGCCCACGCAGTACATCTAGCTACCAGTTACAAGCAGATAGCTTTCACATCGGCAGTTCGGTCCCCGCCTGCTCCACCGCGATGTACGCTGCGTACCAGTCCGGCCAGTTCGCGTCGCGCTGCCCGTTGCTCTTCTCGTGCTCACCGTGGGCTGCTGCCGCGCGCCGTATAGCGCCCGCCAGACCGTTCGCTGAGGCAAAGGTTGTGGTCGCGGGATCGATGCGGCCGGGCGCTTGGTGCGTGACCTCCTGGACGATCCATGCATTGCCATCGGGATCTTCGAAGGCGACGTATGAGCGGTAGCTCTGGCGCTCGGGATCCGGACCGCTGATGCGTCCCGCCGGCGAGAATAGTGAGCGGTGGAACACTTCACTCGCGTTGATGCCTCTGGCCACGAGTTCCTGGCGGCTTCAATGTCGGACACGATCAAGCCTCCCCTGAACGAGCCAGGCGCCGCGACGAATTGTAAATTCGTAATTTCAACCTCGAACCCATGCTTGTAAGGCATCGGCACCAGTTTTAACAAAGTATGCTCGAAGCACGCTACCAATGCTCAACGTAGCAATCTAAGCGAGTGATCTGAGCTATCCCGGAAAGCGTCTTATGGCTGACGTTCTATCATGCCTGACCTGCATGGGTGCCAGATAAAAAGAGGGTGGTCGCTATGAGTTCGCCGGAGAATACCACACCGACTTCATTTGAAAAATTTATGCAGGACGTCTTCGCGCCGGCATATCACGGGAGGGCTCACATCGCCTAGGCTCAGCGTCCAGGGGGAAGAAAGAACCATGACGAAAAAACTCGAAGGCAAGACCGCAGTCATCACCGGCGGGACAGAAGGGATTGGGTTCGCGACGGCGAAACTTTTCGTCAACGAGGGCGCGTATGTCTTCATTACAGGCCGTCGCCAGAAGGAACTCGACCAAGCCGTAAAGGCAATCGGCGGCAACGTCATTGGCGTTCAAGGCGATGTTTCCAAACTGGGCGACCTTGATCGTCTCTACGAGACCGTCTCGAAGGCAAAGAGTCGAATCGATATTGTTTTCGCCAACGCTGGCATTGGCGAATTTGTTCCTTTAGGGGCCGTCACCGAAGAACATTTCGACAAACTGTTCAACGTCAACGTGCGCGGAACGTTATTCACGGTGCAAAAAGCACTGCCGCTCCTCAAGGATGGCGGTTCGATCATTCTTAACGGCTCCGTCGCGAGTGTTAAGGGCACCGCCGCCTTCGGCGTCTACGCTGCCAGTAAGGCTGCGATCCGCTCTTTGGTGCGGACCTGGACTACAGATCTAAAGGACCGCCATATCCGCTCAAATGTGGTTAGCCCCGGCCCGATCAATACGCCACTGGTAAGTCGGCAATCTCCGGAGGTGATTTCGCGGATTGTATCCACCATTCCGATGGGGCGGATGGGCGAACCCGACGAAGTTGCAAAGGCTGCTTTATTTCTGGCCTCGGATGACTCCAGTTTCGTCACCGGTATCGAACTGTTCGTTGACGGGGGGAGAGCGCAGGTCTGATCGATTAGACTTATCGAGAACCCTTGTAAAGAGGAAGATTTATGTCAGCGATTATCCAAGCCAGTCCCCGCGAGAAGTTATCCCAAGAACCACTGCCAACCGGAGATTCGTGTGTCCTGGTTGTTTTTGGAGCTTCGGGTGACCTGACGAAACGGAAGCTGATCCCGGGCCTCTACAACCTGGCATGTGAGGGCTGCATGAATCCTGAGTTCGAAGTTCTCGGAATCGGCCGCACGCCAATGAGTTCTGACGAGTTTCGCAAGAAGACAGGCGAAGCCGCGGCCAAGTCAAAAGACACACGCGACTTCAGCGAGTCGGGATGGACAGACTTTGAAACGCGCCTGCGCTACGTGGAAGGTGATATCAACAATCCGAATTTCTATCCACAGTTGCGCAATCGGCTGGAGGAAATGGAGAGAAACGGTTCGAGCCCAAACCATTTGTTCTATGTGTCGACGCCCGCTTCAGTAGCGGCTCCCATCGTTGAAGGTTTGGGAGCGATTGGACTGAACCGCCGTGAGAAGGGGTGGACGCGAATTGTTCTCGAAAAGCCCTTCGGGCGGGACCTGGAATCGGCGAACGTGCTAAATGAAGTTGTGCACAATGTATTCGACGAGAAGATGGTGTACAGGATTGACCACTATCTTGGCAAAGAGACAGTGCAGAACATCCTCGTCTTTCGCTTTAGCAACTCGTTGTTCGAACCGGTTTGGAACAGAAACTACATCGATTATGTCGAGATCACCGCGGCTGAAACGGTGGGAGTCGAGAACCGCGCAGCGTTCTACGAAGAAACGGGCGCCCTGCGCGATATGGTGGCGAACCATCTGCTTCAGTTGCTGGCGCTGACTGCGATGGAACCGCCGCTAGCGTTTGATGCGGATTCAGTGCGTGAGCAGAAGGTGCAGGTATTTCGATCCATTCGGCCAATGAGTGTCGAGGACGTACCCCGATTCACCGTTCGAGGGCAATATGGTTCCGGCGTGATTGACGGGAAACCGGTACAGGGCTATCGGCAAGAGCCAGGTGTGAATCCCAACTCCACAACCGAGACCTACGCAGCCGTAAAGTTTCAGATCGAGAACTGGCGTTGGGCGGGAGTTCCTTTCTACATCCAGACGGGGAAGCATCTTGCACGGAATCTGACGGAGATCCGCGTGCATCTCAAACCCACGCCACAGGCTTTGTTTGCCAGCACGTCGGCGGTTATCGATCCAAATGTCATCACAATCAGCATTCAGCCCGACGAGGGAATCTCGATCGCATTCGGCGCGAAGCGACCGGGAACGCAGATGCGGACCGTGACGGTTCAGGCGAATTTCTCGTATCAAGCCAGCTTTGGCTCGAAGGGTCCGGTTGCGTACGAAACTCTGCTACTGGATTCTATGCGTGGCGATGCAACGCTATTTACGCGCCGAGATGAAGTAGAGGCGGAGTGGCGCATCGTTACTCCGATTGAAGAAGCATGGGCGCATTTACCGGCGCCAGATTTTCCCAACTACGCCGCTGGTAGCGAAGGACCAACCTCGTGGCCTGACCTGCTCAAAATCGGCGGCAACTTGGCAACCTAGACTGAGCAGATTCCAAGGAGCGATGAAGGAGCGGCCCCATGGCCAACAGCCGCAATTCTCAGAATAATGCGACCCTTGGCGGAATGGGATCATCAACCTTTGAGTAGCGCCGGCCCGCAACCCACACCGAGTTGGTGTATCGGAAAAGGATATGAACAACACAGTACCGGTCATCGAGCGTGAAACGAGCAGCCATCGCTATGAAGCTGTGATGCGCATCAGTGAGGCGATCGCGGCTTGCCGTGAACCTGAAGAACTGGCCAGTACTCTTGCGGATGAAATTGGCAAACTCCTGCAATTTGAGCACCTGTACCTCGTTGTGTTGAAGGAGAACGCCAAGGAAATCGAGCACCTTCTCTGGGGCAAGGGCCCGCTCCCTTTCCCGGACGTGCCGGCGGAAGAGTGGCCAGTTTGGGAGGCTGTGTACAGTGGAGAACCACTGCTTACTACCGATTGGGATACCGAGCAGCGATTTCCGCGATTCAAGGAGTGGGCCAAGAAAATGGGGCTCGGCTCTGGGCTCCGCGTACCGTTGACGACGCCGCATCGACGATTGGGTGTTTTCGGAATCAGCCGCGACACCACGAATCCATTCAGCGATGAAGAAATAAGCTTCCTGCGGCTGATCGGGCGTGTCGTCGCGTTTGCACTTGACGATGGTTTAAATCTCAAGCGTGCGCAGAGCGCGCATGCGTGCCTCCAAAGTCAAAACGAGCGCCTCCAATTGCTTCTAAATCTGACCAATCGAATCACATCGAATCTTCAGCCTCGGGAACTGTTACGTGCCGTCGCAGCTAACATTCGCGAGGTCATGCAGTGTGATGCCGTTGCGGTTTCGCTCGTAGATTCGGCTTCAGGCACGTCCAAGTTATATGTCCTTGATTTTCCTCAGGGCAAAGGCCTCATCAAGGAGGAGCGGGTCCTCGCAATAGCGGGTGCCGCCAAGCGCGTTCTGGAGACATTGAAGCCATCGGTTGTTAACAAGGCCGATCCTTCCGAACTCCCGCCTGAGATCTACGATGCAGTCGTCGCCGAAGGCCTCCAAAGTACATGTCTGATTCCCCTGACTAATCGGGGTCGAGCACTCGGGATCCTGACCATTGCACGGACTACCGAAACTCCTTTCACCCCACACGACGTCGAATTTCTGACACAAGCCGCTGGACAGATAGCAATCGCCATCGAAAATGCGTTGGCATACCACGAGATTTCTGAACTTAAGGATAAGCTCTCGCAGGAAAAGTTGTACCTCGAAGAAGAGATCCGCGGCGAGATGAACTTTGAGAATATCGTTGGAAGCAGCCCGACGTTAAAGCACGTTCTGGAACTGGTTGAGACCGTCGCTCCAAGCGACTCTACAGTCCTGCTGCTTGGCGAGACCGGTACGGGCAAGGAATTGATCGCTCGCGCCATCCACGACCGCAGCCGGCGCAAGGATCGCACGTTTGTAAAGATGAACTGTGCAGCCATTCCAACGGGGCTACTCGAAAGCGAGCTATTCGGGCACGAAAAAGGAGCATTCACCGGCGCCATCGCACAGAAAGTCGGGCGGCTCGAGTTGTCCGATCAGGGAACTCTCTTCCTCGATGAAGTGGGCGACATCCCGATCGAGGTTCAACCAAAATTGCTGCGCGCCCTGCAAGAGCGAGAGTTCGAGCGCCTGGGCAGCATTCACACCCGCAAAGTGAACGTACGACTGGTGGCCGCGACCAATCGCGATCTGGAAGAGATGATTGCCAAAAAAGAATTCCGCAGTGATTTGTACTATCGCCTCAACGTATTTCCGATTCGCATACCGCCCTTGCGGGAACGCAAGGAAGATATTCCTCTACTGGTGAGCTACTTTGTCCAAAAGTTTGCGAAGCAAATGCAGAGAAAAATCGAAGGTATTTCATCGGCCGTCATGAAAGGGCTGACAGCGTGGGAATGGCCCGGAAACATCCGTGAGCTCGAAAACTTCATCGAGCGTTCCGTGATCCTGACCCGCAGCAAATCGCTTGAAGCGCCGCTGGGAGAACTTCGCAGATCCAACGCTCAGGAACCCCCTGTTACGATGCAGGGTTCCGACCAGGAAGACATTGCACGAATCGTAAAAGAAACCCTCCATGTTCTCAATAGGAACAAGGCTGCCGCTGATGAAAGGACTCAGAAGCAACGCGAGGAAATTCTGCGCGCACTTGGCGAAAGCAAGGGTCGCGTTGGCGGTGCCGACGGAGCTGCTGCACGCATGGGCATGAATCGTACCACGCTTCTGTCACGCATGAAAAAGTTCGGTATCGATCCGAATCAGCACGTTTAACTGGCCCTCATTTTACCGAGCGCAGCTCGCATTGCGGCCGCCCGTCGCCCTGCGAACTGTCCACTAGAGTGCAATCGTTAGGCTGTCTTAACATCTTCGATAGTTTCTTCGTCCACTCGTTGCTGCCGCCTTATTTCAATGATTTAATCGAAAGCTTCGACGCTGATTTCTGATTCCAGTTTCTTGCGCGATTGCAGTCATGGACTGTAACGTTGCAAAGCCGATTGCGCCTGCCAAAGCCAGCTTTAATAAACTCTCTGAATTACATGTGTGCTCCTTATTGTCCTGTTCCGCGACGCTCCTTGCCCGCTTTTCTCGACCGCGATCGCCGCGGTAGCGATATTCATTGCAGCTAGAATTAGGACTTCTTGTAGCGTGAACCCGCGAGTTGTGATTTTCCACATAACCGCCTCACAGTGTGATTCGAAGCGTCGCATCTCAAATCAAAGCAACTTATGTACCAACGGAGTGCGTCCATACCATCGAACAAAATGAGCCCGTTGGCGCAAGCTCCCTGACGTAGCATTGTCGAAAGTTGAGACTGTCGCGCGTTCATCAACACTGGAGGCATCTGCGGGCAGAGTGGGGTGCTATCGGAGGAGCCGTCACTCCATCAGTTGCACGCCGGCACCTGTCGCATCAGAGGGGGATCAATCTGTCGCCGTACCCATGGCTACACAGCCGCGCTGTCTCTGATTCCCACTCCGACATGTGTTCGGATGAAAGCGGGTTTCATATGGCTCAACCCGGAGCTTTTGTAGCCGGGCCCTAACTCTAAGGTTGGGATCGCGCGAATAGGTAACCGAAATGAAGTTTCGAGAATCTTTTCGGATGGGGATGCTGGTCAAATCATAATCGGAATATGAGGACGACGAGTGTTGTCCGTCTCGAACTTCCCGGCTCCTGGCCGAAATAGTCAGAGTGTACTCCGAAGCTAGGTTCGCAATAATTTCGAGTCCATAGGTTCCGCTTAGCGCTCCACAGACTTCGATTAATCCGCGACACGGATCATTGCCGTCCGACTCATCACAATCGATCGAGCCTTGGGCTGCGGGCAATTGCTGCCAGCCACGTTTTGTGAGCGGATCGAAACCAATGCGGCGTCCGCGTGGATCCGTTAAGACTATGCCTATGGCGGGCGAACCGCTGTTATTGGTATGAAAAGCGATATCGAGTACTCCAAGTGCAATGCAGTCCCTTGCGTCGTTAGGATCTCGTTCATCCCGCACTTCGCGTGTGTTTACCACCGACACAAATGCAAAATTACGCGGATGCACATCGCCGAGGACTGCCCGTGGAGCGAGTATAAGCAATGAGAATATCGTTAAGATCCTGGTCCTGGTCACAGCTGCCACGTTCATAAGTCTTGGGTATCAAATATTTCTCGGGGAACATCATTCGTCCCCAATAATTCGATCCAGTAGTCGCCCTCGCAATCGCGCTTCCACACTGGTGAGATAAATACTGAATCAAGAGGCTGCGGGGCGAGAGTCTATCAAGGCAGCCAAGTGCCGTGAAACTAGCTATTTGACGCACTCGGGTCCATCTCTAATCTTCGTCGCCGATTCGGGATCAAACGCCACTGTTGTGACGGGGTGTCAACGACATTCGACACTTTCAACCCCGTTGACACAAATTTCCAGCCCATCTATCCCGCGCCCTAAAGAAAGCCGCTGGAATCGTGCAAGGGGGATGGAGATCTCGGCTTCGGCGAATGGAACTGTCGTGCTGGTCGAAACAACGTGATCGTCCGGACCTACGGAACTGTGGCGCCCCCATACTTCCCAATGTATTCCGCCTCGTTCGATTGGGGTAACCCGGATGTCCCTTATCGGCTGTCACTTCGTTGTCACTTGCCTTCGACACTTTCAACTCTCGACACTGCTGCTCGCATTCACGGTCTCAAATTCAACCACTTAGCTCGAATTGCGATTGGCATATTCCTTGCCTATACAGAGAGACAGGGACAATCACATGTCAAGTTTCTCTCCCATACGTTCTGCGATGCTGCTAGCTGTGGCCTTGGTGCTTTCCGCCACCCTGCATGGACAGAGCTTCCAAGGCAAGCAATCTACGCCAGGGAAGCTAGTAGGAACGGTTACGGATGTGAACGGTGACCCGGTACTCAATGCGACGGTTGTTCTCGAGACTCCGGAAAGCAATGATCGCCGTACACTCGTCACCCCCGAAAGCGGGTTTTTCGAATTTACTGACGTAAAACCGGCCACGCCTTACTTGATCAACATCAGCGCAGAAGGTTTCGCGGACTGGACGTCCCCCACTGTCACCTTAGATCCAGGACAATTCAAGATCGTTACTGGTATTCAACTCCGGATCGAGACTGACCGAACAACGGTCGACGTTCATTACGATCCTATGCAAGTCGCAACTGAGCAGTTCAAGGCTGCAGAAAAACAGCGGGTCTTCGGATTTATTCCCAACTTCTACGTTTCCTACGATGGTGATGCGGCGGCGCCACTCACCTCGAAGATGAAATTCGAGCTCGCTCTCAAGGTATCCATTGATCCAGTTACCGTTGCCGGTGTCGCCTTGGTTTCTGCTTCCAGGCAAGCCGCGAATACTCCGAAATATGGGCAAGGGTGGGGGCCTTATGGAGAGCGATTTGGCTCCACTGCTGCCGACGGTTTCTCTGACATCATGGTTGGCGGCGCCATATTGCCATCGCTGTTGCACCAGGACCCACGCTACTTTTATCAGGGAACTGGCACGACCGGTTCCCGAATCCGCCATGCGATGTTCAGTCCGTTCGTCGCAAAGGGGGATAACGGAAAATGGCAGCCGAACTACTCGAGCCTAGGGGGAGACTTGGCGTCATCGGCCCTCTCCAATCTTTACTATCCCGAGTCCAATCGTGGCGCCGGGCTAGTGTTCGGAAATTTTGCGATTGGCACGGCTGAACGGATTGGCGCAAGCCTTGCCCAAGAGTTCCTTATCGGCAAGTTCACCCGAAGGGGTGGTCACATGAAGTAACGGCACGATGACAAGACCGTCCCCCGACGCGAGGCGACTTGCGACTCTTGCTTTACACCTCGCTGACTCCTCCCACTCCGGCCCGGGCTTGATTGCCCGGGCTCCTGCCTCTTGTATTGACCCAGTCCCGAGGGGGGACACAGAAGTCAGAGACGCCTTCGACAATTTCAACTCTCGACAACAAGTCTGAAAACCAGCATTGCAATACTTGCACTTAGAGTGCGAGAGGTTTGGCAAGCTCCTTGCCTAATGTCCGTACGTTAGGGAAGGAGCCCATGCTGAAGATCTCGATCATTGAAGGCCACACCGAGCGGCAGTTGATCGTAGAGGGCAAGCTAGTTGGGCCTTGGGTGGCAGAGCTAAGGGGTGCGTGGGAAAAGGTGAATACAGACCTTTTCGGTCGCAGGCTCGTTATCCATATGAGGCATGTAACGGCAATTAGTCAGGAGGGCGAGAACGTGTTGTTTGAATTGATTCAGCAGGGCGTCAAATTTCGTTGCTACGGTGTGTTCACGAAACACATTTTGAAGCAGGTCGCCCGCCGCGCAAACGGCAATTCTGGAAAGGCGGAGAAATGAGGGATCAGGCCCGAAATCAAGATCGCAGATACGACCCAAATCCATACGCGACTCGGGAGGACTTTATCAAGGTTTTTCACGAGGATATGGATGGACTTTATCAGCTTTCGCTTCTCCTTACAGGAGATCACGAAAAGGCAGAAAAGTGCTTTGTAGGCGGTATTGAGGATTGTGTTAAAGAGAACGGCGTGTTCCGGGAGTGGGCGCGTTCCTGGGCGAAGCGCATTATCGTCGCAAACGCAATTCGTGAGCTGAAGCCGCGCCCGAGCCTCCCTGGCTCTCCTCCGTCTGCGAGTGTTTTCTCGCACAATGAGCAGTCAAGCGGTTCAGTTGGGCATTTCGACCTGAAAACAGTATTAAAGCTTGGAGATTTCGAGCGGTTCGTTTTCGTGATGTCGGTGCTGGAAAACTATTCGCATCACGAATGCGCCCTCCTTCTCGGTTGCTCGGTCTTGGAGATCCGGCAAACTCGCCTCCTTGCTCTTGAAGAGCTGGCCAGCTCAGGTCAAATGGTTTCTTTCGCACGGTAGCTTTCTGACCTAATCCAATCAACGCCGGCGGGCCCTTGGACAGCAAGCCCGTTGTCCCTGGGGATCGACCTAAAGCGAGAGCAGCAGAATGCCAAACACAAATGCATACGTCGGGGTTTTCTTGGTTCATAGTTTTCCCCCGAAGCTAATGTCTGTCGCCAATATCAACACGTTCGACACTCATTTAACACTCGTGACGTACCTCCTGCTGCCCTCTTTAAATTTCAATCACTTACTCGAACACCACATTTGGCACGAGCCGTGCATTGTCTCGGTCTAACTGGAACTGAAATTCCAATCGGAGTTCCCGAGATATGGCGTGTCCACAAGCTGTTTCACTCACGTCCGCATTTCGTTCTGTACCTTTCGTTGAATTGCGACAGTCTCTCCCCAGTCAGATCGCTTTCATCTCGCCATTCATAGATCAACTGATGCATTTCATAGCGAGATTCCGAACCCCTGATGAGAGCGAGCTGAACATTGAAACCGCGCTCCATGAGGCGCTGGCAAATGCCATCGTGCACGGCAACCAGGAGGACCCGCACAAGCTCGTCTGCGTCGCGTGCCGGTGCACTACCGACGGAGAGGTCTCTCTTGCGATTCGAGACGAGGGGCGAGGATTCGACACGGCTGCGGTACTAGACCCGACAACTCCGGAGAATCGACTGCTCCCACACGGGCGCGGGATCTATCTGATGAAAACGTTAATGGACGACGTTTGTTTCGAGCAGGGCGGCGCAGTTGTGTATATGCGCAAGGCATCCAACGCGAGATCAAGCGCAGCGACAAAATCGGCATGATCCGAAGACTGGCAAAAATCGCATTCGCCATCGGGTCGCTTACGATTGGCGCCCTTGGTCAGAGCACAGGCCAAGCCACTGGAGGGGTTCAAGGCGTAGTGTTCACCACCGATGCGGATGGTGGGGCGCTCGGTCGTGTCTGCTGCGAAGATTTCGCTGGACGGTCCGGTACACCTTGAAGTTCAAACCGATAACGAAGGTAAGTTCGCATGCAGCACCGTCCCCGTCGGTTCGTACAGAATCAGCGCAGAAGCAACGGGAATGACTGCCACACAGACTGTCGTAGTCACAGCCGCAACGGTCTCAGAGATAGCCTCGAAATGAAGATTCAAGCCGCAACGGAATCGACCACCGTAACGGCCAGCGCAGAACCGGCTGACATAAAAGAACCTTCTGGAACAAACACAGTGGGAGGCTCGGCCGTTCGGAACATGCCAAACGTCGACGAACGGTTCCAAAGCTTGCTGCCTCTCATTCCCGGCGTCGTTCGTGGCCCCAATGGTTTGATCAACATGAAAGGCGCTCGCGCATCTCAGAACGGATCCCTCGTTAACAGCGCCGATGTGACCGATCCAGCGACGGGCACAGCGGCAATCAACATTCCCATTGACGTCGTGTCGTCCATACATGTTCTCTCGACCCCTTACGACCCCGAGTACGGGAAATTCACCGGCGCGGTCTCCAACGTGGAGACGCGTCCCGGAGTCTTCAACAAGTTCCGCGTGTCGGTCCAGAACCTGTTTCCGCGTTTCCGTAGGATCGACGGTTCGATTATGGGCCTTGCGGCGTTCTCGCCGCGGATCACATTCTCCGGTCCGATCGTGAAGGACCGTGTTGCCTTTACCCAATCGTTTGAGTACCGCTACGAACGAGATCCGGTGGATAGCTTGCCCATACTTCAGAGCTGGACCCGATCCGAAAACTTTAACTCTTACACGCAGATCGATTTCAACATCAGCCCGAAACAGACTGCGACCGCATCGTTTGCCATTTTTCCACAAAGGCTTGATTACTACGGCCTGAACACTTTTACGCCACAGCCAAGCACGTCCGACTTGAATGAGCGTGGATATCAAGGCTATCTGCAGCACCGATATGTCACCGACTCTGGAGATCTGCTGACTTCACAGGTGAGTGTCAGTAGGTTTGACGCCGACGTTGTGCCAAACAGCAGCGCGCCGTATGAGCTTCTCGTGGAAACGACCGAGGGTGGTTTTTTCGATCACCAAAACCGCGATACGACACGCACAGAATGGGAGGAGATTTTTCGTTCCCATCCGCACCATTTCCTTGGATCGCATGAACTCGATGCGGGAATAGATTTTGCGCACAGTTCTTACGACGGCCGCCAGCAGTTTCTCCCGGTTCAAATCTTCGGCGTTGGTGGATATCGGCTGGAACAAATCCAGTTCGGGCCAACCTCAAGTTTCTCCGTCGATCAAAACGAAACTGCCTGGTTCGTCGGCGACAAGTGGACGGTTTCAAATCGCCTGACGTTCGATCTGGGGCTGCGCTTTGATCGCGATTCTCTCACCGATTCGGTCAACACAGCTCCTCGTGCCGGCTTCATTCTCGCACTCACGAAGGACAGCAAAACCTTGCTCAAGGGCGGGGCCGGATTCTTCTACGATCGCGTTCCTCTCGACATTCCCGCATTTCCCGAGCTGCCCTCACGTACAGTGAGTTCGCTAAACCCGCTGCGTGAAGTCCTCAGTTCGACTGAATATTCGAATGTCATTTCAAATGGCTTGCGCAATCCGCGCGGCGAAGTCTGGAACCTTGAAGTCGATCGTCAGCGATCGCTCGATCTTCGCCGCAGGGAGAGAATGTACAGCCAGTCTCGCGGAATCCCCCGCTCGCTGTAGTCTCTCAAGCGCTTAAACCGAAGTGCCTGCAGGCCTTGGAGGGTCCTCTGAGTGTCAATAGTCGGCGTAGTCTTGACAGTGTCAACGTTCATAACGTTGCCCCGTTCGGTCATGAAAACTCCCTTTATCCCGGCCTCGAACTGTCGGAATTATCTTCGACACTCTCAACGAACAACACCACTGCCTTCCATCCGGTGTTGAAATTTCACCTCTTTAGAGACGCCTGGGTTTGGCAGCCGCATTGCTTTAATCGCAATGGGTAAAAAGCCACGGAAACAAGAAATTCAGCGGCTTGCCAGTCGCCTGATCAAGGGTGGAACTATCACATGAAACAGATATCTACAGGTCTAGTTGCTGCGGTTTTGTTGGTGAATGCGCTGGGTTGCAGCAACGGCAAGGTGCGAGCTGCAGCCCCGCCTCCGCCTCCAGTGGTCGAAGTGGCACCGGTCATCCAGAAAGATGTGCCCCTTCAGGGCGTGTGGGTGGGAACTCTCGAAGGGTACGTCAATGCGCAGATTCAGCCTCAGGTAAGCGGTTACCTGATTCGCCAGGATTATCACGAAGGGGGACTCGTCAAAAAAGGTCAGCTCCTTTTTGAGATCGATCGGCGTCCATTCCAAGCCGTGCTTGACCAAGCCAGGGGGCAATTGGCGCAGGCTGAGGCGCAGATGGCGAACGCCCAGCTGAACGTGAAGCGTGATATTCCCGAAGCCGAAGCTCACGCCATTCCTCAGAGCCAATTGGATACTGACACTCAGGCACTCCGCGCGGCGAAGGCCTCCGCCGAGGCCGACCAGGCAGCTGTAGAACAAGCCACGATAAACCTTGGCTACACAAACGTCACATCCCTCATCGACGGAATCGCCGGTATTAACACGGTGCAGGTAGGCAACCTGGTGGGGCCGTCGACGGTCCTCACCGCGGTTTCGCAGGTAAGTCCGATCAAAGTTTATTTCCCCATCAGCGAACAGGAATATCTGCGCATGGCGGATGGCCGCGGTCCGGGGAGCGTGGACTTTATGTCTCACGCTTCGCGAGTCCCGTTGCAGTTGACGTTGGCCGATGGGAGTACGTACCCGCATCCCGGCAGAATCATCTTTGCGGATCGCCAGGTAAATACGCAGACTGGAACGATTCAGATCGTGGGTGAGTTCCCCAACTCTAGAAATGTGTTGCGACCCGGCCAATACGCACGGATTCAGGCCCCGACCGGAAATATCACGGGCGCCCTGCTGGTGCCACAGGCGGCGGTGAGTCAGCAGCAAGGAGCCTACCAAGTGATGGTCATCGGCGCCGATAACCGGGCGCAACTCCGTAACGTGCAAGTCGGGCCAACAGTGGGCACGCTCTGGGTGATCGCCTCGGGCGTGAAGCCCGGAGAACGCGTGGTCGCTGTTGGAGCAGACAAAGTCAAGGAAGGTGGGCTGGTGAACCCCAAACCATACAAAGAGACGGAGGATCGCTGAGCCATGGCGAACTTTTTTATTCGAAGACCGATCGTCGCGATTGTGATTGCGATTCTTACCGTCATAGTCGGCGCGATCTCAATCGCGACCTTGCCGGTAGCCCAGTTCCCGCAGATCGCTCCGCCTGAGATCAGGTTGCAGGCCACCTATCCCGGCGCGGACGCGCAGACCCTGGAGCAGGCAGTTGCCACGCCTATCGAGCAGCAAGTCAGCGGTGTGGACAACATGAGTTATATGTATTCGCTGAACGCCACGGCGAACCAGCAAACGACGCTGTTTGTCGATTTCGACCTGAAAACTGATCCCAACACGGACCTGCTGCTCACGCAGTCGCGCCAACAATTGGCCAACGGTCAGTTGCCGCCCGAGGTGAACAATTATGGAATCAGCCTGAAAAAAGCGACCACTGCTCCGCTCATGCTGATTGCCCTGTACTCGCCGCATGGCACCCACGATTCGAACTACCTGGCTAATTATGCATACATCAACCTCAACGACCCCGTGGGACGCTTGTACGGTGTCGGCCAGACCCAGGTGTTCGGCTCGGGCCAATACGCCATGAGGCTGTGGGTGAAGCCTGACCAAATGGCTAAGCTGGGTATCACCGTCACGGACATTGCTAACGCGCTTGAGGCTCAGAACACCGTGAATCCGGCTGGCCAAGTCGGGGGAGAGCCAGCTCAGAAGGGTCAGCAGTTCACCTACGCGGTGCTGGCTCAAGGCCGCCTGACCTCTCCGGAACAGTTCGGTAACGTAATCGTGCGCGAAGCACCGAATGGTGGGACGGTTCGAGTCAGAGACGTGGCAAGAGTCGAGCTGGGCACGCAGGACTACAGCTTGACCGGTCGCCTGAATGGCAAGCCCAGCGCCATCATTGCCGTCTACCAGTTGCCCGGAACCAATGCCGTTCAAACCGTGGACGGTGTCCGGAAACTCATGGCGCAGATGAAGCAGCGCTTTCCGCAAGACATCGATTACGCCGTTTCACTCGACCAGACACTCCCGGTCACGGAAGGCATGAAAGAGATCCTCGAGACCCTGGTGATTGCGATTGTGCTGGTAATTTTTGTCGTCTATCTGTTCTTGCAAGACTGGCGAGCCACCATGATCCCAATGCTGGCCGTCCCTGTATCGCTGGTTGGCACATTCGTCGTTTTCCCGTTGTTTGGCTTCTCAATCAATACGCTTTCGATGTTTGGATTGGTGCTTGCGATTGGATTAGTGGTCGACGACGCGATCGTGGTCGTCGAAGGAATACAGCACCATATCGAGGAAGGTTTGACTCCCAAGGATGCCGCGCGGAAAGCCATGGAGGAACTTTCCGGTCCGGTCGTCGGTATCGCCCTGGTCCTGGCCTCGGTATTTGTGCCAACCGCTTTCATTCCGGGCATCACCGGCAGGCTTTACCAGCAATTCGCAGTTACGATTGCCATCTCCGTGACACTGTCGGCCTTTAACGCCCTCACGCTGAGTCCGGCGCTTGCCTCATTGCTGCTGCGTCCAAGAAAAAAGACACGCGGACCGCTTGGAAAATTCTTTGGCTGGTTCAACACCTACTGGGACCGCTCCACTGATAGTTTTGTCCGCTGGTCGGGAGACCTGATTCGCAAGGCTGCGGTGGTGATGGTGTTGCTTGCAGTCGCCGGCGTAGCAGCGTGGTTCTTTAGCAAACATCTGCCCAGCAGCTTCCTGCCCGACGAAGACCAAGGCTACATGTATATCAATATGCAGCTCCCCAATTCGGCGTCCATGGAACGCACAAGCGCGGCTGCGAAACAGGTAGAGCAGGTTCTCGCCAACACTCCGGGCGTTCAGTACACCACAAGCGTTATCGGTTTCAGCTTGCTCAGCTTCGTCCGGACTTCGTATAACGCGTTCTTCTTCGTAAGTCTCAAACCCTGGGATGAGCGCAAAAGCCGGAGCGAACAATATCAAGCCATTAAGGCGAATTTGAACCAGGAACTCAGGCAAATGCCGGAAGGGACGGTCTTCAGTTTCTCACCACCGGCCATACCCGGCGTGGGCACTTCTGGAGGCGTCACGTTTGTTCTTGAAGACCGCGCCGGCAAGGATGTCCAGTTTCTTTCGAATAACCTGGCCAAGTTCATTGCAGCAGCTCGGAAGCGCCCCGAGATCGGCTCAATCTTCAGCACGTTTGTGCCGAGCGTACCGCAAAAGTTCATCAATGTGGACAAGGACAAGGTGTTGAAGCAGGGGGTCAATTTAACCGACGTCTACAACACCATCCAAGCGTACATGGGCGGCTTGTTCGTCAACTACTACAACGATTTCGGCCGTACCTGGCAAGTATATGTGGAAGCCGAAGCTCCTTACCGCGCGACGACCAACGATCTCGGACAATTCTATGTCCGCAACAGCCAGGGACAGTCGGTGCCTCTCACGGCGCTGGCAAAGTTTGAGACCCGTTACGGTCCTGAGTTCACCATGCGCTACAACGAGTACCGGTCCGCACAGATCAATGTTAGCGCGGCGCCAGGTTACAGCTCCGATCAGGCAACGGCAGCCCTGGAAGATGTTTTCAAGCAAACCATGCCCCGCGAAATGGGCTTCGACTACAGCGGCATGTCTTACCAGGAGCAACAGGCACGCGAAGGAGTGCCGTCTTCCGTCATCTTCGGATTCTCGCTACTCTTCGTTTTTCTGATTCTGGCGGCTCTCTACGAAAGCTGGACGGTGCCTTTCAGCGTGCTGCTCAGCACGCCAGTCGCAGTATTCGGCGCTCTGGCTGCGCTCTGGCTGCGTCGCTTCGTGATCGGCCTTTACCTGCCTCAGTACATGGTTCAAATCGAGAACGATGTCTATGCTCAGATCGGCCTGGTGATGCTCATCGGCCTGGCCGCAAAAAACTCGATTCTGATCGTCGCGTTTGCGAAGGAAGATTATGAAAAACGCGGCATGTCCCTGGTGGATGCGGCGCTTTCCGCGGCGAGGCTTCGCTTCCGGCCCCTCATGATGACCGCGCTTGCCTTTATTCTCGGCTGCGTGCCGCTCTGGACAGCTTCCGGAGCAGGCTCGGTAGCACGCCAAATTATGGGCACGGCGGTGATCGGAGGAATGGTTGCCGAAACCTTTATCGGCAGATTCTTTGTCCCCGCAATTTTCTATGTGGTTGAGAAGATCTCAGGCGCTGATCGACGGAGAGCGTTGCCATTCACGGCCGCCGAGGCGCCCGGTCAGGGGGATTAAACCATGAAGAAAACCGCACTATCAGGACTTGTTGCTGTGCTGGCCCTGGAAGCCAGCTGCATGATGGGGCCGAAATACAAGAGGCCGTCTGTGGATGTCCCGCAGGAATACCGCGCACCCGCTCCGCAACAGGCGGCCCAAGCCTCGTCGCTGGGCAACGAGCAATGGTGGCAGGTGTATCAGGATCCAGTGCTCACGCAACTCATCCACACCGCCATTGCGCAAAACTATGACGTGCGCATTGCCGCCGCGCGCGTGCTCGAGGCCCAGGCGCAAGTTGGCATTACTCGTGCCAATCAGCTCCCCTCCGCAAACGTCGGTGCGGACGTTTTCAGTGAGCAAAACGCGAAGGTCACAAACGTATTTCCCGCATACCAGGTCAATGGCGGTGAACTGAATCTCTCGGTGATCTGGAATCTGGACTTCTGGGGAAAGTATCGTCGACAAACCGAGGCGGCTCGCGCCCAGTTGCTCGCGACCGAGTGGGGCCAGCGATCCGTAATCTCCTCGCTGGTTGCTAATGTGGCCACGGCTTATTTCCAGCTTCGCGCGCTCGACAGTGAACTCGAAATCTCGAAGAGCACACTAGCGTCGCGGCGACAATCCGTGCAGTTAACTCAGTTCCTTGAGAGCCATGGCGGAGCCTCGGGGCTGGACGTGAGCCAAGCGGAGCAACTCGTCTACACCGCATCGGAAACCATTCCCGATCTCGAGCGGCAGATTCAACAGCAGGAGAACGTACTTAGCGTTCTGCTCGGTGAAAATCCACAATCCATTCCTCGCGGACGCGCGCTTACCGAACAGCCCGTCCCTCAGAGCGTTCCGGCCGGCCTTCCATCGGAATTACTGGAGCGTCGGCCGGACGTCCGCCAGGTAGAGGAGAACATGGTCGCCGCCAACGCGCAAATTGGCGTCGCGAAAGCCTCATTCTTCCCCAACCTGTCACTCACGGGACTGGGAGGGCTGGAGAGCAACGCCTTGCATAGCTTCATCACGCAGCCCTCGGAAACGTGGTACGCGGCCTTCAACGTGAGTCAGCCCGTTTTTCAGGGTGGGGCGCTCCGCTCGCAACTCAGGCTCGCCCGTGCAAGCTGGCAGGAAGCCACGCTCTCTTACAAGCAAACTGTTCAGAACGCTCT
>JBAWBG010000131.1:0-12893 GCA_049589695.1 Candidatus Sulfotelmatobacter sp. | reverse complement strand
TGAGACAACTTCGCGAACCTGCTCCGGAGATGCGAGTCCAACCGTATCGGCCAGTGAAATCGTTTTAATGTTCTGAATTTCGAGCAGGTCGATGGCATCAACGACTTCTTCCACGTTCCACGGGTCGTTGTAGGGATTGCCGAATGCCATCGAGATGTAGACGATGGTATCGAGCCCGGCTTCGTCGCCGATCTTTTCTATCTTTTCTAATTCTTCGATCGCGTCTTCAAGCGTCTGGCGCTGATTGTTCTGCAAGAAAGTTGGAGAGATGGAATACGGAAAACCTAGCGTACGTACAGCGTCGCTCTTGACGGCCCGCTGCGCGCCTTTCTCGTTCACTACGATGCCGATGATTTCAACGTCGTCGGGCGGATCGAGTTCTTTGAGAACCTCCTCGGAGTCGGCCATCTGGGGCACGGCATTCGGCGAGACGAAGCTGACGGCGTCGATGTGTTTGAAGCCGGCACTGATCAGGGCCTGAAGGTAACTTACCTTGAGATCAGTCGGGATCTGGCCTTTGAGGCCTTGCCAGGCGTCGCGGGGACATTCGACGAGTTTTATTTCTTCCGGCATTCAAGCTTTTCTCTGCGGATTACGCATTGAGAATTTAAGTCTGCAGCACTCCAACTTTGAACTCCGGCACCTCCGGATTCAGCGCCGCGGCTTCCAAAGCTTGCGTGATGGCCTGCCGCGTTTCCATCGGATCGATAATCTTGTCGATCCAGAGCCTCGCGGCGCCGTAGCGTGGGTCGGTTTGTTCGTCGTAGGTCTTCTTGGTTGAGTCGAAAAGTTCTTTTCTTTCTTCTTCGCTCAACTTTTTTCCGCTGCGTTCCAGTTGCTTCACTTTGATTTCTACCAGCGTGCCGGCGGCGGCGTCTCCGCTCATGACTGCGTATTTTGCGGTCGGCCAGGCGAAAACGAAGCGCGGATCATAAGCTTTGCCGCACATGGCATAATGTCCGGCGCCGAAGGATCCGCCTACTATGACCGTAATCTTAGGCACTACGGAATTTGAAACTGCGTTCACCATTTTTGCTCCCGCTTTGATGATGCCGCTCCACTCCGCGTCGCGTCCGACCATGAAGCCATTGACGTCGTGAAAGAAAATGAGGGGGACCAGATTCTGGTTGCAGTCCATGATGAAGCGGGCGGCTTTTTCGGCAGACTCGGTGTAGATGACGCCGCCGAATTCAACTCGCTTGTGACCTTCATGATCCGTCTGCTGGGCGTTGAGCTTTTGATTGGCGACTATGCCGACCGCGAAGCCTCCGATGCGCGCGTAGCCGCAGATCAGCGTTTTGCCATACTCGGCTTTGTATTCGTCGAAGCGGCTTTCGTCGACAACGCGCGCGAGAATCTCTTTCATGTCGTAGGGGCGCGCGGGCGAGGCGTCATAGATGCCGTAAATTTCTTCGGCTGGTAACGCTGGATCGGCGGGCTTTTTGCGGTCCCAGAGGGATTGGCGGCGATATCCCCATTTTTCAATCAGCGAGCGAATGCGGGCTATACAGGCTTCGTCGTTGGGTTCGCGGAAATCGACGGTACCGCTGATGGTGGAGTGCATCGCGGCGCCTCCAAGATCTTCGGCGGAAACTTTTTGTCCGATGGCGGCTTGCACTAACGCGGGGCCAGCGAGAAAAAGTCCGCTGCCGTCGGTCATCATGACGTGGTCGCACATGACTGGCAAATATCCTCCGCCGGCTACGCACATGCCCATGATGGCGGCGATCTGCGCAATGGCCTTGGCGGACATTACGGCATTGTTGCGAAAGACGCGGCCGAAGTCGTCGGTGTCGGGGAAGACGTCTTCCTGCAAGGGGAGAAAAACGCCGGCGGAATCGACCAGATAAATCGTCGGAATGCGATTTTCCAGCGCGATGTTTTGCGCGCGGATTACTTTCTTCGCGGTCATCGGGAAAAATGCGCCCGCTTTTACGGTGGCGTCGTTGACAATCAGCATCACGAGGCGGCTGTGTATGCGGGCTAGTCCGGTGACGACGCCGGCGGCGGGTGCGCCCCCCCATTCTTCGTACATGTTGTAGGCGGCGTAGAGGCCGAGTTCGAAGAAGGTGCCCGCATCGGCGAGAAGATTGATGCGTTCACGGGCGGTAAGACGCTTTTTGGCATGCTGATTCTCGATGGCCTTCGCGCCACCGCCCTCGCGGATTTTCTCCTCTTCGTTGCGGATCTGCGCGACCAGATCGGCGAGCGCGCGCATGTTGGATTCGAAGCGGAGCGAGGCGGGATCGACCTTGGTAGCGAGGACGTTGTTGATGGCAAGGGCCGTGGATTCGGTGCGATCGGGCATGACGACAGACTTTTGTGTTCTCGGAAACTACTTACTATACCAGCGCGGCTTGCGCTTCGGAGAGCCAAGCGCGGGGCTACAATGACCTTCGGCGAACTGTTTCGGCGAATGGTCTTGCCGGATCATCGCCCGATGATCTTTGCCGGATGGTCTCTGCCCGGTGATTTATGATCGGCAGCAAAGGATTTCCAGCGCACTGTCTTTAGCGAACAAATGTCCAACACCTTTCAACTGCAACCGACATTGTGTTTCACTCTGCTGGGCACATTCATTATCTATGTGTGGACGCGCCCGTCTCGCTCGGCTTTGCTGGGGGTTTTGATTATTGCGGTTGGGCTGCGGATGGCGCTGATCCGCGCGATGGGCAGTCTGGGTACGTATTGGGGCGTGCGATGGATCAGTTGGGGAGCTTTTCTCGGTATCGCGAGTCTGATGGTTCAGTTCATGCAGATTCTGCGATCACGCGGGCGATTGGCGGATGACGATCGAAAGAGATTACGCGAGACCTTTTATGCCGGAGCAGTGTTTCCGGGCTGCAGCATGCTGATCGGCTATACCGTCCCATTGACGATCTGGCTGCGCCATCGAACCTTTGATGCTTTTCTGCTGGCATTCGATGGCAGTCTCGGCGCGCAGCCCAGTTTCCTGTTCGGACGATTGCTGCACTGGGGGTCCAATTATTGGGGGCTGACTACTGTCGTCTACTACGCACTGCCAGCGGCCGTTTCCATTGTGTATGCATCGCATCTTGCCGCGGAGCGCGCCGGCAAACGGCGCGTGGTGTCAATCCTTGCATTGTTTCTTTCTCTGATGGCGGCTGGAGCGGCTCTCTATGCGGTTTATCCGGCCATTGGACCATTGCTCGCCTTTCCAAAGTTATTCCCGTGGAATCCTCCGCCGCTATCGCAGATTACACTTCAGCCAATGACAGTGCGCGACTTCGCGCGCAACTGCATGCCGTCGCTTCACTTGTCAGGCGCCTTAGGAGTGTGGTGGAACTCGCGGCTCTGGGCGCGATGGGGAAGAATGCTGGCGGGATTGTTCCTGTGCGCGACAATCTTCGCTACGCTGGCGCTGGGCGAGCATTATCTGGTGGACCTGGTCGTCGCAGTGCCATTCATGATGAGCCTGCAAGCGGCGTGGACGGTTGCTGTTCCGCTCGCGGAACCTCGCCGGCGACGACCGCTGGTTGTCGGAGCGCTTCTTACCACTGTTTGGATCGTGTTGTTGCGCTATGGACTATCGATGTTCTTTGTTTCGCGGGTAATTCCCTGGGGACTGATTGTCATTACTCTAAGTTGGAGTTTGGTTCTGGAGAAACGGTTGGGTGCAACGGCTTATAAGTCAGCTTATCTATCCTAATAGGTCGGGGCACGTCTCGGAATGCTGCTGGCGGGTTTGTGTTCGCCGGGTTTCACCGTTTTCCGCGAGTTGGCGTTTGGCCTCTGCGACGGAATTGTCGGCGAGCGCATTGATCAGGCCGATTTCGAGGGCTCGCTGGGCGTCAAGTTTCTCGGCGGCGATAAAGAGTTCCAGCGCTCTTCCCTTCCCAATCAGGCGCGGGAGGCGCTGCGTTCCTCCCCAACCTGTGATCAGGCCAAGTGCGGCACCGCGATGGCCAAAGACCGCGCTGGTCGCGGCGATCCTGCGATGGCAAGCTAGGGCGAGATCGAGTCCTCCGCCCATGCAATGGCCTTCGATGGCGGCGATTACAGGAGCGGGATAGCTGGCGACTGCGTGCATTAATTCTTGGCCCAAAGCGGAGAATTGGTGCGCTTCCGGGCCGGTGAGCGCGTTAATTTCGTTAAGGTCAGCTCCGGCGGAGAAGTTGCGATCGCCGGTGATTATTAGCGGCTTGGGCGATTCAGCGGATGCTATCGTTTTTATTTCGTTCGTAAGTTCTGTAACTACGTTGCGAGTAAGACGGTTCATTCCGTCTTCTGAAGTTATTGTTAGGACGTAAGTTTTATCTGCGCAAGTTACAGCGTGTGTCAGTCGTCCCTCCGGGACTTTGAGTATTTTTTCCACCTTACCCCAGCGCCAAGGCGCTGGGCTAACGTAGCTCGTCCCTTCGGGACTGGAACTTGCCGGGATCGGTTTCGCCGTTCTCATAGAAGATAGTCTACGCACGCGGCCCGGGACAATCGCTTACGCGTCGCATCAAACGGTGGGGACGCCTTGTGGTTTCACGTTTTGCTGGATGAATTTTACGATGTCGTCCATGGGAGTGCCCGGTTGGAAGATGCCGGCTACGCCAATCTTTTTCAGGGCTTCTATATCCTGGTCGGGGATGATGCCGCCGACGAGCACGAGGACGTCGTCCATTTTATTTTGCTTGAGCAGGTCCATGACGCGCGGGACGATCGCGTTGTGCGCGCCGGAGAGGATGGAGAGGCCGATTACCTGAACGTCTTCCTGGAGAGCGGCATTGACTACCATCTCGGGAGTCTGGCGGAGGCCGGTGTAGATGACTTCCATGCCGGCGTCGCGGAGGGCGCGCGCGATCACTTTTGCGCCGCGGTCGTGGCCGTCGAGGCCGGGCTTCGCCACGAGGACGCGGATTTTTTGGGTGGAGGTCATTTGGTTTGCTGGTCGCTAATCGCTATTGCTGTTGGCTATTCGCTTTTCGCTATGCAGTTGCTCCTATCTATCAGGGGTACCACCCCCCTCAACCCAGTCTATTAGAATCAATACTTAAACGCGAATTCCTTCGCAAAGTCTTGAACCGTCAGGGGTTAGAGGCAAAGTCTTGAGTGCGTTGGACTTATCCTGCTAGCTGTCCTGCAAATTGGCCCCTTTGCTATCGCGACTCTTACCGGTATGCCTGATGCTCGCGGTCCGGCTACCGACTCTGTCTCTCGGGCTCCTCTCTGTTATCTTAGTCCTGCGTGTCAAGCCTCGAGAGTGGCGAGCCTGCGGAAGCACTTCATTTTGCTCCCTAACATTGCCCCAGCGGCTTGAAGCCGCCTCTCATTCTGCACTTCATACGGCACGAGTGGAACTCGTGCCCTTCCCGCTCGTGCATGACATCTTGGAGTCCCTTTGCGGCGTCTGGGACTCGTGCCCTTCTTCCGATTCGTGAAGGTTTTTCATCCGGGCGCTGCAAAAACACAGGCCACCGATTTTCTGGTGGCCTGTTTTGCTCTCGGGTTGTCGAATTAGAAGCTGAATTTCAGTGAGAACTCGGTCACTCGGGGAGCCCCGACGCCGAAGACGCCGGAACCGAGCCCGATGCGATAGTTGACCGGCTGCGTGCCCGACGTTCCGTTGGCGGTTCCGGGAGCGCCGTTCAGGATGCCGCTGAGCGTGTTTTTGGGGCCGTCAAAGTTAGCAAAGTTAAACACGTTGAAGAAGCTGACGCCAGGAGTGAGTTCGAGGCGCTCGGCGATCTTGTAGGTCCAGGCAAAGTTTAAGTCAAGATCTTTGAGCCAGCCATTGTCCGCCTGACCGGCTGGAGCTGTCGGCAGCAGGGGCATGACGGCGCCGAGTTGGGTCAGCTGGCTTGAACTGAACAGCCCGGCAGCCACAAGCGCTTGTCCCGAGGGCGTCGGCTGGCCAGCGTACTTGGAGTTGTAGGAGTTAATGACGCCGTTGATGTTCGAAGCGTTGACGCCGCGATCAAAGGAGCCTAGGTTCTGGCCGGGGAGGATGCTGCCGAGGGTTCCGTTCGAACCATTGGCGGCATAGCCGTCGCCCTGTCCGTCGCCGTTGGAGCCGGTTGAGAACATGCCGCCGGGCGCTCCGGTCGAGGGTAGGAACAGAGTTGACGGCAGTTCGCTGTAAAAGTGGCCGATGACGTTGGCCTGGATGTGGAATGGGAACTGGAAGACACCACCAAAGGAAAGCTGGTTGGTGCGGTCGAGCCCGTTCGGGCCCATGTACTTGCCGGTGTCCGCAGCATCCCAGGCGCTGTTGATGAAATCGGTGTCAGCAGCCATGGCCCGGTAACGCGAGAGCGCATATGACACCTGTAGGTTCATGTAGGGAACACCCTTGAACGGGTTGTGAACGTCCTGCTTGAGCGACATCTGCAATCCGTTGTAAGTGGAGCGTCCGATGGGAAACAGCATCTGATTGCCGCCGGTTGCGCCGTTGTTGACGCCGCCGAACGCAGCGTTCGGGCAAGGCGCTCCGGCGCAGAGTTCGTAACCGGAGTCGAGACCGTTGCCGGCATAGTCGACAATGGTCGCGCCATTGCCGATAGCACACTGACTGGAGGTCTGGTCGAAGCCGGTACCGCAGCCGAAGGCTGAGTTGGTAGCCGAGATCGCATTTTGGGCAGCCGGCGTGTTGAGGAAACGCGCGTCACCGACGTGGTTGGTATCGACGGCGAGGAGGGTGTGAGTCGAGACGTTGCGGAGATAGTCGGCGGTATAGACCATGCCATGGCGAATTTCATGCTGTACGCCGAGGTTGATCTGGACGGAGCGCGCAGATTTGTATCCGGGATAAAAGAGATTGGTGCCGGTGCCGTTAGGACCGGTATCGGCGAGGGCGTTCAAGATATAGAGGCCGTTCGTGCCAGCACCGACGGTGGCGGCAGCGGCCTGATACTGGGCTTGCGCGGCGGTAACGTCTGTTAGCACAGTGCCAATGGGCTGATTGCAGTATGTGGGTGTAATTACGGTTGTCGTGCCTGGAAGAGTGTAGGGGATCGCTCCTCCGCCAGCACAGGCAGGTTGGATGCCGAGGAAGGAACCGGTTGGCAGCCGCGCGGGGCGGTCAAAGAGAACATTGTTCCAGATGGAATTTTCGTAGAAGAGGCCGACGCCTCCGCGGAAGACGGTCTTGCCGTTCTTCCAGGGATCATAGGCGATACCGAGTTGCGGCGCGAAGTTCTTATTGGGATTATTTACGCGGTTGCCGAGACCCGAGTAAAACTGATTATCAAATAGCGTGCTGACTTCTGGGATGGCAGCCAGATCGCTATCCGAACGGCCCGTATCGCGGACGTAGCGGAGGCCGAGATCGAGTGTGAAGTTCGACTTGATCTTCCAGGAGTCGCCGAGATACCAGGAGAAGCGGTTGTCAGGACCGAGGCCGCCACCGGGGAACCCAAATGCCGGATGCTCCGTTTCAAATCCCTGGCCGTTGCCCAGAAGGACGGTGTTGGTGAGGAAGTTGAGCGGATTGGTTCCACCTCCGGGCAGGGTGCCGCACAGCGGATTGCTGGGGCAATCCGTAGAGCTGTCGTTAACCGCCGGACCATCGGCGAGGAAACCGGCGAAACCTCCACCCTGGATGTGGTTGAAGCCGCCACCGTAACGGATGATGTGTTTGCCCCAAATCTTGCTGCCGTCGTATTTGATCTGGTGATCGGATTGAGGCGTCGTCTGAGGCGCGAGGAAGCCCTGGCCGGAGCAGAAATCATCTGGCACGGCGCCGGAGGTGTTGAGGCAGACGGCATCGGGACCGAGTGCTAGCTCGATTGGGCCGTAGTTGAAGGGCGTGTTGGCGGTGGTTCCGCTGGCGATGTGGTTGAAGAACTTCATGTAGCCGAAGCGGATGCTGTGGGTGAAGCTGCCTGTGCTGAAGTCGAGCCCTACGACATGGTCGTGAGTGCGGTTGGTATTGTCGAGCGGCTGATAGGCAGTGCCTTCGAAGGAGTCGAAGTCGCTGTTCTTGTTATCAGAGAAGCGATAGAACATGTGGTAACTCTTGCTGATCTGCCAGTCGACACGGCCGATGCCGTCGGTCTCACGGAAGGGTGCGGAATATGCGCCTTGGTCGGCGGCTACGTTAAAGGGCGGGCCGGGCTGGACGGGAATCTGGAAGGCCTGCTGGACGCGCTCGATATCGCCGAAGAAGAAGAGCTTGTCTTTGATGATGGCGCCGCCGAAATTACCGCCGTATTGATTGCGCTGGAAGTAGGTGTCGGAGCCTCCGGGGAGATCGGCGTTGAGAGACTGGTCGCGGAAGGCGTAGAAGCCGGAGCCGTGGAAAGTGTTCGATCCGGACTTGGTGACGACATTGACGGAGCCGGAGGAGGTCAGCTCGGTCGAAAGATCGAGCATGGATTCGCCGATCTGGAATTCCTGGATGGCGCCTTGCGGAATGTCTTGCGTGGTGGTGCCAACGGTCTCGTCGCTGGTGTCGACGCCATCGACTTCGATACGGGCGGTGCGGCCGAAGCGGCCGCCGAAGGAGATGGCGGCGAATCCTTTCTTGGTGGGATCGACGTCGCCGCCGTCCTGGATCTGGACGCCGGGCTCGAGCTGGGCGAGGTCGAGGAAGTTGCGGCCGTTGACGGGCAGGTTCTCGATCTGAACGGGGGTGAGAACGCCCTGAACCGTGGCCTGCTCGGTATTGACTTCGAGGGTCGAGCCTTCAACCTGCACGACCTGCGTTGCCTGGCCGAGCTGCATTTTGATGTTGCCGGAGGTGGTTACGCCGACTTGGGCGGTTACGGTCTGCTCGACGGTCTTGAAGCCCGGCGCTTCGACTCGCACCGTGTAATTCCCTGGAGTCAATGCTCCCGAGGTGTAAGTGCCGGAGGAACCGGTGGTAGCGCTAACGACGCGACCAGTGGCCTTGTCGGTGATGGACACCTGGGCGCCGGCGACAACGGCTCCGCTTTGGTCGGTCACTGTGCCTTGAATACTGCCCGTGGAAATGGTGGTTTGGGCAAACGCTACGCTGGCGAGAAGAGTGACGATCGCCAGAAGTGCAATCGCGATCCGAGGGGACAGATTCGCTGACATGGCATCTTCCTTTCGATTGTTAGAAATAAAGACCGACAACATGCGAACAGCCGGTGGAACTTCTGGAAAACCCGGCTGATCACGATAAGAAAACAAGCACTAAAAGCTGAACAGATAAGAAACCACAACGTATTAGAAAGCGCAACAGAAATGATTCCAAGTGCGTATGGTTGAGCAATCGCGACACCAATATGGCGGAGGCGGGAGTTAGTCATTGTTGTCAGTTAGTTATGAATTCTTTTGATAACACGAATTGGGTGGGTTGAGGCAGGGCCTTCCAAATTTGGAAGGTTGAGGGAGGGGGAAATGTGGGATTCTGGAAATACGGTTTTGTGAATTTGTAGGGTTCTTTGGCGTAATTATATTTACATTGTGTAAATACATACTATGCGTTATATTTGGGACGAAGATAAGAATCTCCGTAACTGCGAGTTGCATGGGATCGCATTTGAAGACGCGGCGCGGATTTTCGATGGCCCAACTGTCGAAAGATCAGATGATCGCTTCGATTACGGCGAAAATCGCGTGTATGCCATCGGAGTCGTGAACGGATTAGAAATTACCGTGATCTACACCGACCGGAGCGAGGACGAGAGACGGATCATCTCCGCCTGGCGTTCGGAACCGCATGAAAGGCGGCGCTACTGGCGACATATGGAGGACGGGGCAAATGAGTGACGGAGCAAGGACGACGAACTCGAAACGCGGGCTGCGGGCGGGCACGGATTGGCGCCGTTTGCGCCGTGCGAGCGCGGTCAACATTCGCAAGGGGATTGAAGCAGACCCCGAGGCTCATGCCACTGACAATGAGTTCTGGAAAACTGCCGAGGTGGTTATGCCGGTGCCGAAGGAAATCGTGACCATACGGTTGGACGCCGATCTACTGCGCTGGTTCCGGCAACAACGCGGTTACCAAACCCGTATCAATGCCATTCTGCGCTCTTACATGAAGGCGCACGAGTCGGTGTAAGAGCGGGATGTGGCGGCGAGGACGTCGCCATTACAGCCGACAAGATCCCGGTGCTATGAAAAAACCTGGCCGGAGTCACAAAAAACTGATCGCCGGCGCTCCCTCTACGGCGTTACCCCCAGCTGCCAGAATAGAAACGAGTACATATCCGTGCTGTCTTCGACTTGCTTGGCTACGGGCTTGCCTTGGCCGTGGCCAGCTTTGCTGTCGATGCGGAGCAGGATGGGGCGATCTTTGCTGTCCCCGTTTTTGGCTTCGGCTTGCATGAGCGCGGTCATCTTTTTGGCGTGCATGGGATCAACGCGGGTGTCGGTGTCGGCCGTCATAAAGAGGATAGCGGGATACTCCTCGCCGGCCTTGACATGATGATACGGCGAATAAGCGTAGATGAAGTCGAACTGCTTGGGATCCTCGGCGGAGCCGTATTCGGGAATCCAAAGTTTAGCGATCTGGAAGTTCTGATAGCGCAGCATATCGAGCAACGGGACCTGGCAGACGACCGCGCGGAAAAGGTCTGGGCGCTGCGTGATCATTGCGCCCATCAGCAGGCCGCCGTTCGATCCGCCATAGATGGCGAGGTGATTTTTGTCGGTGTACTTTTCGGAGATTAAGTATTCGGAGGCCGCGATGAAGTCGTCGAAGACATTTTGCTTTTTCTCTAACATGCCGGCGCGGTGCCAGTCTTCGCCGAATTCGTTCCCTCCGCGGAGATTGGCGACAGCGTAAACGCCGCCGTGTTCCATCCAGAGATACATGCTGCGGTTGAAGCCGGGGCTCATGGAGATGTTGAAGCCGCCATAGCCGGTGAGCAGCGTGGGATTCTGGCCGTTTTTCACTAAACCCTTTTTGCTGACGATGAACATTGGGATTTTGGTGCCGTCTTTGGAGTGATACCACTCCTGGCGCACGTCGTACTGCGTGGGATCGATGGAAGGCGCGTCAACCTTGGCCCAGAGCTCGCTTTTGCCGCTCGTCAAGTCGTACCGGTAGACGCATGGCGGCACAGTGAAGGATGTGAAGGAATAGAAAATTTCGTGGAGATCGTAGCGGCCGCTGGCGCTTGGGACGTTGCCGATGGCGGGCTGCGCGATGTCGGCGAACTTCTTGCCATCGAGCGAGAAGATCATCAGCTCGGAGGCAACGTTGTGCTCGTATTGCAGGAAGAGCTTGCCGCCCGTAACGCTGGCGTTTTGGAGGACGGCATCGGACTCGGGAATCAATTCCTTCCAGTTGGCGCGTTTGGGATTTGAGGCATCGGCTGTGAAGACGCGGAAGTGCGGAGCATCCTCATTGGTGGTGATGTAGAGCTTGCCTTGGAAAAATTCTCCGCCGTAGAGAAATTCTTTGCCGGTTGTGATCTCTACGGGCACAGCCTTTGGTTGGTGACCGGAATGCAGGTCGAGCAGAAACATTTCGGTTTTCGCCCAGCCCTCTTCGACATTGACGAGGAGCCAGCGATCATCGTCGGAAATGGTGAGGTCGGGGATGAATTGCGGATTCCGTTTGTCTTCGAAGATCAAGGGATCTTTTGCGGGATCGGTGCCGAGTTGGTGATAGAAAGCCTTGACGTGGTAGACCTCTTCGCCGGCCGGAACGTCGCCTTTGCGAGGATGGCGCGTGTAGTAGAAGCCGGAGTTGTCTTTCACCCACGCGACGCTGGCAAAGCGCGTGCGATCGATGGCGTCGGGCAACTGGCGGCCGGTCGCGGTTTCGATGATGCGAAGTGTGCTTTCTTCCGATCCGCTGGCTGAAGTTCCGTAGGCGACGTACTTGCCATCGTGCGAGGCGTACCACCAGTCGAGTGCGATGGTGGCATCGGCCGACATTTTGTTGGGGTCGAGAAGAACGCGATCTTCGCCGTTCAGACTGTCGCGCACATAAAGAAGAGGCTGATTCTGGCCGGCATCGCGGCGAGTGTGGAAATAGTATTTGCCTCCGACTTGCGGGGCGCCGACGGTGCCGATGGCCAAGAGTTCCGAGAGGCGCGCATTGATTTTGTCGCGGCCGGGGAGCGGATCGAGGACGGAGCGAGTGTAGGCAAGCTCTTCATCGACGAAGGTCTTGGTGGCTGGATCATCGGCGTTTTCGAGATAGCGATACGGGTCTACGATCTTGTGACCCTGAACTGAGTCCTCCACAGGGGCAACCTTCGCTTTCGGCGGGCCGGAGGAAGATGGTGCGTCCGCGGCGACGGCGAGCGCGGTCAATCCGGCAGTCGATACTATGAAGAGAAGAAAAAGGACAGTCGACAAACGCAGACCTCCAGGCAAGTTTTCGCACATATTTTCGAATATATCTCCAAACGTCTCCCTGAACATTTTTCCAAACATTTTTCCAAACATTTTTCCAAACATTTTCCCGTACATTTTTCGGTACATCGACACCTCACTACTGTGGTGGACGGAATACCGATGGATAGGTTAGCAGACTGGACGGAGAGACGCGCCCACTGAGGATGGCGCTCGGCCTTCGGTAATCTACATGAGATTCGAGGGGCCGAATATCTTAAAGTGTCGTGAGGCCGCACTTGCTCCGCGATTGAGTCGAGCCGATTGCGCATCTGCGGCCTTATGACTTTTTCACGCGCATTCGTTATACGCGCACACGTAGTATTTTGAAATCCCAGATCGCAATTCTCAAATGCTCGTTGCGTTTTGAGGCTAAACGTTTCCAATCGGCATTGTGCTCTGCTATGATTTGAGGGGTACACAAGCACGAAAATGTCGTGCTTTCACTCCTCAGTAGCTCAATGGCAGAGCATTCGGCTGTTAACCGAAGGGTTGTAGGTTCGAGTCCTACCTGAGGAGCCATTCTTTCAGTCGGTTGTGTACTCTCGCCTGCCATTCGGTTCCCTTGTAACGCCAACCGCACGATTTTACTGTGCGCCTCGGCATGTCCGGTTGCCGCATCCCTA
>JBAWBG010000130.1:0-31802 GCA_049589695.1 Candidatus Sulfotelmatobacter sp. | reverse complement strand
AACGAAGTGACATATCAGCTGGCGGTGCAGTCTCCGCAATATCGCATGACCAATCTCCAAGACCTGCTGAATATTCCGGTTACTTCGCAACAGGGTCCGCAGCTCATGGGAAATTTGGTGCAGCTATCGCCGACGGTGCGGGCTGCCACCGTAAACCACTGGAACGTGGCGCCCGTGATTGATGTGTACGCGAGCACTCAGGATCGAGACCTGGGTGCTGTAGCTGCGGACACCGACAAAATACTCAAGACGTTCGACGGCCATTTGCCTCGTGGTACTCAGATTGTGGTGCGCGGTCAGGTGGCCACCATGCGCTCGTCCTTCTTTGGTTTGGGCGTGGGATTGGCGGGCGCGATTCTTCTGGTCTATTTGCTGATCGTGATCAACTTTCAATCCTGGCTCGATCCTTTCATCATCATCGCCGCATTACCCGGAGCGCTGGCCGGCATCTGCTGGTTCCTGTTGCTGACGCACACTACGTTGAGCGTTCCATCACTTACTGGCGCCGTCATGTGCATGGGCGTTGCGACCGCCAATTCCATTCTGATGGTAAGCTTCGCCCGAGAACAAATGGATGAAGGTATTCCGGCGGCGCAAGCCGCCGTGGCTGCCGGATATACACGCGTGCGTCCGGTGCTGATGACCGCGTTGGCAATGATTATCGGAATGGTGCCGATGGCCTTGGGATTCGGCGAGGGCGGTGAGCAGAATGCGCCACTGGGACGCGCCGTTATCGGAGGTCTGTTGTTCGCCACAGTAGCTACGCTATTCTTTGTGCCTAGTGTGTTCGCGATCTTCCATAGCCGTCGAGAAGCAAAGCGGTCCCAGGCAGAACAGAATAAGAAATAAGAGCTGTTGATAAGAAAAATCGGAGTCGAGCGGAGTGGAGTCAACAAGAATGACTGAGGAAATTAAGTCGAAGCCAACTCAGGACGAACGGCGCGATGAAGAGGGCTCAAATGGCCGGCAGTCTCAACCGCAGGACGGCAACGAAGAGCATCATGCGGTCAGCGCCCAGGCCCAGCGCGATGAGGAGATTGAGGAGATTCAGAAGCGCTCGCGGCACCAGCCTCCGTCAATCCAGCGCCCTCCGGAGCTTCCGCCCGCCCCACCGCGCAAGGCGCTGACCATGGTCGGAGTACTTCTTTTGGTGCTGTTGCTCGCGGGCGGCATCACTCTGCTAGTGCGGGTAACGCACGAGCGAGCGCTGGCCAAGGAAACCGAGATAGAAACCGTCCCGACTGTAGCAGTGGTGAATCCGACTCCGGAAAAGCCTGACGAAGACTTGATTCTGCCTGGATCTCTGTTGGCTTATGAGGAATCTCCGATTTACGCGCGCACCAATGGATACCTGGTGCGCTGGTACAAAGACATCGGCAGCCGGGTAACGAAGGGCGAGTTGCTGGCCAAGATAGACACGCCCGAAGTGGATCAGGAATTGAATCAAGCACGAGCAACGCGCCAGCAAATTGTCGCGCAGATGGAAATCGCGAAAATCACCGCCGAACGATGGGAAAACCTGCGCAAGACCGACTCCGTTTCCGCGCAGGAAGCCGACCAGTACTCCAGCACATACACGCAGAGTCAAGCCAACTTGGCTTCGGCCGATGCCAACGTGCGCCGGCTCCAACAACTGGAGGGGTTCAAAGATGTCTATGCTCCCTTCACCGGGGTGCTTACCAGACGCAATGTGGATCCGGGCGCGCTGATCAATGCCGGGGCTCAAGCCGCGGGCCGCGAGCTGTTTGATCTGGCCCGAGTCGATCCTCTGCGGGTTTATACCAGCGTGCCGCAAGCCTATGCTCCCTACATAAAGGTCGGCGCCAAGACTTTTGTGACACTGCAGGAATTTCCCGGACAAAAGTTTGCGGCCATAGTGGAGCGAACTGCCGAAGCCATTGACACCAACACTCGTACGCTACTCACCGAAGTTGATGTGCCCAACAAAGATGGCCGTCTGTTGCCGGGTTCGTTTGGCGAAGTTCACTTCGCAGTCGGATCCAACGTGAACAAAGTGACCGTCCCGGTGAACACGATGCTGTTCCGCGCCCAGGGCGCGCAGGTGGCTGTCGTGGGTCCGGATAACAAAGTGCAGTTGCGGCCCATCAGCATCGGGCGCGATTATGGGACGAGCTTAGAGATTCTGGGCGGAGTCGAGCCCACGGACCGGATCGTCGTCAACCCTCCCGATTCTCTGGAACAAGGGCAGCAGGTGAACGTGGCTCAACCTCCGAGTCAGCAGCAGCCGGGTCAGACGCAGAACCAGCAGAAAGGCGGAGCGTAGTGTTTCGTGCGGAACTATGCTCGACGCTTGCGCTCTTGACCTTAACGGCTGGATGCACAGTCGGTCCGCGTTACAGTCGACCTGCAGCTCCGGCTCCCGCTCCAGACGCGTGGAAGACACAACCGCCATGGCAACCGGCCGCGCCCAAGGACTCAATCCCGAAGGGTGAGTGGTGGAAAATCTATAATGATGCCGACCTCGATTCCTACGAGCAGCAACTACTGCAGGCCAATCAATCCCTGGTCGCTGCTCGCGACAGCTTGGATCAGGCTCGCTCGCTGGCGCGCGTCGCCACCTCCGGACTGTTTCCGCAAGTTTCAGCGAATCCTTCCGCGGTACGTGAGCGCGGATCCGGCAATCGCCCGCTGAATGGCGCTGCGCCAGCCGAAGTGGGGGGTGTGGCGAATACTTCAAGTCAGACGGTTCCTCCCTACACGCAGAATGTTTTTACGATCCCCTTCAACATCAACTATGAGGTCGACGTTTTCGGGCGCGTGCGGCGCCAGGTGGAAGCGGCGAACGCCACTCTCCAGTCCACCGCTGCTGATCTTGGAAACGCGCAACTGGTGTTGACCGCCGAACTGGCCGCTGACTATTTCTCTCTTCGCGAATTGGACGCCGAGTTCAACGTGGTGCAGGAGTCGGTCGGCTACCAGCGCAAGGGTTTGGATTTGGTGAACCGGCAACACGAAGGGGGCATCGTCAGCGGACTCGAAGTTGCTCAGCAAGCTTCGCTACTCGACTCCACCATCTCGCAGCTCGCGCTGGTGCAAGAATCGCGGGCACAATATGAACATGCCATCGCGGTGTTGATAGGACAGCCAGCCTCGAGCCTCAATGTGCATGTAGCGCCGTTGCAAGCTACACCACCGCCAGTGCCGCTAGGCGTGCCTTCTGACATGCTGGAGCGTCGGCCGGATGTTTCCTCGGCGGAGCGGCAGATGGCTTACCAGAATGCGCAGGTCGGCATTGCGCGCACGGCATTCTATCCGCAAATCACGCTGAGCGGCGCTGGAGGCTGGCAGAGTGAGCGGTTGGCGCCTTTACTCAACGCACCGAGCCTCTTCTGGTCCCTTGGAGCCGACGCTTTAGAGCCCATATTCGAAGGCGGAAGAAACCGTGCCAACCTGGCGGCGGCGCGTGCCGCTTACGATCAGTCCGTTGCAAACTATCGCCAGGCAGTGCTCACGGCCTTCCAGCAAGTGGAAGACGGCATCAGCAATTTGAGCACGCTGTCCCAGGCGCTGGTTACACAACATGCCGCCGTGGACGACGCGCGGCGCGAACTTACCATCGCCAACAATCGTTACATCGGCGGCGCCACGGACTATCTCAACGTCATTACGGCGCAAACTACCCTGCTTAGCAGTGAACGGCTGGAGACGCAGTTGCTTGGCCAGCAGATGGTCAGCTCGGTCTACCTGGTGAAAGCGCTCGGCGGTGCCTGGGATTCCAGCGAGATCAAGGATCAGCAGGTTCATCCTCAACCGGGTCAAGTGTTGCAGCCCTAGCCCTTGCGCCCCGCCAGTTGCGCTCGTGTGGCGAGCTTCTTACAGAAGCGGTTCGTGCGAGAATGGTCGCGCTGATTGGGGGCAGCGCTTTTGTCTACTGAACCGCCGCTAGTGTCGACGAACACTTCAATCGCTCGCCGGCGCTGGCGTATCGCCTTCCTGCTTGCCTTCGGAGTGCTGGTCAACTTTTTTGACCGCATTAATCTATCCGTCTCCCGCGACGCACTGCATGATTCGTTCGGATTATCGCTGGTGGCCTTTGGCTATCTTTCCAGTGCCTTCAGTTGGACTTACGCCTTAATGCAAATGCCCGCCGGAGTGTTGCTCGACCGGTTGGGAGTGCGCCGCGTAGGACGCTTGAGCGCATTTCTGTGGAGCCTTTCTTCTTTCGCTGCCGCGGCCGCTCCCAGCCTCGGTTGGTTCTTTGGAGCGCGCCTGCTTCTCGGTGTCAGCGAATCCCCAACTTTTCCCGCCAATGCGAAAGCTTTGGGCTACTGGTTCACGCGAGAAGAAAGAAGCCTGGCAACCGCGATCACCGACGCGGCTGCGAAATTCTCCAGCGCCGTTGGTGTTCCATTGATTGGCCTGCTGCTTCTCTATTTTGGCTGGCGTTGGAGCTTCGCCGCCACTGGCTTGGTCAGCTTTATTTATTTTCTTCTGTTTTATTGGATCTACCGCAATCCGAGTGAAGACCACAAACTATCCCGTCAGGAGCTACAGTTCGTTCTAAACGGTGGCGCTCAATTGGAAGATCAAGCGCGAGCAAAAGGCGGTAGCTCGCTGAGCTACTTATTGACCCAGCGAAAAGTCTATGGGCTCGCTCTGGGATGGGGAGCTTACAACTACACGTTTTTTCTGCTGCTGACGTGGCTGCCCAGCTACCTTTCGGTTTCGCTGCATGTGGATTTGTTTCACTCGATCTTCTACACCAGCGTGCCTTGGCTATTCGCGACTGCCACGGATCTTTTGATTGGAGGATGGCTGGTGGACTCGCTCATCCAGCGAGGGCATGATGCGAACCGTGTCCGACAAACTGTTTTGGTGGCGGGAATGGCATTCGGTCTGGCGATTTTCGGCGCGGCGCGAAGTCACACGCCTATTGCCGCGCTGGTTTGGATCAGCCTTGCGCTGGGAGGTTTAGCGGCGGCGGCGCCCGTCGCATGGACTGTTCCTTCTCTTATCGCGCCACGGGAGAGCGTGGGCACACTTGCTGGCGCGGTGAATCTTTGCGGGCAGATTGCGGCGATCTCCGCTCCTATTGTGACCGGCTATATCGTTGCGGCGTCGCACTCTTTTGCAGCAGCGTTCGTAACGGCGACCGTGATTCTGATGATGGGAATCGTAGGCTACATCTTTTTGCTGGGGCGCATCGAGCCGATTCCAGAACCGTAACATTATGCCGCGTGCCGGTCGCGTGCTTCGTCGATGAATTCGGGTTGAATGGTGTAGGTTAGAAGTATGCCGTCGAAATCCCACGCGCGTCCGCCACGATGGTACGCGATCCCGGTGCGCGTTCTGCTGGTGACGTTCATCGGTACTCTGATTTCGTTCGCAGTGAGCCTGTTTCTGGGAATCGTTGGAGTCGGAGCGGTCTCAACTTTGCGCCACGTGCACGCCGATATGACGATCGCTTATCGCCACATCGCTCTGCCGGCAGCCGTGATAGCGGGCAGCATTATTTTTGTGCTTGCCTTGATTATGGAAATCCGCCACTACCGCCAGGCAAGAACTCTGGCGAATATTGAGAGGGTGAGCTAAGCATGCTCCCCAAGTTGCTCCCGCGTATTGCCATCCCCTTGCCCCATTCCAGCGATCCTGAATATGCGGAGCGCTCGATCCCGCAGTACGAAAATGCCGTCAAAATCGCCGGAGGCGAACCGGTTCGCATCCCACTCGACAGGGCGCCCGCTGAACTCATGAAAATCATCGAAAGCTGCGATGGGATTCTGCTGCCCGGTAGCAAGGCCGATGTCGATGCTGCGAAATTTGGCGCTCCGCGATCGTCGCACACCACCGCCGCCGATCCGCGGCGCGACACCATAGACGAACTTCTCCTGCAAGACGCCTACAATCTGCGCAAACCGATCCTTGGCATCTGCTATGGCTTACAAAGTTTGAATGTTTATCGCAGCGGGTCGCTCATCCAGCACATTCCGGATTTTCTTCCCGAGGATCTGCGAGCTCAAGTCAATCACGAAGCCGGGAAAAATGTCGCCGTGGCGCACCAGGTCAGGATTGAGAACGATTCCAGGCTGGCGAAGATTCTGAGTGCAAAAAAATTGAAAGGGTACGGCCTCAGCCCTGCCGAAAACTCGGGAAAAAGCGTCGGGGCTTTAGCTCCTGAGGGCGACCAGTTCGTAATTCCCGTAAACTCGTCGCACCACCAATCAGCAGCAGCAATCGGCAACGGCCTGCGGGTTTCGGCGCACTGCATCGACGATGGCATCGTCGAGGCCCTGGAGGGGACCGCTCCTGATCACTTCGTGATTGCGGTGCAGTGGCATCCCGAACGTTCCATCGATCAGGACGAGCCATCCCGTGCTATATTTCGCGCTCTGGTCAAAGCGGCGGTAGCGCGACGTCAGCAACTGAGAAGTGAGTCCGAAAGTGTGAAGTGAAAGTGTGAAACATGCGATTGAATACAGCGGCGCTATTTCTTTCTCTTTCGCGGCTTCTTCAGATTCCTACGCTCTTCCAGCAGCACCACCACATGCGCGACCGCAGTATTTTCCAGATTAAGCCCTTCCGGCGTTTTGGCCTTGAGCCCGACGCAATCGGCTGGCACTCCCAGCAACGCCGCCACATGCCCCCGAATTGTTGCAGCATGCGGCCCAATCTTCGGAGCGGCAAGAACCAGGCTCGCGTCCATGTTCGCCAAGTCGTATCCCGCATCGCGCACGCGGTTCAGGGCTTCGCGCAGGAAGAGCGCCGAATCCGCGCCCTTCCACTTCGGATCGGAGGGCGGGAACAGTACCCCAATATCAGGCGCACCCACCGCCCCGAGTAGCGCGTCGGTGATCGCGTGCAGCAACACGTCGCCATCGGAATGCCCACCTAAGCCTTTTTCGTGAGCCAGCGCGACGCCGCCAATCTTAAGAGGAATGCCGGGACGGAATTCATGCGAGTCGAATCCATAACCGATTCTCATGCGGAAACCTTGGCCGCGGATTCGCACGGAGTTTCACGGATTGTTTCTTGTTCATTGTCAAACAGGAGTGGCCGGAACTGGGGAGCCAGTCCGACGTTGCAGTGTTGATCCGTGAAAATCCGTGAGAATTCGTGGCTCATTGAGAATCCGTGCTCATTTCCCTAAGTAGAACTCCGCAAGCTCCATATCCGCCCGCGCCGTGATTTTAATATTCCGCGGCGATCCCATCACGACAGCCACATCGTGACCTGATCTCTCTACCAGCGCTGCCTCATCCGTACCGAGAAATCCGTCCGCCGACGCCTCGTCGAATGCCTTCTTGATCACTGCATAACGAAAACCTTGCGGTGTTTGTGCCAACACAATGCTGGCGCGCGGAATGGTTCCTTTGATCAGCGCGCCTTCGGCCGTGCGCTCGACTTGCTTCACGGTATCGACGGCCGGCAACCCAGCAATCGCCGCTCCATATTTCTCTGCCGCTTCAATGACTTCCTGAATGATTTCACCAGTCACAAATGGCCGCACGGCATCGTGCACCAGAACAATATCGCTTGCGTCGGCGGCAACCGCGTTAAGCGCGCTTTCCACCGACTGCTGCCGGTGCTCTCCGCCGACTACCAGTTCAACTTTCTTCTTTAGTACGTCCTTGGCCTCTTTTTCGAGGCGATCGCGAAACGCAGCAATCTCATTGTCGCGCAAAGCGATCCAGATCTCGCTCACGGCATCGACAGCGGCAAACTTACGGAGCGTGTGGATGAGAATCGGAATCCCACCCAGATCGGTGAACTGTTTCGACGGAGCTTTTCTTTGCTTATCGCCTGTCGGTACCGGTGCCATGCGGGTTCCGAGACCGGCAGCCGGAATTATGACAATCACCTTCATCGGGGCTGTAAGTATACGAGCGCGAAGGCTGCCACTTCAAATATAGGGCGGCAAACTTGGCTGCCTGGTCTACAGGAAACACTGTAGGCGATTGGGTCCTACCGTGCGGAGTCAACGAACTTCTTGCACGCGAACTTGCTGGTTTCCAATTTTTTATTTTTGTTGTTTGGAGATAACTACTTACATATCAGTCGGTTAACTACTAATGCGAGTTAGTCCAGCCTGGCAGGTGACTTGCACTTCAAACTAGCGCGCACTGCAGTGCTCGGAAAAGCAACCTGCAGCCTAAAGGAGGTACCAAACTGTGATGAAGAATGTGAGCCTCCGTTCGTGGGTTTTCCTGGCAGCGCTGTGCATCGGTATTGTCTGTGTTCTCGCCTATTCCATGAGTACGCCAAGGCCAGCCCCCGGCGCCACTGTCGAGGCAGCGGAATCGCCAGCGGGGGTGCGAGCTTCCGGTCTTCCACTCCAAACCCCACTCCAAACCTATGAGGGGATAATCACCGATACCCGATGTGGCGCCAAACACTCTGCCACTGTGGGAATGAGTGCAGCTGACTGCACGCGAGCTTGCGTGCACGGCGGAGAAAGTTTCGCTCTCGTCGATGGCGAGACGACCTACCGCCTCAAAGGCAGTCAAGCCGCCTTGAAGCGCGCAGCCGGGGAGCGCGTCAAGGTAGTCGGAAGGCTGGATGGCAACACCATTTCGGTGGCGTCGGTCGTCACAGCCGCGCTCTAAGACTGGCTGGGCTTGCTCTCGACCAACGCACCCGGCACCGGCGTCCCCGGCCCAACCGGTCCGGGAATTACACTGGCGGGAGGCTGAACTGGGCTGCTCGACCGTCCAAAGGCCCGCTCATCCCACTTGCCGAAGATCATTTTTCCTGCCGTAGTCTGCAACACCGACGTGACTGACACGTCGATGGTTTTGCCGATCATCTTCCTGGCGTTATCTACAACCACCATGGTGCCGTCGTCGAGATAGGCCACGCCCTGGTTGTATTCCTTTCCTTCTTTCAGGATGAATACTTTCATAATCTCGCCCGGCAACACGATGGGCTTAAGAGAGTTCGCCAATTCGTTGATGTTCAGAACTTCGACGCCCTGCAGTTGCGCCACTTTGTTCAGGTTGAAGTCGTTGGTGATGATTTTGCCTTCGTAGACCTTGGCGAGTTCGATGAGCTTCAGATCGACCTCGCGGACGGCGGGAAAATCATCTTCAACAATTTGAATCTGCAGCGTGGCCATCTTCTGCAGGCGCTGCAAAACATCCAGTCCACGGCGTCCGCGGTTGCGCTTCAGCGAGTCGGCCGAATCGGCTACCAGTTGGAGTTCGCGTAGGACGAATTGCGGCGTCACAATAATGCCGTCCAGGAATCCGGTTTCGGCAATATCGGCGATGCGGCCGTCGATGATGACGCTGGTGTCGAGAATCTTGTAGCTCTTCTTGCCCTGCTTCTCGCCGCCAAAGACACCGCCCAATGCGGCTAAGTTCAGCAAATCGCCCTTGCTCGCTCCCACAATCAGGCCGACATAGGCCATCAGTAACATGACCAGTATCTGGAGGAAACTCTGGGTGTTCCCGGCAGGCACACTGCTGCGTATCACCAGGGCGAAGAGGTAGGCCCCACAGATGCCGAGGAAGCTACCAATGGCCGCACCGATCAGCCGTTTCAGGCTCACCGAGCGAAGCTTCCACTCGAATAAGACGATTCCCGCCCCGACCGCCGCTCCGAGTAAAGCGTCCTGCGGACGAGCCAGCCGGAAAGGTTCAATAAAGTAGCAGGCAACAGAAACAACTATGACAAAAAGAAGACGTACCAGTATCAAATCCACAGGATGACCCTCCCCCGATGCAACTCCAGTACTCTGGTAGCCATGCAACGGTGCCTGTTCCACATCCGCCTCAGATGTGAATCGGCATTTCCTCTATGCGGGGCGCGCAAGAATTAGGGGGATGAATGTACGCCCCGTTCCCGGCTCGTGGAGGCGCAGCCAGGAAGAGCCAAGTAAGCCAACGCCAAGAGTATATACCTGATCGCAAATAGCCGGGTTAAGAAAGTCGCTGCGGCTCGTCACCGCGGCGAGCTTTACGCTCGCGTCTTCTGGCGGGTCAACGTCTATGCAAGTCTCAGTACCAGGCTGCTACACTCCGGTGCATGAAAGCCTTAGTGATCACGAGCCTCTCCGGTCCGGACGCACTTTCAGTGCAGCAGGCCGCCGAACCGGTTTTGAAGTCTGGACAAACGTTGGTCCGCGTGACAGCTGGCGGTTTGAACTTCGCCGATTTCATGACTGCGCAGGGCGGCTACCCTGGAACCCCGGCCCCGCCGCTCATCGCGGGACGCGAATTTGCCGGCATCGAAGAAACCACAGAACGGCGCGTCATGGGGTATATACAATGGGGCGCCTTCGCCGAAAAAGTGGCCGCGTATCCGAACATGCTCTGGCCCGTCCCAGAGGACTGGACCGACGAACAAGGCGCCGCCTTCCCGGTCAATTACTTCACCGCTTATCTTGCTTACTGGCAAGCCGGAATGACCTCACAGCCTTTGTGGGGACAGCCGCCCGCGGCTGTCCAGCTCAGCAAGGCTCCGCGTCGAGTGCTGATTCATGCCGTCGCCGGGGGAGTCGGCACCGCAGCCGTTCAGATTGGAAAAATCCTTGGTGTGGAAATGTACGGCACGTCATCCTCAGACGAAAAGCTGTCACGAGTAAAAACCCTGGGTCTGCAGCACGCCATCAACTACAAGCAGCAAGATTACGAACAAGCCGTGAAGAATCTGACTCGCGGCGAGGGCGTCGACGCAGTCTTTGAAATGCTCGGTGGGGAACATACGGCCAAGAGCCTGCGCTGCCTGCGCGATTTTGGCCGCGTAATCCAGTACGGCACCGCCACTGGCAAGCAGCCGCAACTCGATGTTCGTGCGCTCTATGCAAAATCTGCGAGCATTCAGGGCTTGTGGCTCACGTATCTCTCGCAAAAACCGGAGATCATGCAGCCCGCATGGTCGCAGCTGTCGCAATGGATCGCAGAAGATAGGTTGTGTCCAGTGATTGGCCACGTTTTCCCACTCGATCGCGCCACGGAAGCCTACATGTTGCTGCAAGAGGGCAAGAACTACGGCAAGGTTGTGTTGAAGATCTAGCCCGGTTCGGACAAGCCGGTCTTCATGCCACGATAAATGCCATGTGGCATAATAAATGGCATGAAGCTCACCCTCGATAAATCCGGACGCGTGGTTCTGCCGAAGCCGCTTCGCCAGCGCCTGGGATTTAGAGCCGGCACAACATTCGAGGCCATGGAAGCCTCTGGCGGACTTTTCCTGCGGCCCGTTGCCCAGCGGCCATCGCTGATGGAACGGAACGGATTTCTGGTGCACACGGGCGAGATAAGCCCAGCCTTTGATTGGCAGCAGCTCTCCGACGATTTGGAGCAAGAACGAGCGCGGAATATTCTCGGTCAATGACGATCGAGCCATGAGAGTGAAGTTTGAAATCGAAGCATGAAAGTCTACTGCGATACATCCGTATTAATCGCAGCTTCAATCTCAGCCCATCCCCATTATCCTCAATCTCTTGAACTGCTCAAGAAGGTTCGGGAGGGCAAGCTGGAGGCCGTAATCAGCGCACATGGGACTGCCGAGTTTTACGCTGTCCTAACGCGGGCCCCACTCATTCCAATGGTCTCTTCGGGCGAGGCGAGACGGCTTCTTGCGGAAAACATTCTGCCTCATTTCCATATTGCAGGGCTCAGCGCTGCGGACTACACGTCCGTGCTGCAGCAGGCAGTCGAAAAGGGATGGACGGGTGGCCTCGTTTACGATGCATTACATCTGGCAGCAGCACGCAGCAGCCACTGCAAGAGAATCTATACCTTCAATCTGCGCCACTTTCTCCAGCTCGCTCCTCACCTGCAAAATGTAATTTGCAGTCCCTAGCTGAGTGGTCTCGCGTAGCGCAATTTCGTTTGCAGCCTGCCGCTTCTCCTCCCAGAATTGCAGTGTGAGCGTGTACACTGATGCCGCGGCGCAGCCGATCCCAGCGTTTCCTACGCCGTCATCCTCGCTTTCAGGATGCATTTTCAGCTCCGGTCAAAGGTCTTCCATGACGAAGCTTCCTAGGTTTTTGTTGTGTCCATTCCTCTTTAGTCTCACACTTTTTTTCTCTCATCTCGCACTGGCTCAGGCCCCGGTTGCGCCGAATCCTGACATTAATCGCCGCGTCGACGTCTTACTCGGCAAGATGACACTCGATCAGAAGGTTGACTACATCGGCGGTACCGGTTTTGCGGTCCGCGCGATGCCGGATCTTGGCCTGCCCGCGCTTGAGATGTCCGATGGACCGCTGGGCGTGCGCAGCAATCAGAAATTTCCCTCCACCGTTTACGCAGCCGGCATCGGTCTCGCCGCCTCCTGGGATCCGCAACTAGCCGAGCGAGTGGGCGCAGGCATCGGAAAGGATGCGCGTGCTCGCGGTATTCATTTCATGCTTGGACCTGGGGTCAACATTTATCGCGCACCGATGAACGGACGCAACTTCGAATATTTTGGCGAAGATCCCTTCCTTGCCGCGAGCATCGACACCGGCTACATCACCGGCATGCAGAAGCAGGGCGTCAGTTCGACAGTGAAACATTTTCTTGCCAACAATTCCGAATTCCTCCGGCACGATAGCGACTCCATCGTCGACGAACGCACCGCCCGAGAGATTTACTTGCCGGCGTTTGAATTCGCGGTGAAGAACGCCCACGTGGCTGCGATCATGGATTCCTACAATTTCGTGAACGGAGCGCACTCCACGCAAAACGGTTACTTCAACATCGACGTGGCCAGAAAGCAGTGGGGATTTCAGGGCATCATGATGTCGGATTGGGTTTCGACCTACAACGCGATAGGTGCGGCCAACGGAGGCCTTGATCTTGAAATGCCGAAAGGCAAGTACATGAATAAAGCAAATCTGCTTCCTGCGATTCGAGACGGCCGCGTCAAGGAAGCAACCATTGATGAGAAAGTCCGCCACATTCTGACTACTGCAGCGCGCTTCGGCTGGCTCGACCGCGAGCAGACCGATCTCTCGCTCTCGAAATATAACGAGGAGAATCACCTGGTTGCTCTTGAGGGCGCGCGCGAAGGCATTGTTCTGCTTAAGAACGAAGGTTCTTTACTGCCTCTCGATAAGGAAAAGGTCAAGAGCATTCTGGTCGTCGGTCCGGACGCTTGGCCGGCGCAACCCGTTGCGGGAGGAAGCGGTAAGGCAGTTCCGTTCTCAGCCATCAGCATTCTTGAAGGCATCGGAACATACGTTGGAACCTCCGCGAAGGTTTACTACGAGCGCGGGCTGCCAAAGATGATTGACCTCGCTGACTCCACTGAATTTTCCACGGCCGCGCAAAACGGCCAGCCCGGCCTCGAGTTCGAAGCTTTTGCGAACGGCGATCTCAGCGGTACGACAGTCTCCACCGAAAAGGTGAGCCATCTCAATTATGCGGGCAAGGATTGGGAGGATTTCGCCGACTTGGACGAAGCCCTGAGGTTGTTGGAAGCGGGCAAGAAGCCTTCTTCCCGTCGCTGGACCGGTTTCTATATAGCACCAGCCACGTCTTCGTACATCGTCGCGGCGGAGTACTCGGGCGAAGGCAACGGCTACCGCCTTTTCATCGATGGCAAGCTCATTTTGGATAACTGGAAATACGCCACCGCCTTGCAGAACCACACAACTTTGGATCTCTCCGCAGGACCGCACAAGATTGTTGCCGAGGCGTACCAGGATAATCCCGTCGGCGGACACTTGCGCGTCGGCATCATGGATCAACACAAAATCGTCTCTTCCGCCGCGAAGGCTTTAGCCGCGAAAGCAGACGTCGTTATTGTGGCCGCCGGCTTTGACTCCAGCAGCGAGTCAGAAGGCTCAGACCGCACTTTCAGTCTGCCATTCGGTCAGGACGAATTGATCCGCGAACTTGCCGCAGTTAACAAGAACACCGTCGTCACCGTCACTTCTGGCGGCAATGTTGATCCTGGCGACTGGCTCGATCACGTTCCCGCCTATCTCGAGCTCTGGTATCCCGGAGAACGCGGTGGAACTGCGCTCGCGGAAATCCTCTTCGGCGCCGTCAATCCGTCAGGACATTTGCCCGCCACTTTCGAACGGCGCTGGGCCGACAATCCGGTTCACGATACCTACTATCCTGAGTCGGGCACCAACCGTGTGGTTTACAAAGAAGGCGTATTCGTCGGTTACCGTGGATACGAACACAATCATGTCAAGCCGCTGTATCCCTTTGGCTATGGTTTGTCGTATACGACTTTTCAGTACAGTCATATTGAGGTGACGCCGGAAGGCGCATCATCCACCGGCGCGCGCTACAACGTAACATTCGACGTGACCAACACTGGCGCGCGTGCGGGAGCCGATGTAGCACAGGTATACGTATCCGAGAGCGATCCGAAGGTGCCGCGGCCGCCGAAAGAACTAAAAGGTTTCTCGCGCGTGAAGCTGGCGGCTGGCGAAACCAAACACATTTCGGTTCCCCTCAATCCCCGCGCTTTTACTTATTACGACGTAGCCGGAAAACACTGGCATGCGGACGCGGGTAAATATACCGTGGAGGTCGGCGACTCTTCCGAAGATGTGCCGCTGGAGTCCGACATCGACCTCGCCACCGCCTATGATGTAGCGAATGATCAGTAAGCCCGTGTAGAGCAGGCGTCCTCGCCCGCTGCCTTGAAGCTGATTGTGATCTGGTGACGGCCTTTTGGGTCGCGACGCACTTTCTTATCGTCCGTCGAATACATATTCGTTGCTCACCAGAAAATTCACCAGTGAGCATAGTGCGATTGCAATCGCATTCGCGATCAGGTAGTTCATGTGGCCGATACCGACCATCACTTTCATTATTCCCAGATTGCCGGCGATCGAAACGGCTCCATTTGTAAGATTGAATCGCAACAGGCGCGGCAAGGAGTTCTGCCATGAGGGTTGTACCCGATCTGCCCACGTATAGCGCTCATGCCACAGGAAGTTGTGTATTACTGTCGCCTCAACTGCCAGGGCGGTTGCGGCAAGATAGTTGAAGTTGAGAATGCTCTTCAAGAGAAACAACAGAACAAGTTGAACAGCGATTCCAAGGCCGCCCACAAGATTAAAGCGCAACCATCGCAGAAAGATGTTTGCGCGAATCGGATTGCGAAGACCCGCGCTCATCGAGATAACCTTTCCTCGCGATAAAGCCGCACTGTATTTTCCACAGTGAAGTAAACCAGCACTGCTGCCATTCCTGCGAGGCCGATCACTCCGCCGAAATCGAAGAGTTGGTATTCTCCGCCGAAACAGTGAACCTCCGGTTTCCACAGCAACGCCACATTGCCTGCCACTAGAAGGAGACGCAATTCGGTTGGGCCGAAGCGAAAGAAGGAAAGACGAAACTCGCCCAAGGCATAGGTGGCCAGATAGGACTGGATCGAAAGCATCAGAAACGCCACCAGCAGCCCGATTGCAATCCAAGGCCGCATGAAGCCCGAGAGAGCCAGGCCGCCCATCAGTGCGAGCGCGCCGAATGTGTCGACCATGTGGTCGACATAAAATCCATAGCGAGGGCGCAGTTTCTGCCGCACCCGCGCCAGCGTGCCGTCCAGCGAATCCCCAAGCCAGTTCAATACTAGAAACATCGTCGCGCCGATCAGCGCAGCGTTGCTCCATCGGGCCAGCGCGTAGCAGGCGCCTGCGCCAATTTGCGCCGTGAATCCGAGCACAGTCAGATGATCTGGATTTATCCACTGTGGCGTGCGTGCGGCCAGCCAGAGCAGCGCTTTCTTCTCGCCGGTTGCCACCCAGCTTTCCTGCACTCGCACTTCCGGCACCGTATGTGCCGTCTTCATCTCCAGCAGCACTCTGGGATTTACTTGCTCGCAAAGATGGGTCATCCCGCTCGAGATACTTGATCCCGCAATTCTCTGTTTCATTTTTCTTGTCCTCGCGTAGAGTTTCGATGGGTTGACTGTGCAGCAATCGAGATCGTGCGGCAATGCATCGCGTCTCAAGTGCTACTCAATTGGAGATCATCCCGTAACTGATTGGGGAATTGGAGCTTAAAGGCGCGCCTCACCTGCCCCGAGATATCGCCTTTCGCGCTGGAGTATCAATAAGGGAACCGCCGTAACGTACATTCGCGATAGACGCGGTTGTAGATGCAAAGCGTCTGGTAGGCTTTGAAGGAAATTTGCTCGCTTACATCCGCGTCCCATGACTCATGACTAAGGTTCTGAATTTTTTCCGCCCTTCACATCAGCACACGGCCTTCTCGGCCACGCTGCTACTGATGGGGACGGTGATGCTTTCGCGCGTGATCGGCTACGTGCGGGAGGCATATATCGCCTATGCCTTCGGCGCTGGGGCGCAGACCGATGCGTACGTCGCCGCCTTTACACTGCCGGACTGGCTCAATTACATCGTGGCTGGAGGGGCGGCTTCGATCACTTTCATCTCCATCTACACCCGCTTTCTGGCTGAGAATCGCGACGCCGATGCCAAGAAGACTTTTTCTGTGGTCATCACGGTGATGACGACGGTGATGATTATTGGCACCGTCATTACCGAAATCTTTACCCCTCAGTTTGTACGTTGGATGTTTCGCGGCTTCTCACCCGCGCAGGTTGAACTGACCGTTCATCTCACCCGCATTCTGCTGCCGGCGCAGATCTTCTTCTACGTCGGAGGGGTGGTTTCCGCCGTTCTGCTCTCGCATCGGCTGTTTCTTTTCCCCGCCTTCGGCCCGCTGTTGTACAACATCTTTATCATTTTTGGAGGGGTGATTGCCGGGCGCCACCTCGGCATCGCTTCGCTGGCTTATGGCGCGCTGGTGGGTAGCGTTGTCGGACCTTTTCTTGCCAGCGTGGTTGGAGCGGCACGCATCGGCACAGGCTATAAACCGTCGTTCGATATCATGAATCCCGCATTCCGGGAGTGGGTAAAGCTTTCCATCCCGCTAATGCTGGGAGTTTCACTGGTAACCGCCGACGATTGGATCTTGCGACACTACGCCTCCAGCGGCATTGGCGATATTGCGCGCCTCAACTATGCTAAACGTCTATTTGCCGTGCCCATCGCGGTTCTCGGGCAGGCCACGGGACAAGCTTCCCTGCCGTTTTTCGCCCGTTTATTCAACGAGAAGCGCCTGAAAGAATTTGCTACCACGGTGAATGATTCCGTTTACCGCGTTGCCGCCGCGTCGTTCCTCGCCACGGGCTGGATGATGGCCGCCGCGTTTCCCGTGATTGATCTGGTTTATCGCCGCGGACGATTCACCCTTTCCGATACGCAGACCACGGCCGTTTATTTCTTCTGGTTCTCGTTGTCCCTGGCGCTGTGGTCGGCGCAAGGACTTTACGCCCGTGCCTTCTACGCCGCCGGAGATACACTGACTCCCATGGTGGCAGTGACGTTGATTACGAGCGCGTCGTTGCCGATTTACTCACTGTTGTTTCACCACTATGGCGTCGTCGGCCTGGCTTTCGCTTCTGACATCGGCATTGGCGCAAACCTGCTTGCGCTGGCCTGCCTCCTGCACTACCGCAAAATGGTTTCGCTGAGAACTCTGCGTTGGGATGAGTTAGGAAAGTCCGCGCTGACCGCCGTCGTTGCGGGGGGCATTAGCCTTGAAGTCGCAAAAAGCGTGCCGCTGCCGGCTTATGGTCACGGCAGCCGCGTCACCGACCTGCTGCAACTGGCGTTGATCTCCGTTACCTGGGCGGCAGCTACGGCGGTTGGTCTTTGGTTATTGAAGTCGCAACTGCCAAACGATCTGCGCCGCCGCAAGAAGCTCGCGTATCCCGCGGTCGCCCAGACCGAAGAGAAAGAGATTATGGACGCGGGAAGGCAGCCGTGAAAGCATTTGGAGCGGGATTACTCTGCGGTATTCACCACTGGCACGCTCACCATCACAACCGTGGTGGGATCGTCTCGAAGCTTGATGTAAAGGGTCTTGCCTTCGGGCTGTGGAATTTTTAGCGCGGATTCGACAAAGCCATCGGGCACGGTTACAGAGTTGGTGAAGTCAGGATTGGAACTCACGGCGTCGATAAGGAATAGTTTGTCTCCGTCGAGTGTGCACTGCTTCTCCGCCGCCTTGGCGCAACGGACTCCTTCCAGCACAGGAATTCGGACCAGCGTAACCAAAGGCTGCCAGTCTCCATCCGTTCCCTCCGCATCGATCGGGCGAAACTTCAGTGGACCGAAGGCCGATGGTCCGAGCAATTTCATGGGGTCGAGGACACCGAATATCGTCTTCGAATCCTGCGGCGTGAGATTCCCATCTTTTTCGCTCAACATCACGCTGAAGGACTCATCCGCCGTAGCGACCTCGATTTTTTCCGCAGGAGCAAAATTCTCCGGAACCAGAGTCTTCAAAAAGAAATTCAAACGCGCATCCTGAGGAAGCTCGCCGTCATTCTCAAGCCGGACTGCCGAAGGCGCGACCGCCGGATCCAATTGCACGCTCTTGCTCAAGATGGCGACACGCGGCCGCGGATCCTCGACCTTGGTTTGAATATCCAACGCGCGGCCATCTTTCAAAGTGACGTGGACCGCTATTGCATCTCCGGTCTGCAAGCGCTTGCTCACCGTTGCGTCCTGGCACACCAATTTCAGCTCATCCTGCTGATTGGCGCGAGATAAACCAGCGGGGGCAAAATGCAGGCCGGCTATATCGAGCGAGGTGACCTGATCGAGTCTAGTGCCTTTGAGCACTCCGTCGGCATCACCGGCGTGAATGTTGAAGGCGTCAAGACGTCCGGCTTCAAAATAAGTATGCAGCGGAATTTCATCAGGCTGGCGCGTTCCCTGCTTGTGAATCATAAGCGTGAGAGTTCCAGCCACTGCGTTCTTTAACGGAACTTTCACTTCTAATTCTTCGGGCTTGGCGATCTTCCATGTGGCCTGCGTAATCTTGGCCTTGTCATCGCGCAAGCTGACCGCGCTTACGCAGCAGGCATCGGGGGACTGAAGATGCAGCGTATCTTCCCGGCCTACGATGAGCGCGCTGGCATCTTTGGATGCGACCACCCATTGCCCGGGACTGGAGGCGCGCAGCCGAAAGCGAGGACCATCAAACGAATGAAAACCCCAGGTGCCGCGCAGGATTCCACTCACCTCACCTTCCAGTTCAACAGATTGCATGGCCTTCGTGTCAATCACAAAACCACCCTGTGCAGGATCCGGCGCGGCCGGAAGATCGATTCCGTTCGGAGACTTAGTTTCCACGTGCAAAACAAAGTTATGAGCCAGTTCAGTGGCGAATACCAAAGGAGCGCCGTCAGCCGGGAGCACGAGCCCCGGTTTATCCACGCAGAAAGTCTGCGTGGCATCAATCGCGCGCAGCGGAGGATTCGCTGCCGGAAGAACCAGCGGAAGCGCGATCACGATGACAGATTTTGGATTCCGGAAAGAAGGCGGATAGTTCAGGCGAAGATTGAGATTGTCCTTTTTCGGCAACGAGAGAGCCGGAATGTACTGGTATTGCGCAGTGTGCGCCGAGCCAAGAATGCGTACCACATCGACGACTGCGCCAACATAAGCGCTATAGTATCCGGCCCCCGCGGTCGGCGTGGCGCTAACCTGCACCAGCAGGTCGCTGGAGGGTCCGGAACTAAGCGTGGCGACCATGGTCTGACTGTGCGCATCGTCGAGAACCAGTTGATCGGTGTTCTGCGTAAGGCAGGGAGCCTGCTGCGCGCTCGGCTTGTCGAAGCATTGCTGATCGAGACGCATGTTGAGGCTGCGCGCCAGAAGCGTAGTCCGTGCCTTCATCTTTTCAGGATCGGTTTCAGAGGCCTGCCGAACGGAGTCGAGATATTTTTCCAGCCGCTGACGATCGAGACTGGCCTGTTCCAAGTCCTGCGCGGCGCGAACAAAGGCTCCGGGCTTGCCCCGCACTGCGCTGCGGATGGTGCTGAACGCTCCTCCGGTTTCCGGCGCGAGGAACACGATCGCTTCCTCGGCTCCGGCCGGAACCGTGACGTATACGCCTTCATCGCGAACCGGTTTAGTCCAAGCTTCGACGCGAGTGAACCAGGAATCTGGAGGCGGATTCGTTGACCCTCGCAGAAAAGAAATAACCATCAAATAGCGGACCGACTGCGTTTCCGGCAGGTCGGGATGGACCCAGAGCCGGTCTCCGACTTGAAGGTTGGGAACTTCGGAAATCGGCAGGGTATGGCCTTCGCGTTGTACGCGGACATCGACTTTCGGTCCAGTCAGATCAAAGGCAGCCGCATCGGCGGCGAGGTATCTTGGAAAAAAAACCAATAGCGGAAAAATGCCAACAAGAAGCAGCAATTTCCGTAACCCTTGGCCCAAATCAATCAAAGCGGACTTCTTCCTTTCGGAACGTAAATCATTGAGTTCGCGCAGCCGAACTTGATGGAAAATGAAAATGAAAATGTTCCGCCAGCTGAGCCCGCGAACTGCGGGTAGAAGTTTATGGTAATGGGCCATAAGCGGGAGAGCAACAGCTCTGCACTTCCGATAGTGCTACCCATCACCGGCACTCTTGCGCGGTCAGAGGATTAGATGCCCCGGAAAAACAAAGCGGCGGACATTCGCATTCGCTGCGAACCCCGCCGCTGATATCCCTTAAAACCCTCAGCCAGCTATGCTCTGGCGCCCACTGCGGCCGGTTCCGGCGCGGGGACACTCTTGTCCTCGCCGTTGGCCTTCTGCTGGGAAGGCTGCCCGCCCTTGCGAATATCGATGCCGCCCTTGAAGAACGCTCCGTCTTCGATGGAGATACGCGCCGCGACCACGTCGCCGGTAAGCGATCCGTCGCTGCGAATATCAACCCGGTCGCTGGCCGTCAGATTGCCCCGCACTTTGCCGAGGATCACGATTTCGCGAGCGTTAATATTAGCGCCAACTACTCCATTGCGGCCGATGGTGACGCGGTTTCCCGCCAGGCTGATCGAACCTTCCACCCGGCCGTCAATGTAGAGCGACTCCGATCCCGTCACCTCGCCCTTGATCACCAGCGATTTGCCGATGGTCGCCTGGTCCGCGGTCGTCGTGGTGGTTGCAGCTGGACGCGGCGCAACGGCAGGTTCACTCGCCATCATCGCAGGCGCGCTCGGTGTATTCATGGTTGGACGCTCCGGTTCGTTTGGCCGCCCTGGGGTCTGAGGCTGATTCGTCGGCTTCCACATGGGTTACATAGTTCCTTTCCTTGTTGGGATTGGGATCACGTGCCGCACTTGCGTGACCAAATGGAATTGTACTCCGTCGTCTCACATTGAGCGCTGTGGAAAAGCTTTATTTTCAATGAAGTTTCCTCCTGTGGTACGCACTTTCGGGTCTTCTGGGCATAGGTCTCTCGCGTCGCTGGACTCCCCTTTTGGCTCGTATACCATGTAAGGATTCCCGGAACGAAGCTCACCAGTGAACCATTCCACAGTCTATCGGAGTATGCTCTTGGCTCAACAATTCGCGAGTCAGAGTTCAACTAGAGTTCAACTACGGGAGCAAGCTATGTCCGAACCAGCCGTGATTACTTCACCACCCTTCATGATCGCTCGTCCCGAGCCAGAAGAATACGCTCCTTATTATGGCCGCTACATTTCTTTGGTGGAGGGAGATGACATTCTTAGCCAGCTTGACCATCAGAGGCGTCAGACCATGATGCTACTCTGCGGACGCGATGAGAGCGATGGGGACTTCCACTACGCGCCGGGAAAGTGGAGTGCGAAAGAGGTTCTCGGACACGTCTGCGATACGGAACGAATTTTCGCCTACCGGGCGCTGCGCATTTCACGAGCGGATACGACGCCGCTCGAAAGCTTCGAACAGGATGATTACGTGCGCGAGGGGCCGTTCGCCAATCGTCTGCTCTCTGATTTGGTCGAGGACTTCATCGCCGTTCGCCGTGCTACTCTGTCGCTGCTGCGGAACCTTGACGAAGCCGCGTGGATGCGCCGCGGAGTTGCGAGCAAGAATGAGGTGACGGTGCGAGCGCTGGCTTACATGATTGCCGGGCACGAACTGCATCATCGCAAGATACTCGCAGAGAAATATTTCGCAGCCGCACGTGGATAACAGCCATGTCGTCGCGCGCATTGACTGAGTTGCTCCACGGCAAAGGCGCTCACGCCGATCCTTTAGTTTGCGTGGAAGATATTTCTGCAGAACTTGCCGGAAGCCAGGTTACCGGCTTTCCCCATTCAATCGCCCATCTTCTTTTTCACATGAATTATTGGATGGATTATGACCTGCGCCGTGCCCGCGGCGAGAAACCGCAATATCCGGAACATAATTCTGAAAGCTTCCCGGCAGCGGCGCTGGTAGATGATGCCGAATGGCATGAAGGCCAAGAACGATTTGCCGCACTCATAAACGAAACTTCGGCCCTGGCAGACTCGAGTCGAGCTGAACTCGATCGTCGCGTAGAGGCCACGCATCCCAGTCACCAGCAACGTGCGGACACTCTCGAAGCGCTTTTGTGGCAACTCGCCGCGCACAACAGCTATCACACCGGACAAATCGCGATGATTCGCCGGATGCTCGGCGCTTGGCCTCCGCGCGGTGGCGGGGATACCTGGTGAGGGTATTCACTCACTATTTACCTTGTCATCTTACCTTGTCATCCTTAGGTCCGCGTTCTTGGCGGGCCGAAGGATCTCTGCAAGAGTTTGAAAATTGCATCTTTCTCACCTGGCCTTCGAAATCGCAGATCGACCTTGTGCTTCCGTGCGCTATGCTGAAAGCTGACGGCCAGTAGCCGGCTGCTCCCCATGCTCTCCGATTCCGCCATTCTGAAGCACATCGCCCTGCAGCCCAAGCGTTCGGCAGGATTTAAGCAGCTTGTCCGCGAACTGGGTTTGCATGGCGCCGACCGAAGAAATCTTGAGACACAACTGCAGCAGTTGGTCGTAGCAGGACACCTGGTTCAGCTGAATTCCGATCGCTACGCGTTGCCGCAATCCGCAGCCGACAAGAACCTGGTGGCTGGACGGCTGACCATGCACCGCGATGGTTTCGGCTTCGTCATTCCTGACGCAAGTTCGCTCAGCCCAGCGATTAAATCGCGTCTGGCGGGAGATATTTTCATTCCACCCCACGCTATCGGAAATGCCATGCATGGCGATCGGGTGCTGGTGGATGTCATTTCCACTCGTTCTGATGGACGCGCCGAAGGGCGCATTGTGCGTTCGGTGGTGCGTAGTCATCCCACCGTGGTAGGAATTTTTCACTACGGCAGCCGTCACAATTATGTGAAACCCATCGACAGCAAGATCACGCAAGAGATCGTGATTCCACCCGGCATGGAGATTCCCGGTGTCAAAGAAGCTGGCGAGATGCCCGCGCTAAGTAAAAAGAAGAAATCCGTCGACCGCGTGCTAGGCGATCAAGCCGCGCTGCACTCCGAATGGGACGACCTCGAAGGCGTTGTCGTCGATGTCGAGATCACGGACTGGCCCACTCCCACGCAGAATCCACGCGGACGGGTCTTTGAAATCCTGGGTCGCCAGGACGACTTCGGCGTCGATGTCGAAATTATCATCCGCAAGTTTCACCTGCCGCACCACTTTCCCGCGGCCACGCTGGAAGAGGCACAGAACATTCCCCCGGTTATCCCGTCTAAGGAACTACGCCACCGTCGCGACTTCCGTGCCCTGCCTATCGTCACCATCGACGGGGAAACGGCGCGCGACTTCGATGACGCCGTAGCCGTCCGCCGTCTCGGAAATGGCAATTTCGAATTGCAGGTTCACATCGCCGACGTGGCGCAATATGTCACGCCCGGCTCCGCGCTCGATCAGGAAGCGCAACTCCGCGGGACCAGCGTCTATTTTCCTGACCGGGCCGTGCCCATGCTGCCGCTCGAACTTTCAACAGATATCTGCAGCTTGCGACCGCACCTCGACAGGCTGGTGCTTTCGTGCGTGATGCAGATCGATCCTCAGGGCGAAATCTTGGGCTACGAGCTATGCGAAGGTGTAATCCGTTCCGCCGAGCGCATGACTTATACGGCGGTGAACGATGTGCTCGAAGGCGACGCTGCTGCGCGCTCTCGTTACGCTTCTCTCGTCTCAACATTCGAACTCATGCGCGATTTGGCGATGATCCTCAACCGCAAACGCCAACGCCGCGGTTCGATCGATTTCGACCTGCCGGAACCGGTCATCGAATTCGATGAGCTCGGACTGATGAAAAGCATCACTCGCTCAGAACGCAATATTGCCCATCGTCTGATCGAAGAGTTCATGCTCTCGGCCAACGAGTGCGTGGCGCAATATCTGGAATCGAAGCGCGTCGCATCCTTGTATCGAGTTCATGAAAAGCCCGATGCCAAGCGGGTTTACGACTTCGAAGTGATCGCGGCAACATTTGGATATTCTCTCGGCGTCGGCCCGCTGCCGATTCAGCGCGTGCAATTCAAGAGCGATCGCCGCATGGCACGCGGCACCGGCAAACAAGCCCGCACGATCGAAGTTCCCAAGGATATTCACGTCACTCCCCGCATGTATCAGAAACTCGCCGCGAAAATTGCGGGCAAGCCGGAAGAGCGCATTCTGAGCTTCCTGATGCTGCGCTCGCTCAAGCAGGCGCGTTATTCGGAAGAAAATCTCGGGCACTTCGCGCTGGCGGCACCAAGCTACACGCACTTCACCTCGCCCATCCGCCGCTATCCCGACCTGATTGTGCATAGGATTTTGAAACAAGTGCTGCGCGATTCTCCGGAGAAACACGATGGCGAGATCCCAATCGGAGTTTTCCCGGGGCTCGACAGTAGCGCCGGCGTCTCGCCGGCCCGGGCGGAACGCCCGTCGGATCTCAACGCCGAAAGCGCGCCTTCACCCTGGTCCAAACGCCGCGACCACGCCGCGCATCACACCGCGCTCGAGCCTCTCGGCGGCCTGATCCCGATCGACGAACTGCACAACATCGCTGAAGAGTCGAGCCTCTCCGAGCGCCGGGCCGACGAAGCCGAGCGTGAACTCATGGAGTGGAAGAAGGTCAAGTTCATGCAGGATCGCGTCGGCGAAGACTTCGACGGCCTGATCACGAGTGTCACCAAGTTCGGGTTCTTCGTCGAACTCACGGACTTGTTCATCGAAGGCCTGGTCCCGCTGAACACGCTCACCGACGATTACTACACGTACCACGAAAATACACGCCAGATCATCGGCCAGCGCACGCGCAAGACTTACACCCTGGGACAGAGAATTCGCGTGCTGGTGGATCGCATCGATCCCATGGAGAACAAGATTCAGTTCGCCATTCTGGAGGAAGGTTCGACAAAGCCAGCACCTAAACCATCATCGAAGAAATCGAAACGCAAGAGAAGATGACCCGCCCGGTTAGCCTCTGTGAGCCCTGTGTCCTCAGTGTTTAAGATTTTAAGACGCTGCAAATCGCTCCACCCCGCGCGAAACCACTCCGCTGATGGTAAAATCCTCTTGTTAAACCCCATCCGCTGCGGATGCAAAGCAACGGGTTTCTTTCCTAGTCGGGACGTGGCTCAGCCTGGTAGAGCACTCGCTTGGGGTGCGAGGGGTCGGCAGTTCAAATCTGCCCGTCCCGACCAATTCTCTTTTCAAGCTGTTACGCAGTTTCCACTCCGGCGTGGAATTGTAAGGCGAGTACTCAATCAGCGCAAGGATTTTCTAGCCTTTTTCTGCTTTGCTCTCCAGCGAGACCGAGCAGTGCGATACGCTACGCCGTGCGCGGGCGTGCAGTAATCCACGTTCCCGGCGGAGGGAATGAAAAGCTCGTGGCATTTTGGGCACTCACGAATTAGGCCGGTGCCGATAAAAGCGAATGCGGCGGTTTCCCAGTTCGGGCAGTACAAGCAGGGCCGAATGGGTCGCTGGCTTTTCTCCGTGTATAAGAAAATTAATCTAGAACTTTGTAGCAAATTAGCCATGAGACGGGAGTAAATCAAATTTGTCCCCTTCCACGCCTGCTCGGTCTCCAGCGGCTTAACGGTTGCACGGCCTGTTATCTGTGGCACCCACTTCCACACATTCTCTAAGGCACGTCTAAAAGCAGCTTCGTCCCGCGCCTCATACGCCGACCGTATGGCCGATATTCCGCCGCACAACCGCCGTATTTCCGGTTGGGACCGTTTCCACTTCTCTAGCTGTTTCCAGATGTCGGCCTGCGTAACAACCTGCAAACACGCGAAGCTAGTGCGGTTTGGGGACGGAAAAAGGGTGCCCCATCCCTCAATTTTATCGTGCCTGTCAGCATTCACCACGATGGGCAATGTAACGGTTTGTAATGGGTCACGTGACATAGACTAAACCGTAGCATACATTTACAGCATGGACAACAAAGAAAACCAGATCCGAGAACTCTACGCCAAGTATCAAAGTGCGGATGGGCAAGCTCAGGCGTCGAATGCCGTACGGCGTGAGGCGGGTCTTGCGCTCGGGAAGGCTCTTTTCGATCTTCGGGCAGAGGCGGAGGTTGTGTCAGGTGGCACAACCTTTGACAGCACCTTGAAAACCCTATGCGTACCTCATCGCACAGCTTACCGATGGATCAAGAAATACGAGCTATCCATTGGCATCCGTCGCCGCGTGGAGATGGACCTAGGGTATGGGAAGGAAGCTATAGAGGGCATTTATTTCGAGCCGAAAGACCCGCTTTCGGTACATGCCCGGAAAGCGGCGATTCACCTATGCGCAGATGCCCGGCGTATGAGCACCAAAGACATTAACTTACTTCAGAGTCCTGCTAAAGCGAAAAGCATTGCACAGGGATGTAAGGACCGCGAGCAGCTTGACCTATTGGTCCGGGACTTAAAGGAAGTCAAACGGAGCCTGGACAGATGCCTTCCCGTTATAGAAGCCGTGCTCGCTGCCACGCCCACAGAAGAGGAACCGGCAAAGAACATGGCGCGGGTGAGATCGATACTCGCGGCGGAGCAAAGTGGAGAAGATGTCACAATCCCGACGTGGGACGATAATATCACACAGGATATGATTCAGTGAGCTGTATAGCTCCAAGAGAGTAGACGAAAGGGCAAGCGAATCATGGACGCACAACGACAATTCGACGCGAATGAGCAATTCGTCGCGGATAACGCGCACTCAATCATCCTGTTGGCGGATGCCACGCTAACCCGGTTTGAGTTTTGCCCGATAGGGCTGCCCATGCCGCAACACATCGAAGAAAAAATTATCGCGAAGGGACTCCGATGTGTCGGTCTTGTTGGCGTTGGGCGCGATGGCAACCCACGCACGCGGCTAACTGTGGAACTGGATACGACGTGGTTGACCGGCTCGCGCGGGTGTATCGCGATGGCGTGAGGGCGCGCTCTACTGACTGGCTGGAAAGACTCTGGTTACTCGATGGGGTAGTGGCATAAAAAAAGTTTGCTGGACGGCGTGCAGAGTAGCCGCTAGCAAGGGCCTGGACTCAGACAGGCCCGACAATTTTAGAAACGGAGGATTCACTTTATGAGCAAGGCAGATGACAGATATTTTTTGAGAACCCGGCACGCGGTCTGTTTAGACCGAATCGTGGAACTCAAGGCAAAGCCCGCGCGGACAGCCGACGAAAAAGAACGGCTCACGGACGCAATCGAAGGCGCACAGTTTCTCGAACGAGAGCTGGAGCAGCTCGATAAATAGATTTCGAGGGATGAGTCTCCCGACCCGCAAGCATCGGCGCTTGAGTTACGGAGATGGTCGCTATGGTCGCGATGTAAACCGGACGCAGGGGAGGCGACGGTTATCTCAAGAATCGAGGAATCAAAGTGCAAGCTTTTGAATTGAGAAAAATCCTACAAGAACAATTAGCGGCAGCTCGGGAGGCGGCGGCAAACCACAATGACCATGCCTATGCTTCGAACATGAGCGGCGCAGCCAACACACAACGGGCACTTACGGCCCTTGAATCCAATAACACCATCCTACGGATGCGTGACCCACAGAGCGGAGCAATCCTTGCCGATTCGGGCGTGCCACAGCCGGAGCGGAGTGGACGGCGAGTCCTGGGAGCCGGTTATGCAAAAGCCCTTCATGGGTTTCTGATGAGCGGCGGCAAAATCGCAGACCCTATGCTCACGGAACACTTCGATCCCATTGGCGGCGGATTCCCTCTGCCCACAGCGGGATTCTCAGCGGCCCTGTACGAAGGGTCTAACACGGCAGGAGGCTATGCGGTTCCGGTTGTCGTTGATGACCAGATCGTGCCTTTGGCTCCGAGCGAACTCGCTATGCGGCAACTCGCATCGGTCATTCCTACCAGCATGGACATCAAAATTCCCACGAAACAGAGTTTCAGCACAGCAACCGCAAAGGCTGAAACGTCTGCTTTCACGGAATCCGAACCTACCATTGGGCAGATTACTCTTTCTGCTTACATGGCGGGCGTGCTCCAGGAAATTTCCTGGGAACTCGCTCAGGACGTTCCTGCGTTCCAAGCCTTCGCCGTGGATGACATGATTCTCGCTCAGCAGATGTATGAAGAGAATCTGTTTGTCAATGGGACCGGCAGCGGTCAAGCACAGGGGCTTCTTAACAATGTCGGAGCTGGCATCTTTGCGGAGCCAGACTCGAACGCTAACGCCGTTTCCACCGTGGGGATTCTTAGCCTCATTGGCACGTTGAATGAGGTTTACCACGCCAACGCTAGTTTCCTGATGGCGAGGCCTACCTCCGTTGTGATCCGCAAAGCACAGATGCAATCAAATCTGTTCTTCCCCGCATTTACCAGCGTGGGCGGACAGGACTATCTGTTCGGCTATCCCGAAATACAGCGCCTACATGCCAGCGGCAGCGCGTGGCAATGCTCCGGTCATCTTCGGGGATTTCAAGCGCGGATACATTATCGGAGACCGTGGCGGCAGCGGTATCAACGTCAAGGTCCTGGACCAACCGCTTGCGACACAAGGCTTGATCCAGCTTCTCGCATACCGCCGTGTTGACGGTCGCGTGCGCCGGTCGGAAGCCTTGCAACAGTACAACGTCTCCGCAAGCTAACGCGAGACAAACAAATTGCGGGACATCATACCCGCGCTGGACGGTAGTCGCGAGTCCCGCAAGCCTCTTTCAAGGCCGAATAACTCGCGATTGAATCCAGCACCCGCCCTGCCGCTTGGGGAAGAGTGAACACAGGCGGCAGGGCCTAATTTTTCGGGGAGGCGGGACCGTGAGGATTGAGATTGAGCTAAAACGACGAAATGGCGGCAGAGCTGGAATCGGTTCGCCGGGAAAGCAACTGCTCTTCTACGGCCCAAGTAGCTACGGAATTTGTTGAATCAGGATTGGCTGAGAGAAGACTGGAGCACGTTGCCGCAGGACGTTGCGGCGCACGAATTGCGATTGATCTGGGTGGCTCTTATGAAGTTATGCGGTAGAGGTTGTGCTCGCGCTATACCGGACGATGCTAAATGCTGCGATGAATGCGCGGCAGAACGCGGCATATCGACCAATTCGGTCAAGACGCATACGACCGGCTATACCGCCGAGTTAGACAAATTGCGGAAGAGTCCGCTGTGGCAGAGAATCCGCGCCGTAATAGCCCGGCGTGACCCAATGTGTATGCGCTGTCACGTCGCGGTTACTGAGATTGTGGACCATGTGGTCCCGGCAGCCGTGGCAGTAATGCAGGCGCGAGCAAGCGGGAAATATACCTTCTCTCCGAACGCGGGTTACTTCTTCAAGAGCAACCTACAAGGTCTGTGTAGGTCATGCCACTGGACCAAGACGAACGAAGACAAGATGCACGTAGGCGAGTGGCCGGATGTGGTAGCGAAGGAACAAGCACAGCCTAAGAAAGTTTGGAGCTTTTAAGAGGAGTTACTACCCATGATTGACGCTATTGATGAGCTAGTGGCACGTTCACAGAATCACCGTGAGTTGCGAGCCTTTCACCAATTCCACAAGAAACACCCGGAGGTATTGGACTTTCTTGTGCATGAGATCCGGCTCCGATTGGACCGCTTTGACGCATTCTCGTATCACAGCCTTTGGCAGTATGCGAGATGGAAACTCGAATTGGAGAAAGGGCCGGGCGATACGTTCCTGATGAACGATCACGCCGCGCCGTTCTACGCCCGCGCTATTACAGTCTTGCATCCTGAATTCAACGGGCGTGCGGAGTTTCGCAAGTCCAAAGCAGATCCAATTTTCGGGTTGCGGATTGAGCCTGTGCCGGAGAAACGCCCGAAGAATTATGCCCGGCGTTTGCAGTGGGCAGACGGCACGTCCATTGAGAACGGATGGCGGCCCGCAACTCCGCACGTGGTCAATAACTCCGCAAACCGCAAGACGGACATTCACTGATATATGACTTTCCTGGACATCGCACTAGAGCACGCGGCACGCGGTTGGCATGTCTTCCCATGCAAAGGGAAAAAACCGTTGACCCTTCATGGATTCAAAGACGCAAGCATTGACCCCGAACAGATCCGCGCATGGTGGACAAAGTGGCCGGATGCTAACGTGGCAATCGCGTGCGGCGCGAGCGGCATAGCAGTATTCGACATTGACCACGGTCTAGAGAACGCGGAAGGCTTCGCGCATCTGTCCGCCGCTATGGATCTGCCAGAGACTTACGCGGTACGGACGGGCCGCCGCGATGACTACGGAGTCCAGGTCTATTTTTCCGGCGTGGTCGATGACGTGGGAGACTTCCGCGTCCACGGATGCAACGGACAGATTAAAAGCAGCGGCGGCTATGTAATGGCGTTGGTTCGGTACATCCTGTAAGTGGCGAGCTGTATCAAGCCCTCCACGGTGACCCGGACAAACTCGCGCCGCTGCCGGACAACGTACGGGCATTGCAGACGTATAGGCCGCCTGTCACTAACGGACCAATGGAGAAAATCCCGGAAGGCGCGGGCCGCCACGCTGCGTTATTTTCAATCGCGGGCAAGTTACGTGCTTCCGGCCTGGACCGGGACGCAATTCTATCCGCTCTTGTCCCTCTGAATGATTCAATGTGTGAAGTGCCGGTCTCGTATGAAGACCTGGTGCACCTAGCACAATCAGCTTGCCGTTATCCAGTACAGGAGCCGCTGCCAGTGGTCACGATTGGCAAGCCGGAAGAAAAGAAAATCACGGATTGGCGCGAGCTGTTCCACAACCGGGAAGCCATGCTCAATGCGCCTCCGGTCATGTTTCTTATCAAAGGCTTTTTACAGCGCGAAGGCGTGACCGCAATAGCCGCTCCAGTGCGCGAGCGGAAAAGCTTGATTGCTCTAAACGTGGTCCATGCACTGCTCACGGGAGAAAAGCTATTCGATTATTTTGACGTGGTGCAAAAGCCTAGCCGGGTTTTGTATTTATGCCCGGAAGTTTCACTCGGTCCATTTACAGACCGTCTCCGCAAAATCGGGCTTATGGATTACGTGGGTGAAACGCTATTTTGTCGCACGTTGAGCGCGGATGGTCACCTAGCTTTGAACGCGCCCGAGTTGCAACCCGCTTTGCCCGGCAGTGTGATTGTCCTGGACACAGCGATTCGATTCATGGAAGGCGACGAAAGCAGCTCACAGGATGCGCGGGCGTTTGCGGATAGCATCTTTGCACTGCTGAAAGGCGGCGCGGAATCGGTTGTCATGTTGCACCACAGCCCCAAAGAAGGCGGCGACATCATGACACTGGAAAATATAATGCGCGGCAGTGGTGACTTAGGCGCGTTTCTGGCGTGCTGTTGGGGAACACGATTGCAAGATCCTCAACACCCTTACGAATCGCGTAGCTATCTGGAAAACCTGAAAATGAGAGACTTCGAAAGCCAACCGTTTGAAGTGACTTGCGGTCCTGATTGCCGTATGCGTATTGCGGGTGACCCATCTACAGAGACAGTCAAATTGCAGACTCGGCGCGGCAATAAGGGAAACAAAGACGGCAAGGATGCGGCAGCGGAGGCTGTCATCAAAGCTAATTTCCGTTTGACTGTGCGGGAACTGAAAGACGAATTGGCGGCCCTTGAGATTGACCGGGGCACAACCTGGATAGCCAAGGCGTTGGCA
>JBAWBG010000129.1:0-25650 GCA_049589695.1 Candidatus Sulfotelmatobacter sp. | reverse complement strand
GATTTTATTGCCGGCAAGTTCGAATTCGACCATGGCAACGTCGCTGAGGCGCGCCGTTACTTCGATAGTGCACTGCGCTTTCAACCGGAAAATTCCACCGTGCTTGTTTACTACTCGGCGCTTCTGGTGCGCACTGGGAACCCTTCGCAGGCGCTTTCCTATGCGCAGCGAGCGGTGAGCGCATCTCCTAACTCGCCGGATGCCTATACGGTGCTGGGTTATGCGCAGCAGGCTTGCGACCGCATCCAGGACGCGGTTGTTTCGTGGAAGCATTCTCTCGAGCTGCGTCCCGATCCGGCGGTTCAACAATATCTGGCGAAAGCGCAGCGGGAACAAAATGTCGAGACCGATTTTACGCAGCGCGAAAGCAGCCATTTCGTCCTGCACTATGAGGGCAAGCAGAGCTCAGAAGCATTTCGACAACAGATTCTCAGCGCGCTCGAATCCGATTACGATGACCTGGCTCGTGATCTGGGAACGCCGCCGCGAGACAACATTCTCGTAACCCTGTATACCGAACAAGCTTTCTTTGACGTAACCCGCGCGCCATCCTGGTCGGGGGCGCTCAACGACGGCAAACTTCGCATCCCTATTAGCGGACTAAGCTCGATGACGCCAGAATTGGCGCGCGTGCTCAGGCATGAATTGACCCACACATTCATCAATCAGCTTTCCGCCGGCCGGTGTCCGACCTGGTTGCACGAAGGGATTGCGCAGTTTTTTGAACCCAAATCGTTGAGCAGCGATGGGCGGCAGTTGGCTCAGCTGTTCAAGGCGCAAAGCAACATACCGCTCAATGCGCTGGAAGGGAGCTTCCTTCGATTCTCTGGGCCGCAGGCTTACCTGGCCTACGCGGAATCGTTAGCGGCAGTTTCCTATATCAACGATTCTTCGGGGATGGGCGACATCCAGCGGATTCTTCAACTTCTTAGCGAAGGCAGTTCTACCGAGGCTGCTTTGCGTGCGACCATTCACTCGGATTACGGACAGCTCGAATCCGAGGTCGGTAAGTACCTTAGTGATAAGTACGGCGACTAACAGGCCGGCTCGGGTGTAGCCGTAGGATTGCGATTTTTCGTTCTGCAAATTTGCCCGCTACCGGCGCTTGTGCTAGCTTCGATTTCACGATTCCGCTTGGCATGTGTGCTTTATTCCACTCTCGTGAGCCCGTGGCTGTGCCCACCACGCAGCCTGCGACCAACGATTTCCCGGTTATTAACGGCGCTCAGATTGCCGCCACCACCTACGGAAAACGGGCGGCAGGCGACTTCTACGACTCTTTGCGAGTTGGCCCAGAGCGGGTTTTATTTGGGCTGCTGGATGTGGCAGGGCGACGCGAGACCAACCAGGTCATTCTGTCGGCAGCGCAAAACATCTTTCGCTCGATGGGCATGGAATTATTTTCGCGACGCGACTTTAACGAAGCCGAAGCCATCACCGAACTCTGTCTTCACCTCAACCGGGGAATCATGGAAGCCGCGAAGGGCGTCTGCTCGTGCCCCGGCTTCATCGGCTGCTACCACGAGAAATTCGGAACTCTTTGCTATACCAACGCCGGACACACGCCGGGACTGCTACGCGACGGCACAGGCATCACTGATCTCCTTTCGACGGGCTTGCCGCTGGGTTTGTTCTCGCATGCCACTTGCGACGCTCCCACGGTTGGTATGGCGAAGGGTGCAGTTCTCATGCTGGTCTCGCGGGGGGTGGTTGAGGGGAAGTGCAAAGACGACCAGGCTGAGGATCAGGAATTCGGCTTGGAACGGGTCGCAGAACGTCTTCGCACGGCCAACTCTTCTAATGCGCAGGCTCTCTGTGCTTTTATTTTGAATGGGGTGGGCGAGTTTACCTGTGAACCCCTGGTCCCAGATGATATGACCGCCCTCGTTCTGGTGCGCGACCAGTAATCGGGTGGGGTAGGGTCGCGGGAAATCTAGGCGGAGCTAGCTTTGGGCCAGCCGAGTAGTAGTAAAATACTCAAAATGGCCGTGGCCCACTTTCGCCCGCAAGGTCCAGGCAGCGTGGCGGCCCAACGAAAATCCCTATGAAAAAAACGGTTCTGATACTCCTTTGCCTGTCGTTTGTACCGGCCTTGGCTGCCGGTCAGGTTGTTGAAGAAATTGTGGCGCGCGTGAACAGCCAGATCATTACCCGGTCTGAATACAACCGGAGCAAAGACCAGTTGAGGGATGACGTCAAGCAGCAGGATCCGAACAACGCGGACAAGCTGTTCAGCGACCGCGAAAAGGATGTGTTGCGGGACTTGATCGACCAGCAGCTTTTGCTTGATAAGGGCAAAGACCTGGGAATTACCGGGGACACCGACTTGATCAAGCGCCTTGATCAGATGCGCAAGGACATGAAGCTGGAAACGATGGAGGATCTGGAGAAAGCTGCGACCGCCCAGGGGATTTCCTACGAGGACTTCAAACAAAATATGCGTAATCAGATCATTACGCAGAAGGTGATTGGCGAAGAGGTTGGCTCCCACCTCAACATTACCACTGAAGAGCAACAGAAATTTTACGATGAGCACAAGAGTGAATTGGAGCAGCCGGAGTCGATCCGGTTAAGCGAAATTCTGATCGCTCCACAGAAGCCGGTCGCTAACGCCGCGGCCGGTGGTCAGGAGACAGATGCTGCCAAACAGGCTGACGATGCTGCCGCTTTGGCTGCCGCGAACGCTAAGGCTAACGAATTACTGAAGCAGATTCGAGCCGGAGCGAGCTTCGATGAGATCGCCAAGAAGAATTCCGCAGGGCCTTCAGCAGCGCAGGGCGGCGACCTGGGCGTGTTCAAGCGCGGGACTCTGGCCAAAGAACTTGAAGACAAAACCTTTGCCATGAAGGCGGGGCAAATCACCGATGTGATCCAGACTAAACAAGGTTACGTAATCCTGAAGGTTACAGACCACCAGATGGCGGGCATTCCAGCTATGAAGGACGTGACGGCGAAGATTCAGGACGCCCTGTATTACGAGAAGCTGCAGCCCGCGCTTCGCGCTTACCTGACGAAGTTACGCGAAGACGCCTACATCAAAGTCGCGGACGGGTACGTCGATACCGGCCACAGCGCCAACGAAACCCAGCCGGTTGAAACGGCCTCCGCCAAAGAGTCGGATGCGAAGAATCTGAAGAAGAAGAAAAAGAAGCTCTTGGGGAAACTGTAGCGGAAGATGCTGCCGATCTTCCGTCGCGCGACCGGCCCTTGCTTTCTGATTTACACTCTTGGAGAGAATGAAAGATTTCTATATCAGCGAGTGTATCCGGCACGAAAACAAGGTGGTCACGTCTAACTTTGTCGTCGTTTCGAAACAAATCAAACCTAAAAAAACGGGTGAGCCTTACCTTGCGCTGACTCTTGGCGACCGCAGCGGGCAGCTTGACGCCAAGATGTGGGACAACGTTGAAGAAGTGCTTACGATCTTTGAGCAGGACGATTTCCTCAAGATTAAAGGCCTAGTCAACAAGTACAAAAATCGATTCCAGCTCACGATCCATAAGCTGCGCAAATTAGGCGATTCGGAGATTGAATTCGCCGATTATCTTCCTAAGACCACGAAAGATATCGACGAACTCTGGCGGACTCTCGGCGAGTTCGTAAGTTCGTTCCAGAATCATTATCTGCAAGACTTGGTTAGAGCGTTCATGGCTGATCCGGAAATTGCAGCGGCTTACCGCAATGCGCCGGCCGCCAAGACTCTGCATCACGCCTATATCGGCGGCCTGCTCGACCATGTGGTCTCCCTTTTTCGCTCGTGCGACCTGATCTGCCGGAATTATCCTCAGGTCAACCGTGATTTGTTGCTGACGGGAGTTTTTCTGCATGACATCGGCAAGATTTACGAGCTGGCTTACAACCGGTCGTTCTCCTATACCACTCGTGGCCAGTTGCTCGGGCACATGGTGATTGAGCTGGAAATGTTGCAGGCAAAACTGGCACTGGTTCCAGGATTTCCGAACGAGCTTAAGACCTTGCTGGAGCATCTGATCATCAGCCATCATGGCGAATACGAATTCGGATCACCCAAATTGCCGATGTTTCCGGAAGCGCTCCTGCTGCACTATATGGACGACCTGGATTCCAAGATGGAGGCGATGCGTGCACACTTCGAGCGGGAGGCCGATCTCGAAAGCCCATGGACAAGTTACAACGCTTCCCTTGGCCGTCCTCTGCTGAATACTGCGAAATTTCTTGCGGCGCGAACCAGCGCTCCTGAGAGTTCTTCGTCGCCGCTCGAGCCGGAGGGGGATACTGAAAACATCGTTGAACCGCAAGAAAAAACTCCCACCCTTCCCGGCCTTTAATCTTAGCCGGATAAAATACGATCGCACTCATGCTTGACTTTAGCCGTTTCGAAATTCTTACCTTCGATTGTTATGGCACTCTCATTGATTGGGAGGATGGGATTCTCGGTTGCCTGCGCCGGATACTGGCGTCGCATGGTCAGCAAATAGACGACGCTACGATTCTGCGGCTCTACGGAGATTTCGAAGCCAGCGCCGAGCAGGGAGAATATCGGAGCTATCGGGAAGTTCTCAACTCTGTCGTGCGGCAGTTTGGAAAACAATTCGGATTCGCGCCCGGCGACGGGCAAGTGCGTTCGCTGGCTGATTCGCTGAAAGAATGGAAACCCTGGCCTGACACCGTGGAGGCGCTCCGGTTACTTGCGAGCCGATTTCGGCTGGGGATAATTTCCAATGTAGACGACGATCTTTTCGCCGCGACGCGGCCTCAACTGAAGCTGGAGTTCAGTCAGATCGTTACCGCCCAGCAGGCGCAGGCATACAAGCCGTCCCGGAAGATTTTTGAACTCGCATTGAGCCGCGTGGGCGTTCCGGTGCACCGCATCCTGCATGTGGGGCAGAGCCTTTATCATGATGTGATTCCTGCGCAGTCGCTCGGTCTGGCTACGGTTTGGGTGAACCGGCCGTCCAAAAGAGAGGGCGTAGGCGCTGTCAAGGCAGCAGAAGCGCTGCCAGACTTGCGGGTGACCAGCCTTGCGAAACTCGCTGCTGCTTGCGGACTCCAGTCTAATTCTTAGACGTTGCGGGGAAATCTTTACACAATTGACCTCGCAGATCATCCAGATATATTCCGTCCAGATTATTTCCTGGTGACCACAAAGAGGCGAGGCATCAGGTAAAATCGAGCACTTATGCTGCGCTACTTCACAGCTGGAGAATCTCACGGCGAAGCGTTGGTCGCTTTCCTTTCAGGCTTACCCGCCGGGCTCAAGGTGGACCAAGGCTTTTTGGATCGTGAACTCTGGCGCCGGCAGCAAGGCTACGGGCGAGGCGGGCGCATGAAGATTGAGCGGGATACGGCGCATATTCTGTCCGGAATCCGTCAGGGACAAACCATTGGGTCGCCGATTTCTGTTCAACTCGAAAACAGGGATTGGAAAAATTGGCAAGAGGCTCTGCCTGTGGGCGAAGGCGACCTGGCTTTGCATAAGCGAGTAGCGTCTCCGCGGCCGGGTCACGCCGATTTGGCGGGAGCTTTGAAATACAATTTTCCGGAAGCGCGGTATGTTCTGGAGCGGGCATCTGCACGGGAATCGGCGGCGAGAGTTGCCATTGGCGCGATTGCCAAAGCTTTTTTGCGCGAGCTTGGCATTGAAGTGTTAAGCCATGTGGTTGCTGTGGGTAATGTGAAAATTCACAAAGACGTTCCATGGGAAGAGATTAACGCTCTTTACAATCAGGAAGAAGTCCTGCTGAATTGTGCTGATGGTGAAACTCAGCAACGTATGAAAGAGGAAGTGGACAAAGTTCTAAGGACCGGCGACTCGGTAGGAGGAGTGTTCGAAGTTGTCGCTCATGGAGTTCCACCGGGCCTTGGGACCTACGCGCAGTGGGATGAGCGGCTGGATGCATTGCTGGCGGGAGCGATCATGTCATTGCAGGCGGTGAAGGCGGTCGAGATCGGCGTCGGCGTTACGGCGGCTGCTTCTCCAGGATCAGCAGTGCACGATGAAATCGGCTACGGGACGCGTGGAGATTTTACAGCGTTCACTCGAACCCGCAACAACGCGGGCGGAATTGAGGGTGGCGTTTCCAATGGAGAAGAGATTCGGGTGCGCGGCTACCTGAAACCCATTTCGACTTTGCGACGTCCGCTGCAGTCGGTGGATTTCTCCACGCGTGAGCCCGTGCGCGCGGCGTATGAGCGTTCCGATGTTTGTGTGGTGCCGGCAGCGGGAGTGGCCGCTGAGGCTATGGTTGCGCTCACTCTGGCTCGCTGTGCGCTCGATAAATTCGGAGGCGACTCCATGGGCGAGACTTTGCGCAACTTCGCCGGTTATCGCCAGCAATTGGAAAGCTACTGATGATCTATCCCATCGTGAAGTTTGGAAATCCCATCCTCGAGAAACCAGCCGAGAAGGTTACAGTCTTCGACGAAGAACTGAAGAAATTGGTAGAAGATATGTTTGAGTCGATGTATGCGGCGCGCGGAGTGGGGTTGGCCGCGCCGCAGATCGGCATCTCGCGCCGCGTTGCCGTGGTTGACGTCACGTTTAAAGAAGATCCGGGTGCTAAGCTTGTGCTTATTAATCCCGAAATTATTCACAAACAGGGACGTCACTCGCAGAGTGAAGGATGCCTGAGCATTCCCGACTTCCGCGAAAATGTGAGCCGCGCTCAAGTAGTCACCATCCGGGCGCAGGATTTGGCCGGACAGGTGTTCGAGAAGACTGGCGACGACTTGCTGGCGCGCGCATTTCAGCATGAGACCGATCATCTCAATGGCAAGCTTTACATCAGTCACATCAGCGCCCTCAAACGAGATTTAATCAAGCGCAAGATCCGCAAGATGGTCAAAGCGGGAGAATGGTAGAAGAACTTGTAATTGGGTAATCTTGTAATTAAGTAATTTTCTGGAGTGGATGACGACGTTGTTCAATCGCTCAATTACCCGATCGCTCGATTGCCCAATGCCTCAATCCTTCAATCTCGTGTTTTGTGGTACGCCTCTATTTGCGGTGCCGACGTTAGAGCGGCTGGTTGAGAGTGGATTCGTAGTTCGTTTGGTGGTGACGCAGCCTGATCGACCGAAGGGACGCGGGCTTGAAGTTGTCTCGTCTCCGGTTAAGCAGTCCGCGTTGAAACTGGGGTTGCCGATCACTCAACCAGAAACCATTAAGAACAACTCGGATTTTCGGGCGCAACTCTCCGACCTTAAGCCGGACATAATCGTAGTCGTCGGCTACGGCCGCATCATTCCGCAATGGATGCTTGACCTTCCTCCTCGTGGCAATATCAATCTTCATGCTTCTTTATTGCCGAAGTATCGCGGCGCTGCGCCTATTCAATGGGCGATTGCGCGGGGGGAAAGGATCACGGGGATCACGACGATGAAGATCGATGCCGGACTCGATACGGGGGATATGTTGCTGCAGGAAGAGATTCCGATCGGTTCAGATGACACTTCAGAAACTCTTGCGCCGAAGCTCGCCTTCGCTGGAGCGAATCTGATGGTTCGGACGTTGCGGGGTCTGGAAGCGGGAATGATTCAACCGCGCAAGCAAGACGACTCGCAAGCTAGCCTCGCTCCTGTTCTCAAGAAAGAAGATGGCCGGATTGATTTCTCTCGAACGGGCGGGGAGATTTTGAATCGGTTGCGAGGCTTTCAACCCTGGCCAGGTGGCTATTCGCATTTTCGCGGCAAGAATCTTCAAATTTGGCGAGCGGCTGAAATTGATCGAGTACTGCCAGCGTCTGAACTCAAGGTGGAAGGCGATCATCTATTCGTCGGATGCGGCCAGGGAACCGCAATTGAACTGTTCGAACTGCAGTTGGAAGGCAAGAAGCGGACTTCCGCCGCGGATTTTGTTCGCGGCTACCGGCCTCAGGCTGGTGAGAAGCTCGGCTTGTGAGACAAGAGATATTTCTCCTGGCTGCGCTTCCGTCATACTGGCTTCAGTGAAAAAAAGAAATCGAGAACCGCGATCAGAAGCTTCGCCTGCCCGGGCTGCGGCCTTCGACATCCTGCTGCGCGTCGAACGTGAATCTTCCTACGCGACGGAATTGCTGCATTCCAAAACAGTCGCCTCGCTCACAAAAGTTGATCACTCCCTGGTGACTGAACTAGTGATGGGAGTTCTCCGCTGGCGATCGTTGCTGGATCTAGAAATCTCCAAGAGCTCGTCACAAACGCTCTCCCGGCTGGATATTGAAATTCTGACTGCATTGCGGCTTGCTGTTTATCAATTGCGTTGGCTCAGTCGCATTCCAGCCCGCGCCGCGGTTCACGAGAGCGTGGAACTGGTTAAACGCGCCCGCAAGCGTTCCGCAGCACCTTTTGTCAATGCAGTGTTACGGAAAATCAATGGAGCTAACTCGAAGGTTCCTGAGTTCGATCGGCTGCAAATCAATGGTGCGTCGGTTGAAACGCTCGCCAGCAGCAGCGCTCATCCGCTGTGGCTCGTGCAACGCTGGGTGCAGGCTTACGGGCTTGAAGTTGCGACGCGGATTTGTTGTCAGGATCAATCGGTCCCGGTCACTGCCATTCGTCTCCGTCATTTCGGTGCTGAAGAAAGACTACAAGGCGAGGGCATCGAACTGGCTCCGGGTGCTTTGCTGGGCTCGGCGAGGCGAGTTCTGCGCGGAGATGTAACGGCGTCTGCCACGTTTCGATCGGGGTGGTGTGTGATTCAGGACGAGGCTTCGCAGCTTGTCGCGGCTCTGGTTGGGCGCGGAGCCAGCGTACTCGATTGCTGCGCGGCGCCTGGGGGTAAGACTCTGGCTATTGCCGATCGCAATACTGAGGCACACATAACCGCTGTTGATCTTCACGCTCATCGGGTGCGGTTGTTGCGGCGATTGCTGCGAGCAGATGATTCTTTCGACAAAGCCGGCGCAAACAAGATCGGTGTGGTGGCCGCCGATGCAAGGAGTCTTCCCTTCGCAGCAAACTTCGATCGAGTTCTCGCGGATGTGCCCTGCTCGGGCACGGGCACGCTTTCCCGCAATCCCGAGATCAAGTGGCGGCTCATGCCCCAAGATCTAGCTGACTTGCAGGTGCGCCAACTTGCGATTCTGAAATCCGCGATGGCTCAAGTCTCTCGTGGAGGACGCGTTGTTTATTCTACTTGTTCCTTGGAGCAGGAGGAGAATGAAAATATTATCGAGCGCGCTCTGGCGGAAGATTCATCGTTCCGAGTAGTCGACTGCGGTGGTGAACTTGCGCGCCTCAAACAGCGAGGCGAACTAATTTGGGATGATGTCTCTGCTCTTACCCAAGGCTCTTACTTGCGCACACTGCCTGGAGTTCAACCTTGCGATGGATTCTTCGCCGCGATTCTGGAAAGGATCTAACGCACTTCAAAATTCACGGTCGCACCGGCGAGCACTTTCTGTCCCGCGGGAGGATTCTGCGTGACAATCATGCTGGCTGGAGAGGGTTGAGCAGGAACGACGGGCGCTGGAGGAACAGGGCTTGCAGTAGTGGGATTTGGAGTAGTGGGATTTGGAGCAGAATTTGGTGCGGTGTTTGGAGTCGGCGTACTTGCGGGGACTGGCGCTATGCTCACATTCCCGAGTTTGAACCCGGCATCCTGCAAAATGCGGCCCGTGCTTCCCAGCGGCTGACCGACGAAACTCGGCATCACATATGCGGGTGGATCGGACGCAACCGTAATGAGCAAGCTGGTTTTCGGCGCTGCGACCTGACTCGCGTTGGCGGGCGGACTTTGCGCGAGGACTTGGTCGGCTGGGGTGCCGGGCAACTGCATTTCGGCCGTCGAAGCCAGGTCCAGTCCTCGGCGGCGGATATTCCATTCCGCTGCGCGCTCGCTTTGGTTGGTGACGTCTGGAATCGCGACACGCTGTGGTCCCAGGCTTTGGGCGACACGAACTTGCCATCCGCGGCGCACTTTCGCGCCGGGCAGCGGGAGTTGCGACATGATCAGGCCCTCAGGAATTTGTGGGCTGTAATACTGCCGCTCCACTTCGATCTGCAGGCCGAGGTTCGCTACAACGCGCCCCGCGTTTGCGGGTGTGAGTCCGACGAGTGCGGGCACTTGCACTTCCTGTCCGTGAATTGCGAATCGCATTGCAGTCAGTGCCGATAGCAGTGCAACAGCCACCAGAGTCAGCGCAAGAATCGCAAAACGGAAAAAAGATTTCATAACCAGCAACGCCATTCTGTGATGGCGATAAGTTTAGTGTGTTTCGTCCATACCCGGAACCGTATCTGGTGTATCCAGTTTCTGGGCCACGGGTCCGGGGGTTTGCGAGGGCTGCTGAAATTGACCCGCATCCTTTCCCGCCATGGCACTGGACATGAAGTTAATCCAGATTGGCAGCGCGGCATGCGCTCCGGTTTCTTTGGCGCCGAGCGTTTTCTTTTCGTCGAATCCCATCCATACTCCACAGGTTATTGCGGGTGAGAATCCCACGAACCAGGCGTCAGTAAAATCGTTGGTCGTGCCGGTTTTGCCGGCCACTGGAAAAGGCAATTTCGCTGCAGCTACGCCGGTGCCGTGCAGCACGACCTCGCGCAGCATCGAGGTCATGATTCGCGCGGTGCGAGCACTGATTACATCCTTTACGTCGGGATAATCTTCCTCAAGCACGCGGCCTTCGTAATCGGTGACCTTGGTGATATAGCGAGGAGTGACGCGAACGCCGTCGTTGGGAAACACGCTGTAAGCAGAAGTCTGCTCCATGAGCGTAATCTCCGCAGAACCGAGAGCTACTGGCAAGTAAGGAGGCAGCCTGGCAGTAATTCCGAAGCGCTCCGCAGTTTCAATTACGCTCTTGATCCCGACTTTACTGGCCAGTTTCAGCGCGGGAATATTTCGCGACTGCGCCAGAGCTCGACGCAGCGTGATGATGCCTTCAAATTTTTCATCATAATTATGTGGCGAGTAGGGGCCGGATCCGGTTTCGAAAGTGACTGGTTCATCGAGAATGGTATCGTCCGGACTTCCGCCTTTATCAATTACTGTCGTGTAGACATAGGGCTTGAAGGAAGATCCCACCTGGCGCAAAGCCTGGGTCGCGCGGTCGAATTTCGATTCGCTGAAATCGCGGCCGCCGACCATCGCTTTAATACCGCCGGTGGTGTTGTCGATTGCCACGAGCGCGGCTTGCGCGCCGGAATCCTGCTCCAGGCTCACGCGCGCCGCCCCGTTGGGGCTCAACGACAATATCCGTACGTAGCAGATATCTCCGGGGCGCAGCAGGTTCTGAATTTTACCCTGCGTCCAAGCCACGTCTGCTTGGCCGAGCGCAGCGGAATAACGTCCGAATTTTAAAGTTGCGATTCCAATGCCAGAGGAAGTGACGAGCGCGTGGATGTATCCATTCACTTCCGGTTCGTCATCCCAGTCAGGATGCTGGTACTTGTCGATGGCGATTCCATCGGCGACCACATTATCGAGATGTCCCTTCCATCCATGACGACGCTCGTAGGCTGCAAGACCATCCAGCACAGACTGATTCGCTGACTTCTGCAAATCGACATCGAGCGAGGTATAGACTTTCAATCCGCCTTCGTGCACCTGGTCGGCGCCGTACTTATTTTCGAGATATCGACGGATCTCTTCCACGAAGTACGGCGCCAGCGAGTTGGGATCGTGTTGCAGATGGAGCACCAGCGGTAGAGAGCGCGCGTCGGCCGCCTGAGCGGCGGTGATTTTCCCATCTTCGAGCATGGCATTGATTACGAGGTTGCGGCGCTTGGTCGCGCGATCGGGATGGTTGATGGGGGAATAGATTCCTGGACCCTTGGGTAGACCCGCCAGCAATGCGGCTTCCGCCAGCGTAAGCTTTCTGGCTGGCTTGCTGAAGTAGTACTCCGAGGCCGCCTCGAAGCCGTATACACCGTGGCCGAGAAAAATCTGATTAGCGTAGAGCGTGAATATCTGCGGCTTGGTGAAACGCCGTTCGATTTGAATCGCGAGCAAGGTCTCTTGCACTTTGCGATGGAATGAGCGGTCGGGGGAAAGAAAATGATTGCGCGCCAGTTGCATGGTCAGGGTGGATGCGCCCTGCACTTTGCCGCCGGACTCGATGTCACGGTACGCCGCTCCCACAATTCGCCAGAAGTTGATTCCTGAGTGCCGGTAAAAATCTTTATCTTCGATGGAAACGAGGGCATCGCGGAGCACTGGCGCAAAGTCGTCGTAGCCCGCCACGACCCGCCGCTGGAGCGCGAAGGATCCGATTACGCGGCCGTGATCGTCATACAACTCCGTGATCGAGCTGGGACGGTAGGCTTCCAGAGCTTCTACCTGAGGTAAGTCTGTGGTGTAAACGAGAAGCAAACCGGCAGTCGCACCCACCAGGGCGGAAACCAGCACCAGCAGGCCAAATAACACGCGGCCCACAAACTTCCGTCCGGCAATTTCTACTGGTGGAAGATCCTGGTAGAGCGACTTCATGACTAGGTGAGTTCAGAATAGCAGGGCGTCATTCGCTCTGGTAGTCACTCGCGATCAGTGACGATTGGGTTTGAAGACGAAGATGGGCGATTCGCTGACAAAACAGCAGCGACAAAAAGAAACGCGCACCTTGCGGTGCTCGGTGAAAATCAGAATGTGAACGCTATCTAGCTGGTGCGGCTCTTCAGGACCTCGATCGCTTTATGCAGTTGATCGTCCGGGGTATTCTTCGGTTTGGCTTCCGGTTCCGGCGCCGAAGGTTCAGCATCGTCATCGTCGGAGATTATATTATCCGTATCATCGGCGACTAAAACGTTGGGTGTGACCGCGGTTTCCTGAATCGCCTTACCGCCGGGAGAGTAATATTTCGCCACGGAGAGAATCAGCGCGCCTCCGTCCGGCAGATCGATGGTCTTCTGCACAGATCCGTCGCCGAAAGTCTTGTCGCCGACAACGTCGCCGCGGGCATTCTCCAAAATCGCTGCTGCCACAACTTCAGCGGCTCCAGCCGTTCCCTTGTTCACCAGAACAGCCAGCGGGAGTGAAGTTACGTCCTTGGCGGGATCTGCGTTAAACGCCTCGCGGGGAAACTTCTGCCCCTGCAGATAGGTGATGGTGCCGTGGTTCAGGAAAAGATTGGCGGTGGCGATGCCCTCGCTCTCCTCTCCGTCAGACGTGTTGCGCAGATCCAGGACGAGTTTCTTCGCCCCGGATTTTTCCAGGGACTTGATTTTAGCGGCAATCTCCTGCGATTTGCCCTTGGTCAAAGCGTCTACTTTGATGTAGCCGATACCATCTTCCAGCATCTTGTCGGAGACGGGAGGAACGGTCACGATGTCTCGTGTGATCACCATTTTCTGCGGCTCGGCCTTGCGGGCGCGCACCACAGAAACACTGACAGTAGATCCGGGCGTGCCCGCGAGAGCATCGCGAATCTCAGGCAGAGACATGTCGCGCGTGCTCTGGCCTTCAATCGATTCGAAGATGTCCGTGTCTTCAATGCCGGCCTTATCGGCGGGCGAACCGGGCAGTACAGAAACCACGTCGGCGTATCCAAAGCGCTTCGAGACCGTCGCACCGATTTCGCCCTTAGCCACCGACTTGTGGGCTTTCAGAGCCTTGTATGCAGCGGGCGTCAAGTAGCTGGAGTTTGCGTCCAGAGATTCTACCAAGCCGTGCAATGCGCCATCGGTGACTTTCGGAATGTTGGGATCTTCCACGTACTCGCTTTGTACGCGCGACAATACTTCGCTGTAGACCTGCATCTGCCGGTAGGAACCGTCGTTCGAGGAGGCGTGCACGCCGCCGAGCGAACCGACCACGACAAACAGCAACACAGCAAAGGACGAAACCAGAATCGCAGCTTTAGTTTTCATGGACATCAGATTGTTCTTTTCCAGAAAAGGAGTTTCTTCCTGAGGCACTTCAACTTATTATATCTTGTAGATGCTGCTTTTCGCCTGATGGCTGCACGGATTCCCGCCTCGCCGGTAACCTCGCTAAGATTCGGTATCCCGCCGCTATTTAGACGACCCAAAGTAAGGTTAGTCACCCAGGACGGCTCAAGCCGGGGGTTTGAAGTTCAGCGTGATCGTGCTCTGCACCGACACGGCGCGACCATTCAGGGTGTAAGGCTTGAATTGCCACTGGCGTACCGCGTCGATAGCGGCCCGGGCGAACACGAGCGATCCTTGGAGAAACTTTGCGTCCTGCACAGCGCCATCGCGCCCTATTAGCACCTGGAGCACCACGCTGCCCCGCTGTCCACTGGCTTTGGCAGTATCGGGATATACAGGCTCAGCGGGCTGCGCGGCCAATCCGGGCAGGGAGGAGGATGGCAGGTTAACCGGCTCAATCGATGACATAGCGGCTTCGACTGGCTTGGCGCCACTCGCTTCCGGAGTCGTAGAAGCTAGCTGAGAGCGCAGGCTTAAGGGAATACCGGCATTCGCACCGGATGGGATTGCGTGTGGCGGAGTCGAAACGAGCAGCGGGACTGCGGTCGCGCGAGGTTGCGGCGGCGCGGGCGCCGATTGGGGCGCCGAAGGAGGCTGCTGTGCATGGCTGGGAGGCAGCGCGACGGGCGATACTGCGCCAGTACTTCCAGTCAGATCCCCGCCGGCTGGGGCAGTCTGACCGTCGGCTGGAGTTTCCGCAACTTGCGGCCGTCCATTTGCAGTCGATCCGACCTGGCTCTGATCCGTGGCGCTGTTGTCTCCGGGATTAGTTTGTGCGCTGGCCGCGTCGGCGCCTGCGCCTTTCACTTTTGTGGTGGGATCAACCACGGGCAGCACGCGAATCTGCGAGGGATCCGTTGTGGCGTCTGGAATATTTGTCGCGACTGGAAGTTTGTATTCGTTGCTATCCTGCTCGAAGGTTTCGTGCTGCGTCACCGCCTGTGGCACTTGCACAGGCTGGGGATTCAGCCAATTTCTTCCCGCACGGGCGGTCTGGCGATAGAAGGTCAGCAGTCTTCCGCGGGTTCGAGGCAGCACAACCAGCACCAGACACGCAACTGCCAAGGCGGTTACCAGGAAAGGTTGGACTCGCCGCAGCCGTGCCTCTGCCGTAGGGTGCGGGGATTCCGCCGAGTCTCTGGACATGTAGGAGAAAAGTGCTGCTTCCGCTTCGGCGTCCTGAGACTCCTTTCTCGAGGCCTTCTTATCTTCACTTTGCGGGACCGGTTGCGAGCCCAACGAAGGGGTCTCGCCGTATGCCAACAATTCGCTCTGCCCCGATGGCTCAGGAGAAGAAGAGTCAGGCAAAGCGGCCTGGCCCGTGCGGGTTAATCGCGCTTGCAACGAGGCCCAACCGTCCAAGGCTGTCCTAGGGGCAACGGGCTGTGGTGCGGATTGTGGTGCACTCTCTACTGCGGCTGCCATGGGCTCAAGTTCGGTGAGCGCATCCACTTCTGAGGCGACGACCTGATTCATCGACTTCTGAACTTCACACTCCGTATCGAACTGCGCTCCAGGGGCTGAACTTTGAGATTGCAAGAACTCACCCGCCCGGAACGCTTTCTCAGGTTCAGCAGGCAGTGAGACAGGCGCAATGGGAGAAGCGCTGGTGGCCACCGCAGCGACAACTGTCGTCTCTTTTGCGGGCGCCTCCACCGTGAACGGCGCAGGCGAAGGTTGCTTCGTTCTCAGCAACTGACAGGCGGTATTCATCGTGTCGCGCACTTGTTCCGGACGAATCGGCTTGAGAAGAATCGAATTGGCGCCAGCCTGTAATGCTTCCGGGAACCTGGAGTCATCGCTGACAATAGCCAGAGTCAAGGGCCGCTGCGAAGCCTTTTGATCGCGGGCCGTTTTGAGCAAGAATGTCGCCTCAGGCTGATCTTCCCAGTCGGTGATGACGATTTGGAACAGCTGGGTCGTGACCCTCTCGACGGCATCTACTGCGCTTGAACAGTACTCTCCTTCGATGCCGAGATCGGTGAGCACCTGCCAGATCGGCTGGACCATCTCTTCATTGGAGGAGAATAAGAGGCAGCGCAAGGGCATATTATTCCAGATTATTCAGCCTCTGTAACAGCAGCAAGTTACCGAGGGGACAGACGCGCCGGACTGAACCAGCAGTACATGTCCCTCCGTGTGCGAAAAATACAATCACTGCTCTCCAAGGCGCGCAGGATGTTCGCCGGTTCTGTGCGCTAGAATGCTGGGTCGCCGGAATGTTTGCTGGTTGCGATCGATAAATCGTATGCAGACCGCGGACGTCGTCATCATCGGGGGCGGGATTGTCGGATCCAGCATTGCTTATCACCTCACGGCGAGTGGCTGCGGCAATGTTCTGGTAATCGAGCGGGAGTCAGCCCACGGCAAGGGATCTACCGGCAAGAGCATGGGAGGTGTACGAGCGCAATTCTCAACTCCGGTGAGCATTCAGATGTCGCTCTACTCGATTCCCTTCTACGCCAGCTTTGAAGAGAGGTTAGGTCATCCGTGTGATTATCGGCCTCAAGGTTATTTGTTTTGCGCTACTTCGGATAAACAGATGGCGTATCTGCGGACAAATTTCAGCCAGCAAGTGAAAATGGGATTGAAAGATGTCCAGCTATTAGCTGGGAACGAGATTCGCAACATGTTTTCGCAGTTGCGCTCGGATGACATTATTGGAGGAAGTTTCTGCTCGAGCGACGGATTTGTCGATCCCTATAGCGCCATGATTGGATTCATGACATGCGCCTGCGAGCGAGGCGCTACGGTGTGGAAGAACACAACTGTGACCGGCATTGCGAGCGATGGAACCGGCATTGCATCTGTGGAAACTACGCGCGGCCGGGTAGTCACTCGCAAAGTGGTGAATTGCGCCGGGGCCTGGGCTGCGGGCGTGGCAAGACTGGCAGGGGTGGAGTTGCCGGTCGAGCCGCTGCGCCGGATGTTGGTGCCCAGTGAGCCGTTTGATGAGTTTCCGCACACCGCGCCCATGATTGTTGACATGTCCAACGGATTTCATTTTCGTCCCGAGGCTCGCGGATTTCTTCTGGCATGGAACGATCCGGAAGAAACGCCCGGCTTCAAAACGGATTTCGATGTGGGCTTTGTCGAAAAAATTCTTACGCGCGCCGCAGATCGAGTGCCTTGCTTTGCTAATCTTCCGGTGAATCCCAAGCGCGCGTGGGCTGGGCTCTATGAAATGACGCCGGACCATCATCCAATTCTGGGCGAGGCGCAAGCTGGTTCCGGATTCTTTTTGGCCAACGGTTTTAGTGGACATGGCGTGATGCACGCTCCGGCAACGGGAAAGATTCTTAGCGATCTCATTCTGACGGGCAAGACGGATTTGATTGATGAATCATTGTTAAGTCTTACGCGCTTTTCCGAGGGCCGCCTAATTCACGAGACTGCGGTGTTGTGAGGTCGAGAGTGGATGACGGACGGACATTCCGCCAGGCCAAAATGGTTCACTGCAAACATGGCGCTCCAAGAACATAACTACTGGCTCACGACCGCCGGGTTTCCAAAGACTGACACGACCCGCCCACTTCCCGAAAGCGTGGATGTTGCCGTGGTCGGCGCGGGCTTCACGGGACTCTCGGCTGCGCGGACCTTGGCCAAACGCGGGGCAAAAGTTTGCGTACTCGAATCCGAAACCATTGGATGGGGAGCGAGTTCGCGCAACGGCGGAATGGTTCTGACCGGGATGAAGCTGGGCGTGAACAAACTCATTGCCACGTATGGACGCGAACTGACGGAACGAATGTACGCTGCATCACTCAGCACGATTGATTGTGTCGAACAGATTATCCGCGAAGAAGCGATTGATTGCGATTTTTACCGGTGCGGTCACCTCGAAGTCGCATGCAAGCAAAAGCATTTCGACGATTTCACCCGGCAGGCCGAAGTGATTGCCCGCGAGTTCAATCACCAACTGCGCGTTGTGCAGAAACGCGAATTGAGCGCTGAGATCGGATCAACGATTTACTACGGCGGCATGGTCGATGAAGTCAGCGCGGGAGTGAATCCGGCACGTTATGTGGCGGGTCTGGCAGTTTCGGCAATGAAGGCTGGAGCGGAAATCTTCGAAGCCACGCGGGTGCGGAGGATTGAACGCGCCACGCACGAAGGAGAGTTAGACTGGAGGATCAGCACTTCGCGGGGAAACATCTGGGCGCGCGAGATCTTTGTCGGGACCAGCGGCTACACAGGGGAAGCGACTCCTGTCTTGCAAAAAAAGATTGTTCCAATCGGTTCGTTCATCATTGCGACGGAAGTGCTGCCGGATGCGCTGGCGCATGAACTGAGCCCGCGCGACCGCATGATCTACGATTCCAAGAATTATCTGTACTACTATCGGCTTACTCCTGATCGCCGCATGTTGTTCGGCGGACGCGCCGCGTTTTTTCCCGAGAACGATCGAACGGTTCGGCGGAGCGCGGAAATTCTTCGCCGTGGCATGATTGATGTTTACCCGCAACTGCGCGACACGAAAATTGAATACGTCTGGGGTGGAACGCTCGACTTCGCTTTTGACATCATGCCGCACGCTGGTCAGATCGATGGTATGTATTACGCCGTTGGCTATGCCGGTCACGGAGTTGCCATGGCCACGTATCAAGGGCAGAAGATTGCGGAGTTGATTGCGGGCGATAAGCCGGATAATCCCTTTATCGGTATTTCGTTTCCTGGCGCGCCTTTGGGCTTGTACAACGGCAAGCCTTGGTTCCTGCCATTCGCGGGACTGTGGTACAAGTTTTTGGATTGGGTAAGTTAGAAATTTCACATTCTGGAATTCGTGGATCGATGATTTCTCGTTCCGATGATTACGTGGAATACTGCCGCGAAACTGCTAAGCGCGCCAGCGACGCGCATGACTTGGCGCTTCGGGGTAGAGATAAGAAGGAAGTTACGCGGCTCATCCACGAGCGCATTGCCGAAGCAGTGGATCTGCATGCCGGAGACGACCTGGTAGACATTGGCTGCGGCGACGGCACTCTACTTCGCATTGCACAAGCTGTAGGTACCAGGAGCGCAGTTGGCCTGCTTGCCACTGACGAAGAAGTAGCGGTGCTGTGGCGGTTTGGCCTCGAGGCGAGGCAAGCGCTCACTGACAAACTTCCACTTCCCGATCAATGCGCCTCGGTGATCGTTTGCAACAATGTGCTGCTGGTGGTTCCCAGAGAAAAAATTCCGGCGAGCTTAAGCGAGATTCATCGCATAGCCAAAACGGGTGCGCGGATATTTCTGGGGGAAATCCCATTTCTGCAGCTGCCGGATCCGACGCCGACTTTCAATACTCGACGCGAGACGCTCGCCTACTTGTACCGTAAACACGGCCTGAGAACCTGGTTTGGAATGGTGCGGAGATTGACATGGTGGGCGTTGCGGGGGCAGTCGGCCGTGCTCCGTCCGGGCACAGCGATTTCTTTCTTCGCCACGGCACCTGAGTTTATCGCCATCGGGCGAGAAGCTGGGCTTGAGTTCGTCAGATACTGGCGGCATAGCGATCCGAATACTCGAAATAATTATTTGTTTCGGAAAGCCGGCTGACGATTGCAGAGCATTTTTCCTTTGATACCTTCATAAGGTCCTCTGGAATACAAAATATTTGTACGTCTATCTGCGCCCTAAAAGGATTATTACGTACACCAGCGGTCCCAACACCATCGCAATCGCACCGCCGATCGAAGCGAAGCGGTCGCTTCCGAGCAAGGCTAATATTGCCATTACTACGGGCGCTGCCACTACGTAGAGCAATCCGATTCGCCCGCCCGGGATTACAAACGAGCGGCGCATTTCGGGACGAGTGCGGCGAAGCTTCCAGGCGGAGAGAACAGTGAGCACCGTGGTTGCCGAGCGCAACCAGATGTAGACAGAGATGAGCTGGGCAAGACTTTGCCACGCCAGCAGAGCATAGATGATGGCCGATATCACAATTGCCAGCCAGGGCGTGCCATACCGCGAATGCTTCCGGGTGAGCGCGGGGGGAAGGTATCCGTCTTCGGCCATGGCGAACGGCATGCGTGTTGTAGTGAGCACGGTGCTGTTGAGCAACGCTACGTTGCCCACCATCGCGGCCAGCGTCATCCATGTCCCCAACCATGGGCGTCCGAATAATGACCCTCCGATGATCTTTGCCGCGTCAGAAAAGAAACCGGTATGCCAGTTTTGCCATTCTCCCGCCGAGGCGAGACCAGCCAGTGTCGGCAGAAAGTAAGCTGCAATCGATAGCGGCACTACGAGCGCCAGCGCCCGCGGATAGGCTCGTTGCGGATTCTCAACTTCCTCAGCCACGGTAGAGAGCTGTTCGTAACCGGAATACAGCCACAAGCCAAGAGCTAATCCGACGCCGAAGATCTTGAACTTGGGCTGGTGTGGCGGGACGAATGGCAGAAAGGGATTGTGATGCCACTTCAAAAGTCCCATCACAATCATGGTAATGACCGGCACAAAGATGAAAATCTCGAGAGCGGTCGCGACTTTTCCTACCATTTGAATGCCCCGGACGTTGATCCAGGTGATCACGGCGATCAGTGCGACGGAAATGAGGTAGTGCTTCAATCCGGTGGTTCCGGGAAATAAATAATCGGTAAAGAGAACGGCGTAAGCGCCGCCGAGCAGAAACGATGCGGACCAATTCCACCAGCCAGCGAGAAATCCCCAGAAGTCCCCGAAGGCGGCGCGCGTCCAGCGGTAGAACCCGCCCTCTACGGGCATGGCGGTCGTGAGTTCCGCCGATACCAGCGAGACCGGAATGCACCAGAAAACCGGCAACACTAGCAGGTAGATCAGTGTGAGCCCTGGTCCCGAAGTGGTGACCATGTCTTCCAGGCCGAAGGGGCCGCCCGTGGTGTAGGAAAACATTACGAAGACGAGATAGAAGAGGCCAGCTTTCTGGAGCGTGGAGGATTTGGGTTCAGTGGTCAAAGAGGCGATTGTTGATTGTTGATTCCTGATTGAAAAGATCGAATCGACAGGCTTTTAATCAGCAATCAACAATCAGCATCAACAATTCCTAGGCCGCCAGCGTTTCGCTTAGAGCGCCCTCGAGTTCCAGCAGCTTTCGCTTCAGGTCGAGGCCGCCGCCGTAGCCGCAGAGCGTACCATCGGATGCGATTACGCGATGGCAGGGGACGACAATCGCGATCGGGTTGCGATTGTTTGCCATGCCCACGGCGCGAAAAGCCTTCGGTTTGCCGATTGTGCTGGCGATGTCCGCATAAGTGCGGGTTTCGCCGTACGGAATTGCCAGCAAGGCGTGCCAGCATGCTACTTGGAAATCAGTGCCACGGAGATCGAGCGGGAACGAGAATTTGCGGCGTTTGCCGGCGAAATATTCTTCAAGCTCGCAAATATAATCGCTCATCGCACGCGGGGAAGGCTCAAACGCGAATCCCTTATTTTCTTTCCGAAGATGTCGCGGGTTGGGACGAATCGATTGTTGGCCCGGCGACCGAGCATCGAACTCCAGAGCAAGTAATCCTTTATCCGAGGCGGCCATAAACAGTGGACCGACGGGTGAATCCAGGGTTGTACAGTGAAGTGTTTCCATGAGGAACTGGGCCTCCCGCAGGAGACAACATAGCAGACGTTCACCCGTTGCGTCCTAGCTTTTAGCCAGCAGCTTGCAAAACAGCCGCCCTACAGTTGACAGAAAGTGGGTTTTCGCCCAAAGTGTGTGCGGCGTGCTTATGGGCTTATCCCTGTTCCCGAAGAAGAAAGGTCTGCTGGTGGCGGTAGCTGTAGTGCTGGCTCCGGTGCTGTTGGTAGGCATCGTGGCGTTCGCTGCCGCGGATTGGCGAACGATTGGCGCTACCCCTGGCCGGGATGAGGTGTTGGTCAGTTCCATTAGTCCACAGAAGAATGGCCTACGCACCGCCTGGATCCGCGTGGAGTACAAAGAACCCACCAAGCTTCCGCAGGGTGGTCCGTTCGTGGAATTGCGTGCCCGGGTTCGATTCAATTGTGTCAACGGCAATGCCATGCCGAACTCCGAATGGCTATATTCTGTCGATCACAGCGGAAAACGCATCGTCAGCAAAAAAATGCGCCGCGACGATCAGTTCGGCCAAGCGGCCGAAGGGAACTTTGGGGACATGACTCGGGAATTTGTTTGTAAACAGAAATAATTGAGCGTCGTAAGCGTGAATTCGCGGATTTCCACAGGCTGGCACCTCAGTAACTTCGCGACTACTTCCAACCGCAGGCCTTCCGTCATATTCTGATAATTGAAAACGCGGCTGCTCACACGGCCGCTGATTTCTCCCTTCAGTTATGGATTCGCTTCGTATCTATTCGCTCGTGACTGCCGGAGGAGTGGTGGCCCTGGGCGCTCTAGCGCTATTGCGGCGGAAGCCCAGGAGGCCGACGGATCTGGAACGTGAACGCCGTACTTTGATCGACACTATCGGGCGCATCACCGATGGGACGGTCATCGACGTCCACGAATTGCCGCCGAGCAATGGTCATTACCCCGCCGTCATGCTCGTCTACAAATATGAGGTTGCTGGGGTATCGTACGAGTGCTCGCAGGACGTGACTTATCTGCGCCAGTGGATTAATTTGCATTCCTGCCGGCTCGGCTTGCCTACCTCGGTGAAGTATGACCCGCACAATCCGGGAAATTCGCTGGTGGTGTCCGAGAGCTGGATGGGGCTAAGGCAGTAGTGCGAGCTGGGATCAGCCTGACGTGGGAACATAGCAGGTCCCTCCACTTCGCTTCCATTCCCTTCGGGAATGGAAGGCTTCGGTTGGGATGACAAATCATGATGAGTTACTGCTATTGCGAAGCTGCTGACAAAGCTTAGATTTGGTAGTCCTGGTAATCGTCCTGAAATAGTTTTTGCGGCGAAATATTTTCCGCCGAAGCTCCGTCGCTGATCGTGGACTCTTCGCCGTGCACCTCTTGAACATGTTGCAGAAAGCGCTGACGTAATTCGTGGAGTTCCGTCGCCAATTTGATGATTACGTCGGAGAGCGGGTCGCGGATGTCCTTGGGATCGGTGATGATAACGCGTTTGCCATCGCGCAGAACGATGTGTCCGGGGACGCCGACGATGGTGGAATTCGCTGGCACGCTTCGCAACACGACTGAATTCGCGCCGACGCGGCAGTTATCTCCAATGGTAATGTTGCCCAGCAGCTTCGCACCGGAGCCGATGGAGATGTTGTTGCCAAGCGTGGGATGCCGCTTACCCTTTTCTTTGCCGGTCCCGCCCAGCGTAACTCCTTGATACAGGGTGACGTCGTCGCCGACGATTGCAGTCTCGCCGATTACCGTGCCCATGCCATGGTCAATGAAAAGGCGGCGGCCAATTTCCGCGCCGGGATGGATTTCAACTCCAGTAAGCAGGCGCGCGAACTGCGAGACGAATCTGGCGAGCAAGCGCATTCCGTGTCGCCAAAGCCAGCCGCTTGCATGATGAGCCCATACCGCATGCAGACCGGGATAGCAGGTAAGAACTTCGAGGTAGGAGCGCGCGGCGGGGTCCGACTCGAAAACGGCCGCAATATCCTCGCGCACGGAGTGGAAAAAACCGGTCATGGGGGCGGTTCTCGGTTCTCAGTGACGGCCGAGCATGAGAACGTTTCTTCTTCCTCCTCATGAACGTAGCTTAGCGAGGCGAAGAGCGCAAGGGAGGAAACTGAGAAGATTCTCTAACTGCCGGTTTGGTAACCGCCGCTGTGGGCGATGCTGATGCGAAGGTATTTATAGGGATTGACGGGAGTATCGTTGATGCGAACTTCGTAGTGAAGGTGGGGTCCGGTAGAACGGCCACTGAGGCCGACATAGCCAATGGTATCGCCGCGATGGACGTGTTGGCCGGGAGTAACAGCGAAACCGGACAGATGGCCATAACGCGTAGTGATGCCGTGGCCATGATCCATCATGATGAGCTTTCCGTATCCGCCCATGAAATCGGCAAAAATGATTACGCCATCCGCTGGGGCGATGATCGGATGACCATAATTACTGCCAATATCCACGCCGCTATGGAACGCGCCCTCGCCGTTGAAGGGGTCGATGCGTTCCCCAAAGCTGGCAGTGACCGGGCCATCGATGGGCCAGAGATTGGGAAGAGAATTGGCCCGGTACCAGTCGGCGGTGGTGGCGTTGCGCGTCATTCCCAGGCTGATGCCGACGCTGGCATCGCCAGTGAGGGCTGAAGTGCGCAGGGCGCCCAGTTGGTCAAGCGAGGAAGTGACCTCGGCGTCACGAATTTCCTGTTGCGAGGCGGTAACCAGCGTCGGCTGCGATTTCAGGCCGTAGAGAGCAGACACTTCGCTGGCAATCGAACCCAAAGAAGCTACCTGAACGTCCCGCTCTTTAGCCACTTCTTCTAGGCGGGAATAACGATCCCGCAATTGCTCCCTTTCGGTGCGCAACTGGTTGTAGCTGGAGACTTTCAGCAGCATGCGCGTGTAGGAACTGGCTATGCCAGTGAGGCTAAGGAAACCAATGGCCGCGCCGACTACAAACACGTATAAGTAATGGACTGGAATAGAGATCTTGCGCAGCTGGCCGTCATCTCCGCGGGCCACGAAAAGTATGTAGAAGCGTTTCTGCAAATGCCTTCCTTCTGCTGCTTGGAATGATCAGGGCCGGAACTCCAGGCAAAGTTCTGAGGTTGCAGAAAGCCTGTTCGGACAACCTGATTCTTCCGGGTCACATGTTCCCATCTTTGGGATGGAGACTTTTCAACGTGCCCGTCCGCCTACCGGAACGTACGGCCAAAGCTTCGAAACGTCTCAATCTCTGCAATTCGTAATGAATGCGGAACTTAGCTCGGCCAGAGATCTTTGTTAATGTCTGGTAAAAGGTAACAAACCGGGTTCCCACTGTCAACGGGAAGGCGCTGTATTAAACGTTACTTAAGGCGGGTAATCATAAGTTGACTCCGGACAGATTACAGCGGCGTCGAAGGGCCAGAATCAATCATGACCAAAAGGCCCATCGAGGCCCAGCCCCAGCCCAGCGTCCTATATATTTGTCAGCGGGATGATCGCCGAGAAGATATTGATCGCGCAGATTCGCCGCCGGGCAAAGGCCGGGGCCAATGCGGCAGTGCTGGCTGGAATCGGCGATGACTGCGCTGTGCTGCGGATGGCCCGGCGCTCAGGGAAACCGGTAGACACGCTGGTCACGACGGACTTTTCCCTGGAGGGGATCCACTTCCGGAGCGATTGGCATACGCCCGAGTCGATCGGCCACCGGTGCCTGGCGCGCGGATTGAGCGACATTGCTGCCATGGGGGGAGAACCGATCGCGGCATTTCTGTCGCTGGCTCTTTCGCGCAACGTTTCACCAAGTTGGGTCAACCGCTTTGCCAACGGTCTGATCAGCCTGGCGGAGAAATACGGCGTGACGCTTGCCGGCGGAGATACCGCGGAATCGCCAGATGGAATTCTGGCTGACATTGTCGTTGTTGGCGCCGTGCCCAAAGGAAAAGCCATATTGCGCTCGGGGGCGCGGCCAGGTGACCGGATCTATGTGAGCGGGGAATTGGGTGGTTCGGCGGCTGCCGTCTGGAAGATGCGAAAAGATAAGAAGCCGAGGCAAAAGTTGAATTCGCGCCAGTTTTCCCGGCATTTTTTCCCTGATCCCCGAATCGAACTGGGGCGCATTCTGCGCCAGAGAGGCCTGGCGTCTGCGATGATTGATACCAGCGATGGCCTTTCCACCGATCTGGCTCACATCTGCGGAGAGAGCGGCGTTGGCGCGGAGATACGAGAAGAGTTTATTCCCAGAGCCCACGTGGGCAGGCTGTTGAAGGCGGTTGATCTCGATCTTGCCCTGCACGGTGGAGAAGACTA
>JBAWBG010000128.1:0-30689 GCA_049589695.1 Candidatus Sulfotelmatobacter sp. | reverse complement strand
CCAAGATTCAACATGCTCACGGCTACTGGCGACCAGGCTGACTTGGGAATCACTGCGTTGGGAAAAACGCATTGAGTATTGCTGGTGCACCCGGTGAAGTAGTAGGCTTCGCCCGGTTGAACACTGTAACCCAATCTAGTGGATAACAGGTTCGACCAAGGACTTGGACTACCGGGCGGAGGGACCCCGACAGATCCAGTTAGAAGGTCCGCGGAGTCGGCGAAGTTTCCGGCGAAGTTCGCCACTGATGGCATTTGGGTGTTCACCGTTGAAGACTGAGTCTGGCGCGTACCCTGATAGTCGACGAAAAAGAAAGTTTTATCCTTCTTGATCGGTCCGCCGAATGTTCCTCCGAACTGATTCTGGCGATAGACGGGAACGGAATCAGTGAAGTATTCCGTAGCATCCAGGGCGGTATTGCGGAAGAACTCGAACCCGCTGCCGTGGAATTGATTGGTCCCCGATTTGGTCACAACGTTTACTTGTCCGCCACTGTAGTTTCCGTATTCCGCATCGAAGTTGTTCGTGATAATGCGGAACTCGGAAATCGAATCGAGGTTGGGAATGATGGCCGCGCCGTTGTTCTTTCCTTCCTCAACATTCGAACCGTTCACCATAAAACCGTTGGCGGTTTCGCGCTGCCCGTTGACGGACTGGTTGCCGGAGTTCAGTCCGCCATCGACGGAGCGGTCACTGATTCCCGGCGTTTGGGTGTCGGTAGAGGTGTATGGAGATACTCCGGGCTGCAGCGCGAGCAGGTCGGTATAGCTGCGGCCATTTAACGGGACCGCTTCCATCTTCTTCCCGGTAATCACATCTCCCATCTGCGTGCTTTGGGTTTCCACATGCACGGAATCCGTGCTTACCTCGACTTTCTCATTGATCGCGCCCACATTGAGAATGGCGTCTGCGCGGAGCGTCGAATTGGCATCAATGGTCAATCCATTTTTTTGGAAGGTCTTGAAACCGATATGCCGAATTTCAAGCGCGTAGGTCCCAATCGCGAGGGTTGGCAGACTGTAGAAACCTTTTGCGTCAGTCGTGACCGTGGTTCGTACGCCGGTCTGGATGTCAACGGCGACCACCGAAGCTCCAGAGATCACGGCGCCGGAGGAATCGGTAACCACGCCGGAGATGGACCCGGTGATGCTTGCCCATGCGACCGTTAAAGCAATAAATGTGAAGGCAAGAACTGCGCCGGCAACGCACAAACGGTTACCCATAGGTGATCTCCCGCAGGAATAGGGTCTTGCCCCATTCAGCAGGCTTCACTCACCACTTTCGTCTGGTGAAACCTGCTGGTCAATTTTGAAAGTCTAGTGCCCGTTGGATTGAGGGTTTATCTCAATCCCATCAGACATGTCAACCCTTTTTCGCTCACGATTGAGGAAAAGCGTTACTGGTCGTGGAACGGTTTCTCCAGCTACCGGCAGATGGTGCCCGGCATCGATAAGCCAAGATGGCTTACTTCTGTTTCACTGCGATTGCCGAGATTTCAATGTGGGCATTGTTCACCAGGGCCGCTGCCTGAATCGTGGCACGAGCTGGCTTAGGGTCAGGCATTACGCTCTTGTAAACTTTGTTCATATCCGGAAATTCATGAATGTCGGACAGAAAGACAGTAACGTTGACGATGTCCTTCATTTCGAAGCCAGCGGCCTTAACTACTTTCTGAATATTCTCCAATGCAGCCGTGGTCTCTGGGCCAATACCACCCGGGGCCAGCTTTCCGGAATCATCTGTACCCTCTTGCCCCGCGATGTACAGAGTATTTCCCACCCTAATGGCATCGCTGAATGGAAGTCCCCTGGCTGGTGACAGATTGATTGCCTTCCTCTCCTGGCATTGCGCTCTCTGCCCTACTGCGCCGATGGTCAGTGCCACCGCAACAGCGTAAATAAAAAGCTGGGATGCTTTTGTCTGCATTGCAATTTTCATTTCTAATTGCCTCCGTGATCAATTCGTTCTTCTAAGCTTGGCCTCTTCCACTCGAGGAAAAACAGTGTTAGAGTCCGCGGACATATATACATTGAGGAGCAGCCAATGAACAAGTTTCTTCAGGTCGTCAAATCGCACATCATTGTGGCATCGGTCCTATTCATCGTCTTCTCGATCGCCGCTTTAAGCGGAGCTGGATTTCTGCGGGCGCAATCGGAGGCTGAAGCAAGCGCAGCGATGTCCGACAATGCTTTACTTGCGGACTATCGCCGGGTAGAAGTGGCGTCTGTCTCCGATGCGCTCGAGCAACTGACTGGTAAGCGAATGTATATGACTCACCGCATGCATCCTCTCTTCACCACACAATTCGCCGGGTTTGCGCGGACTGTACTGTTGAAGAAAGACGAAGGCAATAAGGACCCCGCTGCACTGAACGGAATGCTGCAAGCGATTGATCAAGGATCCACGGATTCGGTTTACGTGATGGTGGTCGAAAACGGCGAAAACATTGCCGGCATGGGCGGACTGATGGGCACAGCCATGGCTGCGCGCGGGTACGCCGGAGCGGTGATCGACGGAGGAGTTCGCGATGTGGCGTATCTGCGAAAAATCGGGTTTCCGGTTTATGCGACTGGCATCGTGCCGTCGACATCGGTGCATCACTACCGTTTCGCTGGATCTCAGCTTCCGGTGACCTGCGACGGCGTGACCGTGAATGCGGGCGATATTGTCGCGGCAGATAGCGATGGAGTCGTGGTCGTTCCCCGGTCGAAGGCTCAGGAAGTATTGACTCTGGCGCAACAAATGGATTTCAAAGAGCACTCGATGTACGCCGTTATCGAACAGACAAAATCGATTCTGGAAGCGGTTAAGAAGTTCGGCAGACTTTAGAAGAGAAGTCCACTTGCGAAAAAGCAACTTTCATCAGATAATTTGCACTTTCATTTTGTCAATTATCGATTGCGCTAATCGCTCATGGCCGAGACGCCAAAACGAAGCTACAACATCACGGCGCTGCAGCGCGGGTTGCGTCTTCTGCAGCTCTTCAGCGAGTCGGCGCAGGGTCTCACTGCAAAGCATGTGGCCGGGCGCTCACGGCTGCCGGTGAGTACCGTCCACCGTTTCCTGGCGAATCTGGAAGGTGCGGGGTTTTTGAACTGCGGCGCGGACGGGGTTTACCACCTAGGAATCGCATGTTTCGCGCTCGGGCAGTCGGCTTTGGCTCAGCTCGATATTCGCCAGGTGAGCCTGCCCTACCTGCAGGAGTTGAACCGGGAGACGCGCGAAACTATTCACCTGACGGTGCGGAGCGGGCTCTCCGCGGTTTACGTCGAGAAGCTGGATTCACCCGAACCTTTGAGAATTCACTCTCGCATTGGCGCCTTCGTTCCCCTATATTGCACGGGAGTGGGTAAGGTAATGCTGGCCTATATGGAGGACGATGAGCGCAAAAACATTCTGCCTCAGTTGGGGCTGAAGCGCCTTACGCCAAACACCGTGGGAAATCGTCAGCAACTGGAAGCCGAACTACAACGGGTGCGAAAAAACGGCTACGCCTGCGATCTGGAGGAGAACGAACTGCACATACGCTGCGTGGCAGCGCCTATTTGGGACCACACCGGCGCTGTGAACGCGAGCCTCAGCATCACCGCTCCGATGGTCCGGATGCCCGTCACCCGTTTGCGGCAGCTCGCTCCGCTCATTCAAAGCGCCGGATTACAGATCTCGCGCGAACTGGGATATCCGACGACCAGCAATTCGCACCTACGGAAAAGTACTGGCGGGGAGACAGCGCTTGCTAAACCACTCTGAGCGGAATCGGACAATCAACTCCAGCATCGCCGTCCGTGCGCTGCGCTTACAAATCGGATTTTGTCTGGCGGGCTGCGTCGCTTCGCCGGGTAGGGTTGGCGGCGACGGCTTCGGCGTGGTCGAAACCGCGGAATTGCGGAAGGAAGCCTAGCGTGCGGATGGCCGTACTGATCGTCGTAGTTTTCATCTCTTTGTCACCTCTTGCCGGTGAAAACGCTCCTGCGACTATGTCCACGGCAATCGACGTTCGGTCCGAGGACCTTCTCCTTCAACCCCCCGCAGCCAATTGGATCTCCTACAACGGAGACTATTCGGGACGGAGGTTCAGCGGTCTTTCTGAAATCAATCCCGGCAATCTTTCGGGACTGCGCGCAGAATGGGTGTTTCACGCGCGCAATACCAGCCGGCTGGAAGTAACCCCCGTTGTAGTCAACGGACTGATGTTTGTAACTGCGGCGAATGATGCCTCCGCGCTCGACGCGCATACCGGGCGCGTAGTGTGGCACCATTCGTGGCCGATCTCCGAAGGCTTGATCGACGATGCGTCAGGGCATATCAACCGCGGTGTAGGAGTTTGGCGCGACCGCCTCTACATGGAGACGGACAACGCACATCTTCTGTGTCTGGACGTCCGCTCGGGCAATTTGATCTGGGACGTCGCCTATGCGGATTGGAACAAGAACTACGGTGCCACCAGTGCACCGCTTGTCGTCAAAGACAAAGTTTTAGTGGGGACATCGGGCGGCGATGATGGTGTGCGGGGATTTGTTTCGGCTTACGATACACAGACGGGCAGACTGGCATGGCGGTTCTGGACGATTCCGGGCCCGGGCGAATTCGGTTCCGAAAGCTGGCCGGGAAAACTCTACTTGCACGGCGGAGGCACCACATGGATGCCCGGAACGTATGATCGGCAACTCAATCTGATTTACTGGGGCACCAGCAATCCCGCGCCGGACTTCGAAGGCGGCGTGCGTCCGGGGGACGATCTCTATACTGACTGCGTGTTGGCTCTCGACCCGGATAACGGAAAGCTGAAATGGTACTTTCAATTTACGCCGCATGATCTTTTCGACTACGACGCGGTTGAAACTCCGATTCTGATCGACGCGATGTATCAGGGGTCGGCGCGAAAACTGCTGGTGCAGGCAAACAGGAATGGTTACATTTACGTGCTCGATCGCACCAATGGAAAGTTTCTTTCCGCGACGCCATTCGTGGAGAAGCTCAACTGGGCAAAGGGAATCGACGCGCAAGGCAGGCCGATGCTAACGGGCATTGAGCCGACAGGCACAGGGACACGGGTTTGCCCCGGTTATTCGGGAGCGACAAACTGGTTCGCGCCGTCGTATAGCGAATCTACTCACTCGGTCTACTTCATGGCTCTCGAGGAATGCGAAACTTATTTTTTTAAGCCGCAGGCTTTTCAGGAAGGCCAGGGCTATTACTCGACCGGGGTAAAGCGGATTCCGGACGAAACGTCTCAGAAAATCTTGGTCGCATTCAACCTGGATACAAATTCCATTGCGTGGAAATACCCGCAAGTGGGAGCGGGCCGCTCCTCCGGAGGAACTATGACAACCGCCGGGGGCTTGTTGTTTTTCGGAGATGATGCCGGGTCGTTTGAAGCGGTAGATCCTCGAACTGGCAAGCCGCTATGGAACTTTAATACCGGCCAGGAAATAAGTGCATCTCCGATGAGTTATGCAATCGCTGGAAGACAATACATAGCGATTGCGGCCGGTAGCGACATCTTTAGTTTTGCGTTGCCTTAGTCGTTGCAAGGATCTCGAAGACTAATTTTGGAGGAAGAGGAACATGAATCAGACTTTCACGCGCAGAAATTTTGCTACATATTTTGCTTCCCTGCTCTCCGCGCTGGGAATCGCGTCTGTATTGAGCAATCAAGCAGCGGCGCAAAGCTCGTCGGGGCAAGATGCGGGCGCAATCCGCAAGCTGAACGGCGAAGGCAAACCGGGCAGCGACAAAGATGTCATCATGCCATTGATTGTCCACAATGGGTTGATCTATGTCTCCGGGCAAGGCGCACACGATACGAGAGACTCAAAAGAATGGACCATTGAATCCCACACTACGATGGTCATGGATAAGATCAAGAAGCACGTGGAAATTGGCGGAGGAACGATGGACAGCGTTCTGCAGGTAAATGTCTTCCTGGTGAAAATCGAACATTGGGATGGAATGCACAAGGTGTTCGCGACCTATTTTCCTCACGGTGGCCCGACGCGCACCACTGTCGCGGTTGCGGCCTTGCCGGGAGACTCGCTGGTAGAAATCAATTGCATCGCCGCAGTCACGTCTAAGTGAGCGGCAAAGGAGCTTCGTTCATGCGATTCAACTCGAAATGGAACCGGCGCAGCTTTCTCGGCTCTTTGGGATTGATTGCAAGCTCAATTCTGGCGCCACGAAAATTGTTTTCTGCGAATGGCGCGTTCGGTTCCGGGCCCAGCCCGAGGATTAGCGGCTTAGGCCAGACTGGCAATCCCTACGAAGAGCTCGGTGTCACAACGGTGATTAACTGCGAGGGGACCATGACCATGCTGGGCGGTTCCCTGCCCCATCCCGAGCTTGAAACCGTGATGACGATGGCCGGGCGGCACTTTGTGAGCATTCCGGAATTGGAGGTGGCCGCCGGCAAGCGCATCGCCGAAATGCTTAAATTGCCAGACGGTTACACCGCGCTGGTAACATCGGGCGCGGCGGCAGCGATTCAATCCGGATTAGCTGGGATTCTGACCGGCGGTAACGAAGCCCTGATCCGGCAACTGCCTGACCTGACCGGCATGAAGTCCGAAGTGATCATTCAAAAATCGCATCGCAACCCTTTCGATCACCAATTGCGATCTACGGGAATCAAGCTCATCGTGATCGAAACGCAGGATGAATTGCGAGCTGCGATCAATGAACGTACAGCGATGATGCATTTCTCCAACTTCGCCAATGCCGCGGGCCAGATCAAAGTCGGTGAGTGGGTCAAACTCGCCAAGCAATACAACGTTCCTTGCATGAACGATGCTGCAGCCGATACGCCACCGGTGTCCCATCTGTGGGACTACACAAATATGGGATACGATCTGGTGACTTTCAGCGGCGGGAAAGCAATTCGTGGGCCGCAGTGCGCCGGCATGCTGATCGGACGCAACGAAATGGTGGCGAATGCACTGCTCAACAATAGTCCGCACGAAGACACATTGGGACGCAGCCAGAAAGTAGGCAAAGAGGAAATTGTGGGAATGGTGAAGGCTCTCGAACTTTTCCTCGCGCAAGACCACGATGCTCTAGCCAAAGAATGGCAAGCGCGCCTGGAAATGATCTCGGGCGAAATCACGAGAGTTCCGGGCGTCAGCACTTCGTATTTTGTCCCGGACATTGCTAATCATGTGCCGCACATGAGCGTCACCTGGGATGCTGCGCGCATTTCACTGACGCCCGAACAAGCATCGAAAATGCTGCGCAGCTCGAGTCCCTCGATTGTGATGGGAACCGGTGAGGGGCACGCGGGTCTGGTTATGAACTCGTTCATGCTGCAGCCTGGCGAAAACAAAATCGTCGCCGGGCAACTCTCGCGCCTTTTTCGCGAACACACAGCTTGAAGAAGAATCCTTCAGCGCCCGCAATGGACTCAGGAGAATTTTGGAGATCGAGAAACGTGATGCTCAGACGAGCGCGATCCGTTCAAGGCATAGGCATGCGGAGCTTGGATGCTTTTTTCTCCAGCCAGGTATTGAATTGCTCGACCATCGGTTTGGTCCATTTGTCGTCTATCTGTCCCGGCGTGTACTTTCCTTCGCGGAGCATCATGTGGCCCCACTCATCGACCAGATGGTCCATTTCAGCGTCGTCGGCCAATTTTGCGGCGAGTTGCGGAGGAACGAAAGTGACGCCCTCAGGGTCGCCGATCGCTATGTCGCCCGGCATTACGGTTACGTCTCCGATTCGAATGGGGACATTAATCCCAGTCAACATCACGTTCTCAAGCGCGGAGGGATCCGCGCCGCGAGTGTAAATCTGAAAGCCCGGAGTCTCCTGGATGCCGGTGACATCGCGTACCGCTCCGTCGACGATCAATCCGTTGTGGCTCTTGGCGTAGATAGCGGTCGAGAGATTGTCTCCGACGATTGTGCCAAAGCGAATTTTCCCGAACAGATCGACGACCAGCACGTCACCCGGTTTCAAAATGTCGATGATCCAGGAATTTTCGTCTCCAATGCGATTTTCTTTTTTTCCATTAGCGCGAATTACCGAATCGACATCAGGCCGTCGCGGCATGAAAACCGCGGTGACGACGCGACCCACCAGCCGCTCTCCGGGATTGATTACTTTCCAGCCACCTTCGAACTGGTTGCGGTATCCGGCATCCTGCAGAACGTCCCACGCCTGCTCAGCCGTAGCGTCTTTCAGCCGCGCCAATGTCGAATCCGGCACATTCGGACGTCCGTCGGAAAAGCGGTCGCCATGCCATTCTGGCGTGAATTCGACGCGTTGCTCCTTCGAGAACAAGTCGAGTTGCGCATGGGCAGACACGACCAGCGGCGACACCAGACAGAACATCATTCCGGTAAGAAAGGTAGTCTTTTTCATAGGGCTCCGGGAGCAATTTCAGGGATATCGATCAGCTTCACTGCGACCGCGAAAATATCACACGGCAGTCAGCGGAGCAATCGCACATTGAGCGGGGGCCGAACCGTGCGACGGAAATTTCTTCTGAGCTGCAATCCCCGGAGCCAGCAATGACCAGCGTTAAAACGAGCCATGTGCGCTGGTTTCTGGTGTTCTGGCTCTTCATTCTCAGTGCTGTGTCTTATCTCGATCGGGTGAATATTTCGATTGCCGGCGGATCCATCGCCGAGGCCTATCATCTCAGCGATGTGCAATTGGGGAAAGTATTCAGCGCCATGCTGCTCGGTTATGCGCTCTTCCAAACCGTCGGTGGCCGGCTCGCGGACCGCTTCGGCGCTCGTCGCGTGCTGGCTGGCGGAGTTGTGTGGTGGGGAATCTTCACTGCCTTAACCGCTCTCGTACCAGCCAATATTGCAGGCGCACTGCTCATCTTCGTTGCGGTACGTTTTCTTCTGGGCGCGGGAGAAGCTGTCATCTACCCAGCCGCCAATCAATTCATCGCGCGTTGGATTCCGACTACGGAGCGCGGCATCGCAAACGGATGGATCTTTGCCGGCGTGGGAGCTGGCGCTGGCCTTACGCCCTTAATCATTACTTACATCATGCTTCACTATGGCTGGCGGTCGTCGTTCTGGGCTTGTTCCATCCTCGGCTTCGCCGCCGGAGCCGTGTGGTTCGTGACCGCTCGAGACACCCCCGCCGAACATCCTGGCGTGTCTGCCTCTGAGTTGAACCTGATCAATTCCGGGCTGACGCAAGCCGAGCCGACAATTAATGCGAAAATCCTCGTATCTTGGGGACGCGTGATGCGAAGCAAAGAAGTCTGGGCCATTACCCTCAGCTACTTCTGTTACGGCTATGTCGCGTGGATTTTCTTCAGCTGGTTCTATCGCTATCTAGCCAAAGTGCGCGGACTGGATTTGAAGGCGAGCGCGTTCTACACCATGTTGCCTTTTCTGGCGATGCTGGTTTGTTGCCTTTTAGGAGGAACCATCAACGACTGGCTCACGAAACGGTTAGGGCTGCGTATTGGGCGCTGCGGGCTTGCGGCATTCGCGATTGCAGTTGCAGGCATATTCATTGCCTTCGGCTCACAGGTTCAGAGCGCGCGACTGGCGAGCGTTGTACTTGCTGGCGGCGCGGGCGCGTTGTATCTGTCGCAGAGTTCTTTCTGGTCGGTAACGGCCGATATTGCCGGAGCGTCTTCAGGCTCCGTATCTGGTTTCATGAATATGGGAAACCAGATCGGAGCGGCGCTAACGGCTCCTCTCACGCCCTGGATTGCAGCCCGCTTCGGCTGGACGACTTCATTTCTGGTGGCGGCTGCGCTCTGTATCGTGGGTGCGGCGAGTTGGGTGGTTGTGGATCCGTCGCGGCAACTTAATGTGACGCCGGTCGATCTGGCCCTTGAGAAAATCCCTTCAGATTAGAACACCAGATTGCTTAGGAGAATGCCATGCAGTTTGGTCTTTTGGTAGTGCGGAACTTCAGCCCAAGCTTTGGCAGAAAATTGTCGAGTAATTCTGCCTTCGTAATCGCGATGCTTTCTGCAATTCTTCACGGCGCGATCACCAATGCCCAAACGACAGTCGCCGTGGACATGCCAACCGCAACTGTTCACGTCGATGCGACACCCGGGCATGCCATCAATTCTTTCGACCCCGATAGTGCCCTCGGCAGCTCTATTGATGTTCTTTCTCATGACGGAATCGATAAGGTTTATACGCCGCATATTATTCAGGAGTCGCTCTCCGCAGGCTGGGGACCGATCACTTATCGCAACAATTCCGAGCTGCGAATGGCCGCGTGGCACTGGAACGCGAATGGAACCTGGAGCGATCCGGCGCATAAAAGCGGATACTTTACCGGCAGTACCGACCTCAAGGAACCGATTCGCTACATTCTTTCTTACGCGTTGCCGCACCGCGGTTTCTCGACAAGTGGCGACCGCCCGCTGAAAGGTCCCGACCTGAGCTATTGGAAGAGCAATCCATATCTCACCAGTAAGTTCACCGGGGAAAGCGACGCGCTGCATCCGCAATGGGTCGTGGTGGATCTGCACGTTGAAAAGCCGGTAAACGCGATCCGCATTGCCTGGGCCAGCCCCTATGCAAAAAGCTACGAGGTGGAATATTGGGTGGGAACACGCGCACTCGACTTTGATGAAGGTCCGCAGGGCGAATGGAAAACTTTTACTTCCGGTGCTATCAGGAACGCTCAAGGCGGAACGGTAAATCTGAAACTAGCGGATGCGCCAGTCAGCGCTCGATATCTGCGCATTCTGATGACGGAATCTTCAAACACCTGCGATCTGCATGGAAGCGGCGACATCCGCAACTGCGTGGGATATACCGTTCAGGAGATTCGCATCGGCACAGTTGATTCCAGTGGCGCCTTTGCCGAGATCCAGAAGAATCTGGGCGATAAGCCAACCACCTATTGCACGTCGTCAATTGATCCCTGGCACTCCGCCGCTGATGTGGACGCCAACGGCGGCTACCAGCACAGCGGCTTCGATCTCTTCTTCAGCAGCGGATTGACCAACAATCTTTCGGCAATGATTCCCGTGACTCTGCTTTACGGTACTCCCGACGACGCAGCCGCCCAGATTGCTTATATTGAGAAGCGAGGCTATCGAATCGGCTACATCGAGATGGGCGAGGAACCCGACGGCAAACACGCCATGCCGGAAGATTACGCGGCCCTCTACATTCAGTGGGCCACCGCGATTCACAAAGTTGATCCGCAACTCAAGCTCGGCGGCCCGGTGTTCGAAGGAGTCAACGAAGACATTCGCGTGTGGCCTGATGCGCAGGGGCGTACTTCGTGGATGGGCCGCTTCGTCGATTATTTGAAAGCGCACGGCCGCATCTCCGACCTGGCCTTCGTCTCATTCGAGCACTATCCGTTCGATCCCTGCACGATCACATGGAAAACTTTGTACAAGGAACCTCAGCTGATGAAGCACATTCTGCAGGTATGGAGGGATGACGGAGTCCCCAAAGATGTGCCGCTGATGGTGACGGAGAACCATCTGGCGAACGAACTGACCGGACCGATGACCACGATCTTCGCCGCGTTATGGCTCGCCGACAACGTTGGATCGTTTTTCGAAGGCGGAGGCGCAGCTTTCTATCACTCGCCGATTCAGCCGCAGGGCCTTCAGAACAGCTGTCTGGGCTGGGCCTCATGGTCGAATTTTGTCTCTGACGAGGAGTACGACATCAAGGGGTACACATCGCCATAGTTCGCCGCCCATATGATTAATTTAGAGTGGGTGCAGCACCGCTCTGGAGTGCATCAGATGTTTCCTTCTTCCACGGATATCAGGGATGCGGAAGGTAATATGCTGGTTACGTCCTATGTCGTACACCGCCCCGACGGAAACTGGTCGCTGATGTTGGTGAATCGCGATCAGACTCACTCGCACGCCGTGCGAGTACAGTTTGAGAATTCCAACAGGAAACAGAATGCAACATTTTCCGGGCTAGTTACATTCGTGACTTTCGGAAGCGATCAGTATGTTTGGATTGACGATGGACCGAATAGTCACGCGGATCCAGATCACCCGCCGGTCGGGACTGCACTAACGGCTGGGCCGAATGCCGCATTTACTTTGCCGAAGGCCTCCATCACTGTCTTGCGAGGCGAAGTGACGGGGCTCAAGGATTAATCTTTGGCGTTTTGAAAGCTTCGAAGACAAGGATCCTTCGCGGAGTTCTTCTACGCGATTCTATTTTGATGGCATAACCGGAAGCATTAACGAAGACGGATGTTGTGAATCGTGAAGGATCGTATTGTTTGCGGTCGCTATCGTGCGGGCGAACTTGATTTCTTCTCCGGTATTTAGATTGCGATCAAAGCGCGGAAAATTGCTGCTGGAAATCTCCAGGCGCAGGAAGTGACCTTTGAGAAACACGTTGCTGGTGGCCCAGAGATCGACGGTGATCTCGTAGATCTGCCCGGGATTTATCAGACTGGCATGCTCCGCGGAAGAACTATAACGCATTCGTAGAATGCCTTCGGTAAGATCTTGCGCGAAGCCGTCGGGCGCGACGTCGACAAGCTTCGCTGTGAAGTCGGTATCCACGGCCGAGGATTTGACGAAGAGATCGGCAGTGACTGGACCAGTCACTTCTAGATCGCTTGTTAGCGGGCCGATCGAGTAAACCAACACGTCATCACGATTTTCTACTGCGCGCTGGTCGCGCGGACCGGGCTCCATGTGCTCCCCGTCGCAGCAAAGCGGGCCGCCGACGGTGGGGGCGGGATTCGCGGGATTGTAAAGGTAGCTGTCTGCTGGCTCGGACTTGGGTGCGGATGTGGAAAGCAGGCCGTCGCCGCGGACAGAATTTGCTTTACCGTTCGAGTGCAGAAAGTATTTCGTCCTCCGCGCCTGCGGCGGAGGCCAATCGTCTTCCTGACGGTATTCGTTCGCGCCCATTACAAAAAGCTTGACGGGTTTATCGGTAGCGAATTGATTCTTGACGCCCTTAAAAAGAAAATCGTACCAATCGAGGATAACGTCTGTGTACACGTTTTCCACTGCATGAGGACCGAAATCAACATCGCCGATGCGGCGACCAAAGCCGGAATGACCACCGATTTCAATCAGCAGATGCTGCTCAGTGCGCGCCGCTTCAGTGGCCCCGTGAGCCTTGGCGCCCATGTAATTGCGCAGAGTGCCGGCGTTGAAAATGTCATACCATCCACCGACCTGCAGCATGGGAACCGCAATCTTTGAAAAATTCTCCTCGATGGACCACTGTTTCCAATAATCATCGTAATCGGGGTGCGCGAGCCAATCGAGGTAGTAGGGTGCGATCGACGCCGTGAGCTGTGCATCGGCGGGCAACTGGCCGAAATTGAACACAGGATAGTTGGCGAGGGGAAGCATAGCCGCCCCGACGCGGGCATCAGTATTTTCGTGGATTAAGCGCTCCAGCGTGTTCTGCGCAAGTTGCGAAGTCCAGTTTTGATCGAACCATTGCTCAAGCGCGCCGCTCTGGTAGGTCCAACCATCGTGGTAATTACTGGCGGTCATGTTAGGAGCGATCGCCGCGAGGTGCGGTGGCTGAGCGATGGCTGCGAGCATCTGGGTTGCGCCCACATAAGAGGCGCCTATCATGCCCACTTTGCCATCCGAATACGGAAGCGCGGCCGCCCATTCCACGGCATCATATCCATCGGCTTGCTCGTGCTTGAACGGATACCATTCCCCCTCCGAAGTGTAGCGTCCGCGGACGTCTTGAATGATGACAACATAGCCGCGCGGCACCATCTTGAAAACTGGAGAGACGGCCCAGTTGACGCTTTTGTCATAGGGAGTGCGCATGAGGATGACTGGAAATTTGTCTGCGGATTTCGGACGATAAATGTCGGCATGGAGCGTGACGCCGTCACGGGTTTTCATGGGCACGTCGTGCTGAATGATGATGTCGATGGCAATCACCGGGGGTGCGTTTTGCGCGTCGGCTGGGTGCGATGGGACGAGCGAAGCTATAACGAGGGCCAATATCAAAAACGAAAGCGTGCGACTACAGCGCATGCGTTAAGCCTCCCCGCAGCAGCCTCGATCATGCGCTGCAAGCGGTCAAATGGAATCATTTTCACGGGACGGCGCAAGGAGCTAAAAGGCGGAGCCAACCACGTGGCTTCTCGCAGGCGATCATACTTTAGCTCACACCCTTCGTCTACTACTCGTCGCGAGCAGAGCTAATCGCTCCATCGAGTTCTGGACACCGTGCCGGACAAAAGGCGGGTGAGTTTCGTGGCAGCTGTAGAAAATGTGGCCATTTAATGGCGAACACGGAGGAAACGAAATAGACCGCTCCTAAGCGGATCTAGCAGTCACGAGAACGTGAATGCGTAGGATAGACTGTCGCGTTTAGCTCCCGAGACCCAGCAACGAAAACAGTACTGTGCTCTATACCTACTTCCTCTTCACGGAAACGTCATTGCACTGTTTCCGTAAAGGCTGCCGGCGTAGAAACTCCTGCGGCGACAGCCTGGATATTTACAGTTCCGGCATTCGGCGACGTGGTGTAAGTAATGCTGGCGACGCCAGTCGAACTAGTGGATACCGGATTTGTTGAGAAAGTCCCTCCCGCGCCACCATCATTGAAAGTCACGGCTACTCCTGAAACCGCGTTTCCGTATTGATCTGTTACTTTTGCAACCAAGGGCTGTGGTAGTTGGGTGATAGGTGGAGTGGACTGCCCACTCCCTGATGTGGCAGTAATAGTGGCAGCAGGGCCAGGAGTCACCGTTTCGAAGAAAATCAGACTGGCAAGTCCAGGGACCGAGGCAAGGATTTTGCCGTGCAGAGCCCCGGCAGTCTTCGACGTCGTATAGGTGACGCTGGCAAGCCCGGTGCTGTTGGTAGTCGCGGGATTCGGGGAGAAGCTGCCGCCAGAGCCCGAATCGGTATAACTCACCTGTACGCCAGCCACTCCGTTACCGAAACTATCTTTAACCTTGACGACCAACGGATTGGGCAATGGCGTTGTAACAGGCGCGGACTGATTGTTGCCGTTCCAAGCGGCTAAGGTCTTGGCCGTCGCGGGAAGCGCCGTTTCCGTGAAGAGTCCGGCCGGGTAACCGGTCGCCGAAGCAGTCAGGGTGTAAGAGCCAACTTTCGCCGGTAAGGTATAAGAAGTCGAAGCAGAACCGTTTGAGTCGGTCACCGTTGTGGGAGGATTGAACGTACCACCCTTGCCGCTGTCGGAGAATGCTACGGTCACTCCGGGGAAAGTATTCTGCGTGTAAAGATTGAGTGCTTGAACCGTTAGAGGAACTGGAAGCGTTGACGCCGCTGTCGCCGACTGCCCGCTACCCCCGGTCGGCGATAGGGTTGGGAATAATCCAAAGACTACGACGCTGCTCTGGGTTCCAATAAAAACCTTCCCGTCTGCCGCGACAGGGCTCGCGAAATGAGGCAAGGGCGGAACTGTATCGCGTCCGCCCGGGGCCTGGCTGCTGTAATAGAGGGCTTTGAGCGTGACCGCATTCATAGCCACCAAGGTGTTTCCATTCACGAACCAGAGGATCCCATCGGACGTTCCATTTGCTGTAATAACGGCGTGACCTCCGCCGGGATCGGAGCTGGACTGCGCCAATGGTGGGGTTACCAACTTACCATTCTCGAGACTGTAGGAGTATACCGGCTTGCGGTCCGCGGTGAAATATACAGTATTGTTCCAATAGACTGGTATGCCGCTGTATGGCGCGGCCTGCGGCAGCTCCTGCACAATCTGCGTGTCCCCCGTGGTGCAGGTCGAACAATATTGACCCATATTATCCCGGTTCAACACATAGATCGTGCCTTCCTTGCCTCCCGTGATCAGTTCATGAGGATAGGGACCAGGCTGGTTCGGCAAAATCAAAATGCCGTCGTTCAGATCTAAATCATTCTCCGAAAGGTAGTCCTGATTGTATGGAGTGAACCAGTCCGCAAGAGCCAGGTTTGTTCCGGTTTGGGTAAGCTTCTGCACGCTACTTGAGAAGTTAGAACCGTCCACATATGGTCCTTCTCCGGACTCCCCGTAAATATTCCCTTGGGTATCGGCGGAAAGCCCTGCACCTTTTTGCCATATGGACGCCAAATTCTTGCCCGGCTCCACGGTGTACGCACCCTCCAGCTGCAACGTCCCCGCGTTATAGGACAGTACCCATCCCTGACAGGGGTCAGTGTTATTGCCATTAGAACCAAAAGCTATATAAATGTGGCCGTTGGCCATTAGCAAGCCTGGTCGATTCATCTGGTAAAAATCCGTAAACGGGGTGGTAACCCCGTTCAGCGTATACGTCGCGGCGATAGTCTTGGGTCCGCCAAATTTTTCCAGGCCACTGGTTACGTCCAGTACGTGCAGCCGATGAACAACCTTTCCGCTCTCGTAGGTTTCAGCAACCGCATACAGAGTATTGGTAGCGGCGTCGATGACCGGAGTGGAGATAATGCCCAACTCGGTCCACCCAGTGGTTCCGGCATTTTTTTTCACCGTGGCAGGAACAGTTGTGGCTCCGGCGGGGCTATAACTCAATAGGCTCGTCATCCATAGAGGCGACGTGTTGCCGCTATCGGCATCGAAGGCATACACGCTGTCGTGCATAGTCGCAACGTACACGACATTATGAGTGCCCTGGCCGGAGATACTAACTCCCGGAAGATATAGTGGATGCCCCACAATGTAGCCGTCGACCGGGAGGGTAAACAGTTTTCCAAAGCTCTTGCTGTTTACGTTGGAGGGCGTAAGCAGCGTCTCGGTGGTATCAGCACCGGATCTTCCGTTGTCGTAATGCCATGTGGTAATGGAGGTCTGGCCCAGCAATGGCAATTGGGCAAACAACATTGCGAACAGCAAAATAGCCAAGAAAGTAATGGCGCGAGATTCTGAAAAACGAGGACAAACAAACGCGACGAACTTCCAATTCGTCGTGGTCAGTTTGCCCATCATTTCGGAGCGGTCAGCGGCCTTACCATTCGATAAGCACTGCATACGAATTCTCCAGCTGTCGGCAACCTGACGGGACATACCGCACCGACGCGCCTCGCACGGCGGCATCTGGGTTGCCCTCAGTAAGCTGGATCCTCCTCGGTGTGGGTTCAAAATAGGTTCCAAGCGGCGAGAATCATACACCCATTTCGCCGTTTCCCAACAACGATAATTTCGGTGGGATCGCCCGTCAATAGCCTGAAAGAGGCTCTCGTTCTCGATCGGAAAATACTTTCACACACGTGGCCTGGCGGAATGCACTTCTGTGTTATCGGCCATGCCCAGATATGTACTAGTGTGACTTGTCAATTTTTCATGGGCGGATAGGATCGGAAAAACTCACTAAACACCTTGGTCTCATTGGGTTCCAGCGGACGAAACAGTTTTGTTGCGGGGCGCTTAAGACCAGCTTCCAGGAGGGATCGTGCACTTTTCTAACATCGTTGCCAAACGCTTGCAACAACTGACAATCATCGTTCTATCTGCCGTCATTCCGATCGCCTTCACTGTCCCAGCGGCGGCTACCAGCCACCCGCAAGTCCTGCTTTTCAACGGAACGGGTACAATCGCAAATGACGTCAAGGCAGTCGAGGTGATTCTTACCGGCCTCCACCTCTCCTATGCCACCGCGGATTCAGCGCAACTCAACGACATGAGTGAGAGCGAACTGAGGGCCTATAAGCTGCTGATTGTTCCGGGCGGCAACTCGATCACGATTGGCGAATATCTCCATTCCACTGCAACGGAAAATATCCATAATGCGGTTAGTGCTGGCCTGCATTATCTCGGAATCTGCGCGGGAGGATTTTTCGGCGGCTATTCCGACCACAATGGTTTGAATCTCACCTCCGGAGTCTGGTTTAACTACTATGCCGATGAAGAAAAAGGCATTCATAAGGCGGCCGTGGAAGTCAGAGGTGCAAAAGGAGACTCTCTTGATCAGTACTGGCAGGACGGTCCCGAGTTTTCGGGATGGGGCACCATTGTAGGCGAGTATTCGAATGGTACTCCGGCCATTGTCGAGGGCAAGTCTGGCAACGGATGGGTTATTCTATCCGGCGTACACCCCGAAGCTCCGGCGACCTGGAGGTACGGTATGACGTTCACAACGCCAGTACAAACGGATAACGCGTATGCGGGAATACTAGTCCTGGCGGCATTGAATGGTACTTCATTGCCACACTACTGAGGTACGGCTTCCTTCCGTGAATCGCAACAATTTGAAAGGGCCAGAAGTTTACCTTCTGGCCCTTTGCTAATTCTGCAATTCAGATCCGATCAGAGATCGAGAAGGCTTCCCTGCGGCGATGTTCCTTCGACCAGCTTCCAGGAGTTTTCGATGTAGAAATCACCGGCAACAAATTTTCCCAGTCCTACGTTAAGAGTTGCGCAGCGTTGCCGCAATTCAATCTCCTGCCCGTTAGATTCGATAGAAAGGTCAATCCGATAAAGCCCGGGCACCACGGGGAGAACGGGGCAGTAAAACTCGATCGTTCCATCGCCCGGTCTAAGCGTAAATCCTCCCCGCGAAGAATCAGTCGTCAGCTGAGCACACAGATACCCGCTGGGCCAATAGAGAGAAATTCGAAACACCGCCGCCGGGACCATCTGCCGTGCCCGGTAGCCGAGGCGAGCGGCCATGGGATGACCGGTTTGAATACCATCGGCAGAGTCGGGTGCACTAAAGGAAACGCTGGTGCATTGCGCCGGGGAGTCTAGCTCTGCCGCTCCGATCGGCCTCGCATCGTCACCGAAAGTCATCTGCTGATATTCGTCGATGACTTGCCTGGGAGGCCCCTCCGCAACGACACGGCCATGACTCATAAGGATCGCCCGATCGCACAGGCGGTAGACGGCAGACAGATCGTGTGAAATAAAGATGACTGTGCGCCCCGTGCGTCGCAGTTCTGAAAGACGGTCGAGGCATTTCGCCTGGAAAGCGGCATCGCCCACCGCGAGGACTTCATCTAGCAACAGAATGTCGGGATCCAGGTGTGCGGCAATGGAAAATCCCAAGCGCACATACATCCCCGAAGAATAACGTTTTACCGGCACATCGATGTATTCCCCGACGCCTGAGAATTCGATAATACTGTCAAGTTTCCGGCGTATTTCCGACCTTCTCATGCCGAGCATTGCGCCGTGCAGCTGTATGTTCTCGCGACCGGTGAGCTCCGGATGAAATCCCGAGCCCACTTCAACCAACGCAGCCATTCTTCCTCGAACCCTGATCTCCCCGGTTGTGGGAGTTGTGATGCTGGAAAGAATTTTCAGGATTGTTGTCTTGCCTGCGCCGTTGTGTCCGACGATTCCCAGCGCCTCCCCTTGCCGCACCTGGAAGCTGACATCGCGAAGCGCCCACACGGGAGTCGATCGTCGCCGGAAAGCATCCGAATACCAGCGCTTCGGGGATTTGCCGGTAGTTCTTACCTTGTACTGCTTCGAGACTCGATTCAGTGAGATGTCGATCATTCTTAATCTTTATCTTTAACTGTTGACAATCCTAATTAACTCGACGTTAAATGATATCGGCCATCGAAGCCTCGGACGATTTGAAATAGGCATATGCGATCACGAGGCAAGTGAATGCAATGCCGGCAGACATCGCCAGGCTCGACGTGTCCGGCCTCCGACCTTCGAGCAACACCGTTCGGAAATTCTCAATCAAGCCGGAGATGGGATCAAGCAGGTAGAGCTTTCGAAAGCGCAACGGAACCGCCTGCAGGGAGTAGACCACCGGAATAGTAAACATCCATACCTGCAGCAGGAGCGGCAACGCAAGTCCGATATCGCGAAAGCGAACGTGTATCGCTGAGAACAACAAAGCAACGGCAGCCGCAAAGGCGGCCAACACAATCATAATCGGAATCGCATAGAGGAGATTCCAAGTCGGCAAGACTCGGTAGTGAGCCATGAAGCCTGCGAGAATCACGCAGCCGATGAGAAAGTCCATGAAGCCAGCCGCCAGGTAGGAAAGCGGAATGATCTCGCGCGGGAAATACATTTTGGTAAGCAGGTTCGGGTACAAAACCAATCCATGCACCGCGTTTGAGATGGATGCGGAAAAGAATAGCCATGGCAGCAGAGCACACAATACGAAAAGCGGATAAGGAATACCGCCGGTAGAAACTGTGGTCACACGGGTGAAGACAATGGTGTAGATAGTCATCAAGGCGAGCGGCTGAAGCGCAGCCCAGATCCACCCAAGAGCCGATTGCTTATAGCGAACCTTCAATCGAAACAGGCTGAGTATCCAAAGTAGATCACCGTACTTAACCAGGGTTTGCGCACCGCCGATGATCGTACCAAGTGAAAATGCCGGCGGACGAATTAGGCGCACCGGGCGCAAATCGTCGACCGGCTCCCTTTGCCAAGCCAGCGACGTGGATGACAATGCTTTGTTCGAGGGGACGGTGGACGAACTTACCGCTCCATCAGGACGATCGGCCATCCTCAGATCCCCTTTTGTGTACTTAGGTTGCGGTTCTCAGGCTCGGATTCCCGGCGAGAAGCTCACGCGGAGAGAAGGCGTCGGCTCCATGCTCCTCGGCCTCTCTGATGGCCCGCAGCCTGCTGGCCAGAATTTGCCCAATGATACCAACTTGGGGCTGCCGCAAGAACTCATCGTGCTTGCAATTCAGCTCGCAGATTTCGACCCCACCCGTTGAACGAGCGCCCCAGCCCATTTCTCGATCACGAACGTAGTAGTAGGGCTGTCGCGCCCTCTTGAATAAGAGTACGGGAGCCTGAAACCGCGGTTCATCGAACTCAGCGCCAGGCCAATAAGCTCGATCCCATCCGCTTTCAGCGCCGTTTCTTTTTCCAAGAAGCAGGCGTTTTACGAAGCTCTTGGTTGTGCCCAGCTGTTCCTGCCGCGGGAGACTGCGGAAGTACTGAAATCTCTTGCGGTAATAGTCGATCATCCAAAGCGGATGGATCTGAGAATTCTCCAGCACCCAGGTGTCGAAAATCGAAAAAACGCCTACTTTCTCTTGCATCGACTCGAGTTCGAGAATCACTTCCTGCGCAATCAGAACGCCGCCGCACATGCCGCCGAGGCAATAAGGGCCGTGGGGCTGCACAGATCGCAGAGCAGCAACATATTCTTGCGTCACGGTTCGCAGCTCTTGCTTCGTGAAAGGACGTCCCCATATCACGGGCGCGCGTCCCTGCACTTTATAGACGGACTGATTGCTCCCCATGTGGCGCGCAAGCAACGATAGGCCGAAGGTGTCCACTCCGGGGGCCGCGATGGCGAAGAACGGAACAACACCGTCACCTTCCTGCAGTTTCAGGAGAACGGGATCGGGTCGATTGTCCAAGTTTTCCCGCAAGAGGGGCGCGAACGCTTCAATCGTTGGGGCACGAAAGATGGCCGATACGGGGATCCGCGTGCCGGTCATCTCCTGTATCTGCGCAACCAGTCGGACAGCCAGCAGCGAGTGTCCGCCAACGTCGAAGAAGCTGTCGCGGATCCCAACATTTGGCAAACCAAGAACTTCTTTCCAGATTTCGACGAGCAATTCCTGGTCCCGGTCTAAGGGCTCAGAACGCCGTTCAGAAATACGACGGACGGACGCAGACGGCGTTACTTTCTGTTTCTCTGTTCTTCCCTTCTCTGCTGTTGAGTTTAAGTCGTCAGTCGTGCCTGGAAGACCTGGGAGTGGCAGCGAGAGAATATGGCTATCCGGATCGGATACCACGTTTGCGAGAATAGACGCGTAATCGCTCAACATGCGGCTGATACGTTCCCGCCTGAACAGGTTGGTGTTGTACTCAACCTGCGCCCACCACTTCCGGTCGACATCTTCGATGAGGGTCATGCTGAGATCGAAGATCGATGTTTCACCGCTGACGACATAAGGAAACGCCGTGAGGTCGTCGAATTTATGAGATCGCACCGCGGACTTCAGGGTGGCAAACATCACCTGAAAAAGCGGATTGTGGCTGAGATTCCGTTCTGGCTGGAGCTCCTCTACTATCTTTTCGAATGGAATATCAACGTTCGAGAATGCTCCCAAAATTGTTTCGCGCACTTGAGCAATCACGTCGGTGAAGCGCGGATTGCCCGCCAAATCATCGCGCAATACCAGCGTGTTGACGAAGAAGCCAATCAGCCCCTCGGTCTCCACACGATTACGTCCAGCGACGGGTATGCCTACCGCGACGTCAGATTGTCGGGCATAGCGATAAAGCAGAACCTTGAATGCAGCCAACTGCACCATGAACGGAGTAACCTGGCAACGAGCGGCAACGTGCTCAATTCCGTCGACGACATCCTGCGGGATAGCCGCAACCTCAACGGCGCCTTCAAACGTTTGTTCCGGCGGCCTGGGCACATCAGTTGGCAATTCCAGAAGCGCCGGCGCGCCTGTGAGTTTATTTTTCCAGTAGGCAAGTTGCTGCTGGACTTCGTTGCTATGAAACCATTCCAGCTGCCATTCGGCAAAGTCGCCGTAGCGAATCGGTAGCGCGGGCAGGGGTGACGCCTCGCCGCGCGAGAAGGCTCCGTAAAGCTGTTCCAATTCGTTGGCAAAGACTTGTACCGACCAGGCGTCTGTAATGATGTGATGCATGGTGAAAAGAAAAACATGATCGACGGGCGTGGCGCGAAAGAGACATACGCGAAACAAGGGCGCCCGACTGAGATCGAACGGTTCCTGCACTTCTCGGCGTGCAAGCTGATAGGCTTCCGCAGTCGGGTCGGCGACCCCGGTCAGGTCCGTAATCGGCATTGTTACCCGGCACGTGCCTTCTACAACTTGTTGGAGTTTTTCGTGCTCAACACGGAATGACGTCCGCAGGCTATCGTGGCGGTTTACCATTTCCTGCACGCTCGACCGAAGCGCCGCAAGATCGAGTTTCCCTCTGAGCCACATGCCCAGATGCACGTTATACGCAGCGTTTTTTGCCCGCAGCTGATCCAGGAACCACAGACGCTGCTGCGCCAAAGATGCCGGATAGGTATAGTTCGGGCTCGCCCGCAGAAGAAGGTCGACTAACTGGTTCTTCTCCTGCGCATCGCGGGCCACATCCTGGCTTCGATACAACATACCGGTTAAACCTTCCTACTCAAAGGCACACGTGTCGCCAGTCAAGAAATCGTCTTGCCAAAAGAGAGATGGAAAACCGTGATCTGCAACCACAGCAATCTGCGTCTGAATCCGGGAGGGGGAGTTCCAGGTACACTTGTGGGAACAAAAGACGGAAGTGACATCTGCAATCCTGAACTGCGTCTCAAGACTCAAAAAAGTCCAATCACCCGGCCAGAGTTCAAAAACTATTTTTTAACTTTCACTAACATCGCCAGCCCGACCAGAGCTATTCAACACACTATAACCCAGGACAGGCCTGTAGAATGGCAAAATCCACAGAAAATCACATACAGTGAAATACTGATATTCCATTCGTCCCTTTTAGGGCATAGTCGCTGAACTGTCGACCTCTGGCCTTGCCAGCAGGGGTATACTGGCTATTCTGAAGGCTGCCTGACGGTTCGATAGCAGAGCAGCTAGAGATGCCATCCTCCCCACTGGCGCCATCAAGGATGTAAGGATCTCAGCTGATGACTCGATTGGCGTATCCGGCTTCATTTGCCCAGCAAAGACTATGGTTTCTCGATCAACTCGATCCTGAAACTGCGGCCTATAACCTCCCTCGTGCCTTTCGGATTACTGGTCCGTTGGATGTTGAGCGCCTGAAGCAAGCTTTCCAGATGGTGGTAAAGCGCCACTCGAGCCTGCGCACTGTATTCGATTCGGTTGAAGGTGAAGCCCGGCAAATCGTATTGTCCGATGTGGAAGTAGAGATTCCAGTTATCGATCTGGCAGGAATTCTGCCCCTGGAGCGCGAGGCTGAGGCCTTGCGCATTGCCGGTGAAGAGGGAAAGAAACCGTTCGATCTAAGCGAGGGGCCTTTACTGCGCCCCCTGCTGGTGCGCCTGGACCAGGAAACACATTTCCTCGTCCTGATAATTCATCACATCATCACCGATGGCTGGTCGATCGCCCTTCTGTTCCGCGAGGTGACAAAATGTTACGCAGATTTGACGAAGAATGAGACCCCGGTGCTTCCTGAACTGACTCTGCAGTACGCGGAGTACGCGCAGTGGCAACGCGAGTACATGAGTGGCGACTTGCTCATGCGGGAAATCGAACACTGGAAACTCAAGCTCGCGGGTGCGCAAACGCTGCTTGATCTGCCCGCCGATCACCCGCGGCCCAGCGGTTACAGCTGGCACGGCTCCACGGAGGAAATCAGCCTGGACAGCTCGATCCTGGCGAAGCTCAAGGCGCTCGCGCAAGCGGAGAGTTCCACTCTGTTCATGCTTACCATGGCTGCGTTTCAAACCTTACTTTGGAGGTACACCAACCAGGAGAGCATTCTGGTTGGAACTCCGATTGCCGGCCGCAGCGAAATTGAAGTTGAAAATATGATCGGCTTGTTCGTGAATACGATGGTCTTCCGCGCTGATTTCCCGAGCAACCTCAGCTTCAGGGAATTAGTTCGGCAGGTGCGATCATTCGCTCTGGAAGCGTACAACCATCAGGACGTTCCTTTTGAGAAACTTGTCGAAGAGTTGATCCCGCAGCGCTCGCTGGAAACTCATCCTCTGTTTCAGGTGATGTTCACCTTCCAGAATATTCCCAAACAAGTCTTCGAGATTCCGGGATTGAGGATCAAGGAGATGGGCTTCGAGACCGGGATTGCCAAGTTCGATCTCTCTGTCGAAGTGTGGGAGGACAGCGAATTTCACTGTCAATTCGAATACAACACCGATCTTTTTGAGCTATCGACAATTCGCCGAATGTTGGCGCACTTCGAAAAACTGCTGAGCGCGGTGGTTGAGAACCCCGATTTGACCGTGGCGCAGATTCCGATCATGAGCAGTGAAGAACGACAACAGGTGCTGGTGGAGTGGAATTCTACTGCGGCTGACTATCCCAGAGATTTGCCGCTGCATCGGGCATTCGAAAGGCAGGTAGATGCTCGTCCTGATGCAACCGCGTTGCTGTTTGCAGAAAAGAAGTGGAGCTACCGCCAACTCAACGACGAAGCGAACCGGCTGGCACATCGGCTTATCGCCAGCGGAGTCACTCCGGGCTCTCTGGTCGGGATTTTTCTCGAACGTTCTCCCGAGATAGTGATCGCGCTTCTGGGAGTGCTAAAGGCCGGTGCTGCCTATGTTCCGCTCGATCCAGCGTATCCGCTCGAACGCCTCAAGTTCCTGATTGAAGATGCCGCGCTGTCCAGCATTGTCACTCATTCGTCAATCAAAGGCGAGCTGCCGAGTAACGCGCAGAACGTCGTCGTGTTGGATACAGATGACAACGATGTCAGCGATGAGGCACCTGGCAATCCTCTGGTTCCGGTTTCGAGCGATCAACGCGCATATGTGATCTATACGTCCGGCTCAACCGGCGTCCCTAAAGGCGTAGAAGGAACGCACCGGGCCTCGATGAATCGCTTTTCCTGGATGTGGAGAACTTATCCCTTCAAAGCCGGAGAGGTTTGTTGCCAGAAGACGAACCTGGGATTCGTTGATTCTATCTGGGAGATCTTCGGGCCGTTGCTGGCGGGAGTTCCGAACGTAATCATTCCGCGGGAGGCAGTGCGCGATCCAGAGGAGATGTTGCGAGTGCTGGCTCGTGAGCGCGTGAGTCGCATTGTCCTGGTACCGTCTTTATTGCGCACGCTTCTCGATCACGCGCGAGATCTGCAGGCTCGAGTACCGGATCTGAGGCTCTGGTCGTGTAGTGGAGAGATTCTGCCGGCAGACTTGGCCAAACGGTTTCACGAGGCCTTCCGGGAAGCGACGCTCCTCAACATTTATGGCTCATCGGAAGTTGCGGCGGATGTAACGTGCCACCAGGTTTCGAAAAGAGATATAGCTTCCTCGGTCGCAATTGGCAGACCTATCAGCAACACGCAAATCTATTTGGTGGATGAGGGCGGCGAGCCGTCTCCTATCGGAATTCGCGGCCAGATTTTTGTCGGCGGCGATAACCTGGCGCGGGGATATCTGAATCGCTCGGAGTTGACGGCGGAACGTTTTGTTAAAAATTGGCTGGCGCCGGGGCGATCGCCGCGCCTGTATCGCACCGGCGATCTGGGCCGTTTCCGCAGCAATGGCGAGATCGAATACCTAGGCCGAGTTGACAATCAGGTCAAGCTGCGCGGACTGCGCATCGAGTTAGGCGAAATCGAGTCGGTGCTCGCGGCTCATGATGACATCGCGGAGGCGGTGGTCATGGTGAGTGGCGAGGGCGAGCAGCAGAAACTTGCCGCTCACCTGGTGATGAAGAATCACTCAGAACCTTCGGCAGGAGAGTTGCGGCGTTATCTGCGGACGAAACTACCGGAACACATGGTGCCGGCTAGCTATTGGCTGGTAGAAGCATTGCCGCTATTGCCGAGTGGCAAGGTGAATCGCTCCGCGCTGGCAGGCGGTGGCAAGTCATTGGTTGACCGCGAGGAGTTGACTACTCCGCGGAATGAGGTGGAAGCGAAGCTGGCGGAAATCTGGCAAGAGTTGTTGCAAGTGGAGCAGGTGGGAATTGAGCAGAACTTTTTCGAGCTGGGAGGACATTCGTTGCTGGTGTTGCAGGTGACGGCGCGGATCCGGAGGATCTTTGAAGTGGAGTTGGCGGTGCGCAGTGTGTTTGAAGCGCCGACGATTGCCGGCCTGGCGCTGGAAGTGCAGAAGGCGCAAGCTATGGGCTTGAAAGCTCGTTCCCCAATTCTGCAACGGCATCCTCGGAATACGGTCGCGAGCCGCGAGGCGCTGTTGGCGCAACTCGATAATCTGTCTTCCGCGGAATTGCAGAGTTTGCTTCAGCGGGTACTCGATGGCAAACAGCCCGCGTAGCAGGCGCACGTTGCAGATGTAGGAATTGAATGTTTGCCGGATTTTCTGGATTTTCTATATGTGCGTCCATGATTTGGTAGCAATGCAAACCCACGCAGCTCCTGACGCCGTTGCTATCGTAGACGGCGGCCAGAAGCTCACGTACGGGAAGATGAATGCGCGGGCCAATCAGCTGGCCAATTTTCTACGCTCGCTCGGAGTCAGAGCGGAGGTTCCTGTCGCCCTCTTTTTGGAGCGCTCTTCCGAGCTGGCGACGGCTGCTTTGGCAGTATTGAAAGCTGGCGGCGCTTATGTGCCACTAGATCCCAACTATCCCTCGGCGCGCATTGCGATGTTATTGGGAGACTCTGCTGCGCCGGTCGTGCTGACCCATTCTTCACTGGCCAACAAGCTGCCTTCAGGAACTTGGCAGAGGATTATTATCGACTCCACGGAAGGCGAGATTCTTAGCCATTCCACTGCACCGCCAAACATTAAAACCAATCCTGAGGATTGCGCCTACATCATTTTCACATCGGGTTCCACCGGCCGACCTAAAGGTGTGCAGATCACGCATGCTAACTTGTTGAACCTGGTGCGCTGGCACGAGCGAGCTTTCAAAATTACGGCGACCGACCGAGCCACGCTGCAAGCCAGTCCGGGCTTTGACGCAAGCGTTTGGGAGATGTGGCCCTACCTCACGAAAGGAGCAAGCATCCGTGTTGTGGACGATTCCATTCGCACCGCACCGGATCATCTTCGAGACTGGATGGTTGCTAACCGAATAACTATCAGCTTCGTTCCCACGGTGGTAGCCGAGCAACTGATTGATCTGCAATGGCCAACTCAAACCTCACTTCGAGTCCTGCTGACGGGTGCAGATTGTCTCCGTCGCTACCCACCGCCCGGTCTGCCTTTTGCTTTGATTAATAACTACGGTCCGACGGAGTGTACGGTGGTTGCGACTTCCGGGGAAATTCGACCCAGCGATGAGACCGGCTACGCGCCCTCCATTGGAAGACCTGTCGACAATGTGGAGATCCACATCGTTGACGAGGAACTGAAAACCGTGACCGACGGCGTTCCGGGAGAACTTTTAATCGGAGGCGCCGGCGTCGGACGAGGATATCTAAACTTGCGGGAACTGACGGCGCAAAAATTTATACCCGACCCTTTTAGTAGCGCAGCCGGAGCGCGCCTTTACCGCTCAGGCGATCTCGCTCGCAACCTTCCGGACGGCCAAATCGCGTTTATGGGACGGATGGATGAGCAGATCAAGATCCGAGGCTATCGCATCGAACCGGGCGAAATCACCGCGGCGCTAAACCGGCATCCTGCGATCAGTGCGAGTTGTGTGGCCGCTTACGCAGACGATTCCGGCGAGAGCCGCATGACTGCATATATCGTTCCGGCGCCAGGCGCGCTTCTTACCTCGGCACAGCTGCGCTCTTTTCTTGCCGAATCGCTTCCCGACTACATGGTGCCTGCGAATTTTTTGGAACTTAAGAGTATCCCGGTAACGCCGAGCGGCAAGGTAGATCGAGCTGCGCTTCCCGTGCCAACCCCTGATAACACCCTTGCGGATGCTCCCTTCTCTGCTCCGCAGTCCGAGATTGAACAGTGGCTGGCCGGTTTCTTGACAAGTCTGCTGAAAGTAGATCGCGTCAGCAGGAGCGATAACTTTTTCAACCTCGGTGGCCACTCGCTGATGGGAGCCCAACTAATTGCCAAGGTCCATCAGCGTTTCGCAGTAGAGCTTTCCTTGCGAAGTCTCTTCGATCATCCGACAATTGCTGAAATCTCCTCCGAGATCGAACGTCTACTTTTCGCCAAAGTGCAAACCATGACTGACGAGGAGGCGCAACGCATCCTCGAATCTATTCCCGGAATGCCGGCATGACCTCGGCCAGCGCGCCACCCTCCGTACTGCCCGCCGAAGACCGCGTGCTCAGTCTGTATCAATTGCTCGACCCTGAAGTGCTGGCGAATCCGTATCCTCTCTACGAAAAGCTGCGCCGTCATGACCCGGTGCATTGGGATCCTTTTCTGCACGCCTGGGTTGTCACCCGGTATGCGGACGTAGTGCACGTGCTGCACCATTTCTCCGCCGATCGTACCCCCACGCCAGAACAGTTGAGTGCGTTGAACCTTTCAGCGCTCAATCCGATTGCCGAAATCATGGTGCGCCAGATGCTGTTTCTGGATCCGCCGGATCACACCCGCCTCCGCACGCTCGCATCCGCCGCCTTCACGCCACGGAGAGCGGAGCAACTCCGCGCGCACATCCAGGAAGTAATGGATACGCTGCTCGATGCGGTTGTTCCCAAAGGATCGATGGACGTAATTGCAGACTTCGCCGGTCCAGCGCCGGCGATCGTAACTGCCGAACTGCTCGGTGTTCCGGCCTCTGACCATGCACAGCTCAAGGAATGGTCACAGGATTTTGCCGAGATGCTGGGAAACTTTCAGCATAATCCGGATCGCTTTTCGCGCGTGCTGCAAAGTGTCGAAAACCTGAGCAGCTATTTTCGATCGGCCATGCGCGAGCAGAAGGCGCATCCGCGCGAAGGCTTGGTTCAGGCTATGATGAACGCCGAGATTGAGGGTGCGCGGCTTACGGAAGAAGAGATCATCGCCAATCTGATTGTTACGATGGTCGGCGGTCTGGAAACCACCACGAACCTGATCGGCAATGGCGTGCTGACTCTGCTGCGCCATCCGGTTGAATTGGATCGCCTGCGCGCAGACTTTTCTCTGATTCCAGGCGCGGTAGAGGAATTGCTGCGCTACGAAAGTCCCAGTCAGCACACCGCCAGACTGGCTCCCGCAGACGTCGAACTTGGGGGAAAGCGAATTAAGAAGCGTCAGGCCGTGATCGCGGTGATGGGCGCGGGCAATCGCGACCCTGAACGATTTCCGGAGCCAGATCTGCTGGATCTCGCACGCAAGAACAATCAGCATCTCGCATTTGGGTGGGCTGCGCATTTTTGTTTCGGCGCGGCTTTGGCTCGACTGGAAGGGCAAATTGCCTTCAGCACGATTCTCCGACGGCTACCTGGATTGAAGCTGAATGCGCAGGGCCCGCTGGTATGGCGTCACAACCTCGGGCTGCGGGGATTAACTTCGCTTCCCGTCCAATTCGCTGCCAGCGATGCAAGGTAACGACTCAGTTTTTCGAACTAAGGGCGATACGCAGTGGAATCTGAATACTCCGACGCAAAACGAAAGCTCCTGCAAAAGTATTTCCGTGGAGAGCTGGGCTTTCAAGCCGCAGCTCAGGAGATTCCGCGACGGCAACCCGGCGAGATCGTTCCCTTATCTTATGCCCAGGAGCAGGTATGGCTGCACGCGCAGTTTGCCCCAGAAATTCCGCTCTATAACGAACCGGTTACGATTCATTACTCCGGGCGGTTAAATGTAACCGCGCTCGAACAAAGCTTTAACGAGATTCTCCGCCGCCATGAAGCCTGGCGAACCTGTTTCACAGTGGTGGATGGCCAGCCGGTTCAGGAAATAACCGAGAGACTCTCCGTCTCACTTCCCGTGATCGATCTTCGCGGCCTGCCGCGAGAGCAACGCAATGCAAAGGCCATCGCACTTGCCACCGCCGATGCCAGAGTCCCTCTCGATCTGGCGCAGGTTCCACTTTTTCGAGCGAAGTTGGTTCGTTTAGACGAAGAAGAGCACCGTCTTTATCTGACGCTCAGCCACATCATTTTCGATGGCGTGGCGATTTATCGTGTATTTCTGCCGGAACTTGCAACACTCTACAAAGCGTACGCAGCCGGCGCGGCATCGCCGTTATCGGAACTGAATATTCAGTATCCCGATTATGCATGCTGGCAGCGCCGCACCATCACGCGTGAAGTTCTCGCGAAGGACCTCGAGTACTGGCGCGAGAAGCTCAGTGGTCCGTTGCCTGAAAGCTATTTGCCTACCGATCGTCAACATGGACG
>JBAWBG010000127.1:0-11932 GCA_049589695.1 Candidatus Sulfotelmatobacter sp. | reverse complement strand
CCGTTGTGTTGGTTGTCGGGAACTTCTTCAAAGTTTGCGCTGGGCGAACTCGGCCAGTAGGGCGTGGGATCGGCATACTGCGTGACCGAACTCTTGATAATGTCGGCGAACATGATGACGTAATCCTGCCACACGCGCTCGCGTGTCGCCGGCGAAACTGATTCTTTGAACGCCTGGCGGTCGCCCCAGTGGTACCAGCCAGTCTCCACTTCATTATTCCCGCACCAGATCACAATGCTGGGATGATCGCGCAGCCGTTTGATCTGATCGATGGCCTCTTGCCGGACGTTCTCTTGAAACGAAACATCGCCGGGAATCATATCCCCGCCGAACATAAATTCCTGCCAGACCATAATTCCGAGTTCATCGCAAATATCGTAAAAGTCGTCCGACTCGTAATAACCGCCGCCCCACTCGCGGACCATATTCATGTGTGCATCACGCGCCGCCTCCAGAATGTTACGATGGATTTCCGGAGTCACGCGGTTAGGAAAGCTGTCGAACGGAATCACATCTGCACCCTTGGCGAACACGGTAATTCCGTTCACGACGAACTCGAAGCTTTTCCCCCATTGATCGGGAACGCGGCGAAGTTCCACGGAGCGAAGTCCGGTTTTCGTCTCGGCGTGAGCTGCCGCTTCACGGCCGATGCGGATCGCTGCAGAAAACCGGTAACGGTTCTGCGGTCCATACCCCACCGGATACCACAGCTTGGGCGCGGTAATTCGCAGCGGAAATGAAACATGATTCATTCCGGCATTCAGTTGCAGTGTCTGATTCCCGTCGGAAGTCTGCGGTCCGGATAATTCATCGTGAGCCAACGTGAGAGTGGCGCTCGTCGGCTTGCTGGCTTCGATATCGAGTTCGGCGCTAACGTTGGCCAGGCCGGAGCTGATGCTGTGTTGGTGGATGTGAAAATTGTCGACGCGCAACGCATCCCAGGCTTCAAGATGAATCGGCCGCCAAATTCCCTCGGTCATGTAGCGCGGACCCCAATCCCAACCGTAGTTATAAGGAGCTTTTCGCGTGTAGGGAGCGGTGGCGATATTCTCTTCGTTTTCAGAAATCTGAGTCGAGATCGACGGCAGAACGTAAGGCAGAGTCTTCACGTACGGAATCATCTTCTCCACCGCGGAATGGAAAACGATTCGCAGCGTATTCGGTCCCGGCTTCAACATCGGCTTCGCAGGAATTCGCCAGCGGCGGAACATGTTGTCCGCGTGCAGGATGGGCTGATCGTTGAGATACACGTCGGCAAACGTATCCAGACCGTCAAACACTAAGTCGAGATGCTCGCGCGCCAGCGTGGCCGCATCGACCTGAAAAGTCGTTTGATATTCCCAGTCGGCGAGTCCGATCCATTGCAGCTGGAATTCGTTTTCCCCATAAAAAGGATCCGGGATCAGCTTGCTGTTCAACAGATCCGTTTGCACAACTCCCGGAACCTGCGCCGCATGCCACTCTTTCACGTCCGATCGATCGACATTTGCTACCGCCCGGAACTGCCAGCCTGCATTCAAACCTTGCGCGGAAGGTTCAGCGGCCTTGAGGGGCATTGCGGCCAGCAAACACAACATCACGGACCCGCCAAAACAAAGCATAGCCACCGGCAAACGACGAAGAAAACCATGCTGGATCAGTTCCATATCAGCTCCTGAATATAAATATGCTGTGACCACCACTCAGTGTTGTGGAGTCGGTTGTGCGGCCGATTGTGGCTGAGCCGAATTATTCTGCAAACTTTGGAATTCCTGCATTTCGTGCTTCGCCTCAGCGGTCTTCCCTTGCTTGCGATAAATTCCCGCCAGCCCAAAATGCGCCTGCGCCGCCAGCGAACTTTGCTTCTCGATGGAAAGAAGCTTCGTCCAGGCTTTCTCGGCGCCCGGGTTATCGCCTTCGAGCGAAGCCGCTTTCCCGAGTGAATAAAGCGTCTCTGGCATGTCGGGCAGCAAGCGATCGGCGCGCAAGAGTTCCGCGCGCGCGTCGTGCGCTTTTCCCTGCTCCAGCAAAGCTTCTCCCAGACGGTACGCAGCTTCCGCATTCCCCGGCTGCAACTTCACCTGCATGCGAAATTCTTCTTCCGCCTTCGGCCATTGAAAAGCTCCGGCGTAAACTTCGCCCAAGGCGAGGTGAGCTTCCGGAAGATTGGGACGCAGCCGCAACGCTTCGCGATATTCTTTCTCCGCGTCCGGCATTCGGCGCAGCACAAAATAGTTTTCCGCCATGGCCTGGTGCGCGCGAGCGGAGTCAGGATAGGCGGCGAGCAAAGTATCGATCGATTGCTTGGCCAGTAGGCCGCTGGCGCGGCCTAGGTAATAAAGAATGTCGGCATCGTTGGGATGCGCCTTCAAAGCGGTCTCTAAATTTTCCACAGCCTCCGGCAATTGTCCAATTTGAATCTGCGCAATGCCCAATGCGGTTTTATCCGGCGAGAGTTGCAGGTGCGGAACTGCCTCCGCCGCATATCCCTGTGCGAGCAGCGCATACCCTAACAACTGATGGGCCGGCGCCGAATCCGTGTTGAGTTCCAATGCATGTTTAAGCGGAGCGATCGCAGATGAGTAATCGCCGCTTTCCATATAAGCCTGGCCGAGACTGACGAATCCGTCGGCGAATGAGGGATCGATTTCCGTCACCTTCTTATATTCGCTGACGGCGACATCGAACTGTCGTTGCTTGTCCGCCGCAATTCCGGCTTGCATATGCTCGGCCGCTTGCGGCGATGCGATCTGCCACGCGAACCATAAAGTCAAAATTGCCCGAGCTGCAGTAGAGAAGATCACGGCTTCTCCGGTTCACGCACTTCCAAAAATTGATCGGCGTGGACGTCGTTTAGACTTTGATGAATGCCGGATGGCCAGACAATTTCCACTTTTGCCTTTTCCGCCGCGCCAAGTCCAAAGTGCAGCCGCTTGTCGCTCGACGACAAGTAACTTCCCGCTGAAGTTGCAAACCGCGTCTGCCCATTCACCTGTACTCGCGCACCAAATCCATCGCGATTGCTCCGCGTCCCGCGCAAAGTAATCACCAGCCAGTGCGCCTTCCCGCCGCGGTTCATGAAAACTTGAGGATGGCCGCCCAGTGTCGTCATCACCACGTCCTGCCACCCATCATTATTCAAGTCACCGAAAGCCGCGCCGCGCGCCGCCCACGGAACCGCGTCCCCGGAGTCAGCACTTTCAAAGCGTCCATTATGATTCATCGCCAGCAGCGGCGGTTCAAGATAGTGCAGTGAAGGATCGATCTGTTCCACGTTATCGAGCACATGCCCCTGTGCGACGAATAAATCTTTCCACCCATCATTATCGAAATCTTCCAACCCCACGCCCCACCCCGCGCTTCCGCTGGAGAGAAGTCCAAGCCCTGTTTCCAGACTGCGATAAGTAAATGAGCCATCGCCGTCGTTGTGATACACGCCGTAAATTTCCCGAGGCAACTCCGTAACAATCACATCGGGACGCCCGTCATTGTCATAATCCTGGAACACGACTCCCATGCCCGAAAGCCGCCGCCCATCCTGCGAAAGCGCCGTCCCCGCCTCCATGCCCACTTCTGAGAACGTTCCATTCCCGTTGTTATGAAATAAATATTGCTGCATGCCATCGTTCGCGACAAATATATCCGTGAATCCGTCGCCATCGTAGTCGGCAAATGCCACGCCCAAAGCCCGACCTTTTTTCGCCGCAATGCCCGACCTTTGGCTTACGTCCGTAAAAGTTCCATCGCCATTATTGTGATAAAGAATGTTGGTCGTCGCGGGAAACTCTTCCGGCGGACAATAAGTATGATAGTTTCCGCCGCAATCCTTGTTGTGCTTGGTGTCCCAATCCATGTAGCGAGTCACAAAAAGATCGAGCTTCCCGTCGTTATCGTAATCGAAGAATCCCGCCGAAACTGACCATCCCCCGCCCGCCACGCCCGCCTTCGCCGTCACATCGGTAAAAGTTCCATCGCCATTGTTGTGATAAAGAATATTTTTTCCGTAGCTGGTGACATAAAGATCCGGATAACCATCATTGTCATAATCCCCGACGGCCACGCCCATGCCGTAGTTCCCGTCGCCAGCATTGGCCAAGCCAGCTTGTTGAGTTACGTCGGTAAAGCTTCCATCTTTATTCTGCCGATACAACCGATTCCAGTATCGCGGATCATGCCGGTCGAAATTTTCCGGCGTCTGCATCGGACTGGTTATGCGCCCGCCATTCACCAGGAAAATATCCAGCAATCCATCATTGTTATAGTCGAGAAGCGCGACTCCGCCCGGCATGGTTTCAATCAGATACTTCTGCGGGGTTGGCGAATTCTGTAGGGTGAAATCCAAACCGCGAGGCGCGTTAACATCGAAAACCGGGGCGGTGACAGCCGTCGCCACTAGTACAAGGCTCAAAACGCAGCTTCCGCGAACCAAAGTGTTCAACAACTCAGGATTCCTTGACCCAGAAATACCGCCCACGGATCACACGCACACCATCTCCATGAATGTTTCTTCCACACCACTCGGCCAACACATTCTTATTCAAGAGAGGTGCGTTGATTCGCGTTCCACAAGTTTAGGCGGAATCAATATTTTTTGCGCGTGCACGGGCCGCTTCGCTCCGATTCGCTCCATCAACAGTTCGGCAGCCAGAGTTCCTATCTGGCATGTTCCCTGATCCACAGTGGTCAGTGGAACCGACAAAACGTCGGAATAACGAACGTTGCCCGCACCAACTAAGGCAATATCCTGCGGCACTCGCAGTCCCGCCTCCCGGATCGCCTTCATGGCACCAATGGCGACCGGATCGTTATAACAAAAAACTCCGTCCACTCGCGGTTCCGCCCTCAGGAGTTCTTTCATTCCTTCGTAACCGGTACTATCTGTATGACCGGCGGCGACGATGTAGTTCCGATCCGGACGCATGCCAGCGTTCTCGAGCGCCTCGCGATACCCTTCCACGCGCTCCGCGGCGATCCGCAGTTGCGGGCCACGCAGATGGCCGATGCGGTTGCAACCCTTAGTTATCAAATGTTCTGTGGCCAGCCTGCCAATTGCCCGATTATCGACTCCCACAAAACAGGCTTCCACGCCCGCGATGGGCCGGTCGATCAAAACATAAGGAGTCTTCCGTGCTTCTATCTTCTTGAATACGCTCAATCGGCGTGATGGCTGCGACGACGCGATGATCAATCCATCCACTTGCCGCGCCAGCAAAGAGTCAATCTCGCTGGCCTCGAGCGCAGGATCCTCCTCGAAGGATGAGATCACAACGCAATAGCCGTGGGGCCTAACCGTTCGTGCCACGGCACGGGCGATCTCCGCAAAGAACGGATGTGCGAATTCCGGCAACAGCATGCCTATCGTATACGTGCGTCGCGTCACCAGGCTGCGCGCCACCCAGTTCATCTGATAATTCAACTTCTTGGCCCGCCGCAATACTCTCTGCCGGGTGGCTTCGCTGATTCTCCCTTGGTTTCGCAAAACTTTAGACACGGTGACCACGGAAACGTTCAGACCCTTTGCAATGTCTTGCATGGTCACTGGCATGGCCGGGGAAGCATACCACTGTTTGGGAGGGTTAACGATAAATCTAATGCAAATCAACTAATTTTCTTCTTGACAACGGCTGGCCTTATGAACAAAAATCCCGCCACTGTTATTGGGTCCTTGATTTGGGGAAACTCCTGTACTGGAAAGAGTCACTTATGCCAAGTCGCATTCTGCGGAGCCTGTTCGTCTCAGTCGCCCTTCTCATTTCTTTTTCCTTGTCACTCTACGGCCAAAGCACCTATGGTTCGATTACCGGCTCAGTCAACGACACTTCCGGAGCAGCCGTTACAGATGCTAGCGTGACCTTGACCAATCTGGGCACGGGAGAAAAGCGCACACAATCGAGTGGCGCCGACGGACTCTTTACGTTTGTAAACCTCTTCCCTGGCCAGTACCGGCTTGACGTGGAAAAGCAGGGCTTTAAGCACTTCGCGCGTACCGACGTCACGGTGCAGGTGCAGCAAGACACGCATATCACGGCCGCCTTGCAGGTCGGCGAGGTCAGCCAGGTCGTCGAGGTGACTTCGCAAACTCCGCTCCTGCAAACCGAATCGGCCTCTTTAGGTCAGGTGGTGGAACAGCGCAAAGCGGACGAACTCCCACTCAATGGTCGCAATATCTTTAATCTCATTACCGTCTCACCGGCCGTGGTCGCGCAAGGCGGATCGGGCGGTTCGCCCGTGGGCCAGAACCCCTTCAGTTGGGGCAACTATCAGATTGGCGGATCCTTTGCCAATCAAGGCGCAGAGTACCTGGATGGTCAACCCCTGAATATCGGCTACATCAATCTGCCCATCATCATTCCGACCCAGGATTCCGTTGGCGAATTCAAAGTGCAATATAACGATCAGGGTGCCGAATGGGGTAAGTTCTCAGGCGGCGTGGTAAACCTAAGCACCAAATCCGGAACCAACAGCTGGCACGGCTCCGCGTATGAATATTTCCGCAACGCAGTGCTGAATGCGAACGAATACTTTAACAAGGGATCGGAGATAGCTGCCGGCAAGTCGAACACTCCTCCACCGTGGACCCAGAACCAGTACGGATTCCAACTGGGTGGACCGGTTATTAAAGATAAAACTTTCTTCTATGTCAGCTGGGAGCAGTACCGCCAAAGAACAGGATCGCCTTTCACCACCAGCGTTCCAGCGGCGGGGATGACGACAGGTAATTTCTCAGCGCTATGCACGGCTGGTTTTACTGCTGCGGGATTGTGCAACGACCCCACCGGGCAGATCTACGATCCTTACAACGTGAGCCAAACGACGGGAGTGCGTCAGCCGTACGGGCTGGACCCAGCTAACCCATCGTGTCCGGGCAATTGCATTCCTGCTTCCGAGTTCAGCAAGGCGGCGGGGATATTGATGGCCAAATACTATCCCGCGGCTAACCAGCCCGGCACGGTCAGTAATTACCTGAGTGCGGCGCCCGCCGGTGGAAACACCAACGAGTTTGTGGCGCGCGGTGACCAGAACATTGGAAGCAACACCCACTTATTCGGCAGATTTGCCTACTACGGATTAACTGACTTGCCCGTAAATCCGCTAGGAACTGGCCTGTGTCTGGATCGTTGCGCCGAGCTTTATCACACCAAGGCCCTGGCGATTGGCGTGAACCATGCCTTCACGTCAAACACGATCCTGAACGTGAATCTTGCGGCTAGCCGGTTTGTTTACGGCCGGACTCCGCTTCTCTCGGGATTTGATCTCACGACTCTGGGCTGGCCGTCGACTTACAACACCCCGGCAGACTCGATGCGAACGCCGCCAACCCCGGAAACTAACCTTCCGAATGACGTTGGCCACACGCAAGGCAACAGCGCCATCGGAGATCACAACACGCAGTACAACGTAAGCCCGGAACTCACGATCATCCGTGGCAAGCACAACATTCAGATTGGCGGGCAATACGAACTTGGACTGGATAATTACTTCCAGACTAACATTGCCAGCGGTGCCTTCGGTTTCGACGGAACCTGGACAAAATCGAGCGCGCCGCCAACAAGCCCGTTGGCGCCGGCTCCAACGGGAGGATTCGCATTCGCGGATTTCCTGCTGGGGTTGGGACTGAACCAGGGTAGTTTCGCCGGGAACCAGAGCGAAGGCATAGCTCAGGTGCCCGCACAAACCAAGGGCAAGGAGACGTACCGCGCTTTGTACGTCGAGGATACCTGGCACGTGACGCCGAAGTTCACTGCGAGCTTGGGCCTGCGCTATGAATTGCCCGGAACGTGGTCGGAAGCGTACAACCGGCTAAGCTACTGGAATCCCTTCACGACCAACGCAACTGTGACTGGCTGTAACGGAACCGCTGGATCAACCTGTCCCGGAGACGCGATGTATGTGGGGACAGGACCTAATTCGACCGAAAACAATTTGCCGCTCGATAAAAAGGCATTTTCTCCGCGAGTCGGTTTGGTCTTCGCCCCGGACCAGAAGACGGTGGTTCGCGCCGGTTACGGTGTCTTCTTCATTCCGAACTATGTCTCCTTCGCCCTCAATCCCGACAACGACGTGATTAATCTCGCCGCGACCGACTTCACGGCCACGACCAACGGCTACATCACTCCGGCATCTAATTTGGATGGTGCCTCCTGTGGGTTCGGTGGCGCTGCCGGAGTGTTTGCGCCGCGCGGGCCTGATGGCTTTACTTGCGCCCAATCAGGTCCATTTGGCAATGCTGGAATCTTGGCGCCCCCGGGACGTAATGCAGCCCCCACTCTATCCAGTTTCGTAGCCCAAAACGGTAGCCCCGGGCTCGCTCCCTACTACGGATACGGCGGCGAGGGCCCAAAATACGGATACGTCGAGCAATGGAATTTGGACATACAGCGGCAACTTCCGGCTGGGTTTTTTGCGGACGTCGCCTATGCCGGCTCCCACGGTGTGCATCTGCAGCAATATCAGACGAATGTCGACCAAATTCCGGATGCCTTCGTAGCGCAGGCCGCCGCGCAAGCCGCCGCTGGCCAAAATCCAACAATCAACACCCTCGTCCCAAATGTTCTAACCTCACCGACTACCGCCCTAAACAAGGCCGATACCCCCCTGATTCATGAGGGACAGTACGACCGGCCGTACCCCGAATACAACGGCCTGAACTTGAACGGTTACGGCTGCTGCAGCAGCAGTTACAACTCCCTGCAAGCTACCGTAACCCGGAGATTCCAAGGCGGTGGCACCCTGCTCGTGGCTTACACCAACGCAAAGCTGATGAGCAATACCGACACCTTGACCAGCTGGCTCGAAGGCAACACTGGCGGTGTCGGATCTGTTCAGGATTGGAACAATCTGGCGGGAGAGCGGTCTCTCTCCTCGCAGGACATCTCCCAAAGGTTAGTTATAAGCTACGTCCTCGACCTTCCCTTTGGTCGCGGGAGAGCTTTCGCAAGCAACATGAACGGCCTCGCAAACGGCGCCGTTTCCGGCTGGGGCGTCGATGGCATCACCACTTTCCAACGCGGCTTCCCGTTGAAGATCAGCTACTCCGCCACCACACCGCTGGAAGCAGCTGGCTTGGGCGTTGCCAACGTCCGGCCCGATGTCATTTCCGGTTGCGACGAGAAAGCTGGCGGCGGCCACATCACCAACTGGTTCAACACCACTTGCTTTGCCGCTCCTCCGGACTGGGGGTTCGGAAACGAAGCTCGTGTGGATTCGGTCCTTCGCGGCCCAGGAATTAACAATTTCGACTTCGCCATTTTCAAGAGAACCAAGGTTTCGGAAAGACTGGGAATCGAGTTCCGGACGGAGTTCTTCAACATATTCAATCACCCCTATTTCAATGTGCCATCAACCGGTTTCAATGGAACTCCGACAGGGCCAAATAGCAACGGTTTCGGCACAATTACGAGTACCGTGCAAAACGGTGTGGCCTCGCCGGAACGGTTGATTCAGTTCGCGTTGAAGGTTGTGTTCTAAGAGCTCTCTTTGGGCCAGGCATTCGCGCTTGGCCCAAACTCAAAATTCAATGCAGGATTCTCAATGCTGGCTAGCAATAGTCAGCATTAGATTTTTTTTGGACCCACCTTATCCTTGTTAACCCTTCATGCGAACCCTTCAAACCATCGACTACTCCGAAGCCAAGCGCGCCGTTGATCTCATCGTCAATCAAGCTTCCCAGATGCAGAAGGCTGCGTCGGTCGCCGTCGCCGACGTCCACGGCGACCTGATCTGCTTCGCGCGAATGGATGGCGCTCCCGTCTCCTCCATCCGCATCGCCATGAACAAGGCCTGGACCGCCGCCCGCGAGCGCAAGTCCACCAAAGAAATCGGCGAGAAGGTCAAGCATCCCGAGAAGTCCCACGACATCGCCTACTATGGCGATCCCAACTACGTAGGCTGGGGCGGCGGAATTCCAATCTCGAAGAATGGCGAAGTCGTGGGCGCCGTCGCCGTCAGCGGACTGTCTTCCAATGAAGACGTCGCCCTGGCAACCTTGGGCGTCGACCTCCTCGCCAATTCCTAACCCGCCCGCTGTTCGTGTTTCGTAACACAAATCACTTTTTATCGCGATGACCCCAATTTGGTGCAAAACTCAGGACAACTGAGGGGGACGAGTGACTCGGAAGGACTGCCCGCGCTGCGGCGGTACCGGATATGTCGCCAAGCCCGTGGACATCAGCGGCAAGTCCGAAGGCGTCGCGTTCATTCGGTTGAAGTGCCCGGCATGCGCAGGCACTGGAAGAAGAAGCTCTGCTCCACCTTCTACCGCGGGCTGACCGCACGGCCTGTGGTGCTTGCGAAAACGTCCGAGCCCGGAGCGTCATAGCTCCGCCCTGAAGTGACGCTCCGGGCCCGACGTTCTTGGCTGCCAAAATATTGTCGACGTTCCAAATTAAATTTGTCATTCCGACCCCTTCGCAGCCGCGCCAGAGCGGCGAGATGGGCGAGGAATCTGCTTGTGTGGGACGGACACTCTTGTCCGTCGCCTTTGACTTGAGCCACCTTCGCTATTTCATGCCGTCACCGCCGCCTTCGCCCTCCTCCGCCGCGCACCCCCTGCCGTCTCCACCCGGTTGCGTCCCGCAGCTTTGGCCCGGTAAAGCGCTTTATCCGCCGCCTTCACAACTTCATCTGGGGACGATTTCTCCGAACCAGAACTAGCCACTCCAATACTAGCCGTCACCGAAAGCTCGTCCGAGGCCGCAGCCCGCGCCAGTTGCCGGATCGCCCGCCCCGCCTGCGCCCGCCCCCGTTGATTGCGCCGGTCCGGCCCCCGCGCCTCCTGCCGTCTATCTTTATTATTACCGCGCAGCCGAAAGCTGCTCGCCTCAATGCTGGCCCGCAACTCCTCCAGATGCTCCAAAACATCTTTCGTAGTCTTTCCCGGAAACACGATCGCAAATTCCTCCCCGCCGCACCGGTAAGCCTCGCCTCCGCCCGTCACCCGCGCCAGCCTCGCGGCCACCATCCGCAGCACCTGATCTCCCGTGTCATGTCCGTAAGTGTCGTTGCATCGCTTGAAGTGGTCGATGTCCACCATGGCAATCGAATAAGGCGCCTGCAGCCGCAGCAACGCCTCATGAAACGCGCGCCGCGAAGGCAACGTCGTAAGCTCGTCGTGATAAGCCAGCAGGTAAGAAGTCTCCACCATTGAAACCGCCAGGATGAAAGCCGCCGTCGCAAAGTAAGCCGACGGAATCCGTCCCGCTCCTCCAAAGCGCAGAGCCAAAGCGCTCGCCCCCAGCGCCCACAGCAGCCCGCTCTCCACCGGCTTGCGAAAAAGCAGATAGCGTATCAGCAACACCACCGCCGCCGCCGCAAACGCATTCACCGTAGAAAAAGCTAAATGCTGCGGGACCATCGCCGTACCTGCAACTGCGCCCGCAACATGATGCGTATGCCGCACCGCCGCCGCGGAATCCGTCCGGCACAACACCGCCACAATCACCGACTCGACGAACAGAAACACGCTCGCCGGCCCCACGCTCGCAAAAATAAATCCCCTTTCCCGCGCAAACGAGATCAGCACAAAGTTCAGTGGCAACAGCAGACCAACCGCCACCAGCGCCGTGTTCGCCGGTCCGCCGCCCACAATGTGAGGGAAAGCAGAGTAATAAGAAATTGCGCGTTCCGCCAGAAACACCACCAGCAACGCAAAGAAGATGCGGCTGGAATGAAACCGCCACGCCATCAGCAACCCCACTACCAGCGCCGCATGCAGCGCAAACGTAATGATCGCCGCGCTCGGCGCAATCATCCCCGTATGCAGCAGGATGGCAACCGCCGCAATCCAGATAGCCGGAGTGAGCAAAGACTTCATCAAAGTTTGGCCCTGACGCTAGGCGGAGAGATCATCGCGTCTGCATTGCCCTGCTGCGATTATCTCTGGACAGGAGCCGAGAGTAAATGACCGACGGGGTTCAACACACTCTTGTCATCCTGAGGCAGCGGAGTTCTCGGC
>JBAWBG010000126.1:0-26982 GCA_049589695.1 Candidatus Sulfotelmatobacter sp. | reverse complement strand
TCGGTACTCTGTTCGCCTACTACTTCGCCGACGATTATTTGTTGAACGCCCCCTATCCAAACGGCGGTGCCACTGTTCCGGCCGCCACTTTTGCTTACAACGGTACGACCGCCGGGCGAGCTCAACTAGTGAATCTCGGTGATACCAAGAACTTCGGCTCGTACTCGGTGAACGAACTTCGCCTGAGCTACGTGCGAAACAGTCTGGCCTTGGCAGAGCCGCAGGGCGGGGTCGGATCCAATTACAGCTTGGCCAACTTAGGATTCGTAACTCCGTGGTCCAACCCGGCCGGGGGCATTAGCCCCATCGCTCCTAATCTCGAGGGAGTGCCTTACATCACGTTCAACAATTTCAGCATCGGCGTTCCCCAGGTAAGCACGGGACAGTTCAACAACTCATTTCAGGTGCTGGACAATTTTACGAAGGTCATGGGAACACATAGTTTTCAGTTTGGCGGCCAGTTCCACTACGACCAGATCAATGAGAGAAACCTTGCGGCAGAAAACGGCCAGTACTCGTTCACTGGCGGCGAGACAGGAATTGATTTCGCCGATTTTCTCATCGGAGCTCCCGACAGCCTGACCCAGGCAAGCCCGCAAATCCTCGACTCCCGCAGCAAGTACTACGCGCTGTATGCCCAGGATAGCTGGCGCGCCACCAGCAATCTCGTGCTGAACTATGGTCTGCGCTGGGAAGCGAGCATGCCTTGGTATGACACGCAGAACAAGATTGAAACCATCATTCCCGGTGAGCAATCCGTAGTGTTTCCTGGCGCGCCCAAGGGATGGGTGGTTCCCGGCGATCCCGGCGTGCCTCGCACTCTCGCGCCCACGCAGTGGCACAATTTTTCACCTCGGCTTGGACTCGCTTATTCTCCGAGCACTTCGTCTGGAATTCTGGGAAAGCTTTTTGGCGGGCCGGGAAGAACCAGCATTCGGCTTGGCGGCGGTCTCTATTACACGTCAGTAGAAGACCTCTCGCAATTCCTCGAAGTCGGTGATCCGCCGTACGGACTTTATTACGGCAGTTCGAATCCTCCACTGCTGGAGGCTCCATATACTGTTCGCTCCACCGGCGCGCTCGTCTCCGGATGGCCACGTTTTCCGTTCGCGTTTCCTCCCACCAATGTCTCTGCCAGCAATCCGGATACGACATTTGATTGGGCGGGAGTAGAACCGATTTCCTATGGATTCTCGTTCGATCACAATAACAAGCTGCCGTATTCCGAACACTATGAATTTTCGGTGCAACGCCAAATTGGATCGAGCACGGTGTTCACCGCCAGCTATGTTGGAAACCAGGGACATCGCCTGGTGACTTCGATCGAAGCAAATCCCGCCAATCCGGCGCTGTGTTTGTATCTGAGCAATCAGGCGAACCTTGCTCCTGCGAGCACTGCGCCTCCATGCGGTCAATTCGGAGAAACGCCCCCTTCGGGTACCGCCTGGGCCACGCTTCCGGGACCGTCACCGTATGCAGGGCAAACCTTCCTCAGTACCCGGCCTCTCGGGCCCGAGTTCGATACCAATCCCTACGTCTCCACCGTGGCAAACTCGCGTTATAACTCACTTCAGATGAGCGTCAGCCACAACACCGGATCGCTTAGCTTTCTCGCCGGATACACCTATAGCAAGTGCATGGATAACGCCTCCGGCCTGCAAGATTCCACTTATCCGTTCGATCCGCGGCTGAGCATTGGCCTGTGCAATTTCGACTTAACGCACAATTTCGTATTCAGCTACAATTGGCTGCTGCCTTTCAAACTCGCTAACGCGGGCTGGGTGCGATGGGTAGTTAACGGCTGGAGTTTGAGTGGCATCACAAACTTTGCTACAGGACTTCCTGTCTCGTTGTCAGAGAATGACGATAACGCTTTGATCGGCGCTAACGCGGTTCCAGTGGACGTTCCTAACTTCGCCGGAGGTCACGTTCTGGCGGATACGAACCCGCGCGACGGCAATCCGTACTTCAATACTTCGCTATTCAGCAACGAGCAGCTAGGACAGTTTGGCGACTCGCGCCGCCGCTTCTTTCACGGTCCCGGACTGAATAACTTCGATATGGCTCTCGCCAAATCAACCAAGTTTACCGAATCGAAAGAGCTTCAGCTGCGGCTGGAGGCGTTCAATCTGTTCAACCACGCACAATTCGAGACCCCCACCGGCGAAATCAATTCCAGCCAGTTTGGGCTCGTGACTTCGGCCCGGCCGGGCCGCATCGTGCAATTGGGCGCGAAGTTTTTGTTTTGAAGGTGACGTTAGCTGCGGTCAATAGCGATCAAAGATAAAAAGATAAACTGTGGTTCGAGCCTGATTGTTCTGATGCTCTCAAATGTGAAGTCAGCCGCCGCGCTGGTGCTTTTTTGGACGGCCTTCAGTGCCACTTTCGCCAAGGCGCAAACGCCACAGCAAAGCCTTCAGCAGAAACGCTCCGCCGCTGCTGTAGCGCGCGGAAAGCAAACTTTCGCGTCGACCTGCGCTGGGTGCCATGGTCTGGACGGCAGAGGCGGGGAGCGCGCCCCAAACATTGCCCAAAACTCGAAAGTGCAGCGGCTGTCCGATACCGAGATCGACAGCATTATCGAGAACGGCATTCCAGGAGCAGGAATGCCCGCCTTTCGCTCGCTCGGCGCTTTGCAGATTAGACCTGTCATAAGCTATTTGCGTGCGCTTCAGGGAACAAACAATTCAGCTAAGTTACCCGGCGATGCCGCTCGCGGAGAAATACTTTTCTTCGGCAAAGCACACTGTTCCGGTTGCCACATGGTGGCTGGCAAGGGTGGCTTTATCGCTTCGGATTTATCGGGTTACGCCAGCGTTCACGGTATAGATCAGACGCGAAGCGCGATTACCAGTCCCGCTCTGCGCGGCAACCGATCAGCGCGGACGGCAACTGCAACCACTCGAGACGGCGAGAGATATGTTGGCAGAATTCGTAACGAAGATAATTTCTCTCTGCAATTGCAGGCCTTTGATGGCGCGTTTCACTTCTTATCGAAATCAGATGTGCAGACGCTCGAGATCAGTTCGCGACCGTTGATGCCGAGTGAATACGGTTCGATATTGAGCTCGAATGAACTTAATGATCTGCTTAGTTTTCTGATGAGGGCGGCAGACGGCAACGGGTCGGGAAGTTCCGCAAAACCGAACGAAGAGGATCAGTGACAGCCACACGGTGGGAGCGAATTAAGGGCCTATTGGAAAAGAAAGGCGGTCTTGTGAATCGCGGGGTAAACATTCCGCGCAGTTGCATCGTCCTCCTGCTGCTCTTTGCGGTTCGAGTGCCTGGCTTACTGTATGCTTCCCCGGCACCGCCAGATTTTCAATTGCAAGCTGAGTCGCCGCAGTTCTGGAAGTTGGTGGATCGCAATGCCAAGCTAAGCGTTGTGGCCACTGGCTTCGGCTTTACTGAAGGGCCCGTTTGGGATCAAGCGGGCTTCCTCTATGTGAGTGACGAAACCGTCAACAAGATTTACCGCCTCCATCTTGATGGCAAAAAGGAAGAAGTGATTGCGCTTGGCGACCCGGATGGCAATACGTTTGACCGCCAGCATCGGCTGATCGATTGTGCCAGCGTGTTACGAGCCATTATCGAAGTCACGCCCGATGGAAAATACAAAATCCTCGCGGACCATTATGAAGGCAAGAAACTTAACAGTCCGAACGATGTGATCGTTGGCCCGGATGGGGCTTTGTATTTCACGGATCCCACTCTCGACCTGGTGGCCGGAGAAAAGCAAGAAATCCTCTTCCAGGGCGTCTACCGACTAGACGCAAACGGAAACGTGCAATTGCTCACCAAGGATTTGACTCAGCCCAACGGTCTCGCTTTTTCCCCGGACGGCAAGCGTTTCTACGTCGACGACAGCGAACAGAGAAATATTCGTGTATACGATTTCGGGCCTGACGGAACTCTCACAAATGGCCGCATCTTCGGCGAGGAACCGGCCGGCAAGGGTGAGGGTGTGCCGGACGGAATGAAGGTGGATAAAAACGGAAATATCTTTGTCACCGGGCCGAAAGGCATCTGGGTGTGGGATTCAAAAGGTAATCATCTCGGCACAATCGTGATGCCCGAGCAACCCGCAAATCTAACCTGGGGCGATAAGGATTACCGAACGCTATATATTACGGCCACCAGGTCGGTCTACCGGCTTGAGATGAAGACGACAGGCTTCGTGCCATCCCTGCAGTAAAGCGCGCGATCTTCGAAGTGCACGCCCGAAGCGAACCAGAGATTAATGATTAACACCACTCGCCAAAAAGCCACCATCCACGGGAAGCACAGTGCCGGTCACGAAGCTTGCAGCATCCGATGCGAGAAAGACGGCCGCGCCGATCAACTCGTCTAACGCGCCGAACCGGTTCATCGGCGTACGGAGCAACACTTCTTCTCCGCGCGGCGTGCCTACTAAGAACTTTTCGCTCAACGGAGTGCGGAAGTAACCTGGAGCAATCGCGTTCACGCAAACTTCATGCCGTGCCCATTCGATAGCCAGCGACTTCGTCAAAGAAGCGACACCGGCTTTGCTGGCGCAGTACGCCGCCACTTCATAAAGCGCCAGAAATGAGCCCATGGAAGCAATGTTGATGATGCGGCCATAACGGCGGTCGATCATGTGGCGCCCGAAAACCTGGCATGAGCGCAATGTGCCGGTCAGATTGGTATCGATAAGTCGATCCCACTCGTCCTCAGGAAAGTCGAGGGTCGGAGCACGCTTGCTGAATCCAGCGGCGTTAACCAGAATATCCACTTTCCCCAGCGTCTTAACAGAGGCTTGCAAAACTTTTTCCAGCGACACGCGATCCGTCACGTCGCAGCTTACGCGCAGCGATCGTCGGCCGAGGGATTCGATCTCAGCGGCAATCTCGTTCACAAGTTCCAGTCGCCGTGCGCTGGGTACTACATCTGCGCCGGCCTCGGCTAGTCCCCGCGCCAGAGTGCGGCCGATTCCAGAGCTTCCACCGATCACCACTGCGACTTTGCCGTCGAGGTCCAGACCTCTATATCCCATAGCTCCTCAAAGTGTATTCGAGCATCAGATTCTCCGCACCAGTCCCTTATTCGTTGCGCGAGTGTTGCGCACCAATAGCAAAACCAGAATCATGCCGACGAGCGGCACTAATCCGGCAATAATCACAATCGGATCGAAGGAATGCGTACCAGTCGCTTGGCGTGTGTCGGAAAAATAGCCTATCAGTTTGAAGGCAACGATCGTTCCGATGCCAGCCCCCGTTCCACTCAGTCCGCTCACCGAGGCAACCGATTCGCTATCGTACAGGTCTGACGGTAGCACATTCGCCATCGTGGTAAAGCCTGCGTAGGTGAATGTGGCCACTGCAAACAGAAGAGCGATCACATAAATGTTCGTCGTGAAAATCGTGGGGATCAGCATCGTCATGCCGATTCCACCGAAAACAATCGGCGCCTTGCGCGCCGCGCCCAGCGGCCATCCTCGCCGAATCAGATAACCGGAGATATAACCGCCGAAGAAGCTGCCGGCGTCGGCGGCCACGAAGGGAATCCAGACTGCAATTAATCCCGTCCTTAACTCGATGCCCTTCGCAACCAGGTAAATGGGAAACCATTCAGTGATGAAGAAAAATACAGGGTCGGTCGACGTTTTCGCGATGATGATGCCCCAGGTCTGCGGAAGCTTTAACAGTTCGCTCCAGCGAAGCCTGACCTCGTGTGGCCGCGCAAGATTGGATTCCTGCTTGTCGGCAACGATCATCTCAAGTTCAGTGCGGCTGATTCGGCTGTGAATTTCTGGCGGATAGTACAGCCATCGCCAAACGATCAGCCAGAGAAATCCAAGAATGCCCGGAATCATGAACGCGGGTCGCCATCCCCATCGGAAATAAATCGACAGCACAATGAAGGGAGCAATGGCTCCCCCGATCGAAGAGCCGCTATCAAAAAGTGCGGTCGCTAGTGCGCGTTCGCGTTTGGGGAACCACTCCGACACTGCCTTCGTTGCAGCCGGCCAGTTACCGGATTCTCCCGCGCCCAGCAGAAACCGAAACGTAGCAAAGCTGTAGAATCCGCGGGCCAATGATGTGATCATCGAGACCAGCGAATAACCGATAACCGTCAGCGTAAGGCCGCGGCGCGTGCCGATGCGGTCCATGAGTCTTCCGAAGACAGTTTGTCCGATCGAGTAAGCGACACGGAAAGCGATGGCGATATTCGCGTAATCCGAGTTGGTCCAGTGGTACTCGATCTTGAGGTAAGGTGCGAGAAGTGAGAGAGTCTGGCGGTCGATATAGTTGATGACCGTGGAAGCAAAAAGAAGACCACCGATCCACCAACGCAATGAAGGAATCGGCTTCCTAGCGGTCACCATGTTTGATGAGTCATGCGTGATGGATTGCAACTGGCATGCTAAGAGTTGATCGTAACTTGCGATTCATTATTGTGCTCATTTCGGTTAAGCACCTTCTGCAGGGACGGGCTCAAAAGCGCAGCCGAATCCCTGTCGAGATAGACCGTAGCATTCGGATGAGTGCGCAGAATCGATGCTGGCGCCATAGAGCTGATCGCGCTCTCGAAGCAAGCCTTCACCGCTTGAGCCTTTCGCGGTCCCGGCACAACCGCCAATATCTCCTTAGCCTTGAGAATCTGACGCACCGACATGGAGATCGCCTGCTCTGGTACCTGCGAAATGTCAGCGAACCAAGCCTCGCCCACCTGCTGTTGCCGGCACGCCTCGTCCAGGTTCACGATGATGTAGGGTTCCTCAGTCTGGAAGTCGGCGGGCGGATCATTAAACGCGATGTGTCCATTCTCGCCGATTCCAAGAAATGCAATATCAACGGGCAGCGATGCCAGTTGTTTGCCCACTCGCGTCACCACTCCTAAGGGATCGATGGCGTCGCCCTCGAGCAGATGGTAGTTGGCAATTCCAGTTTTCTGCACCAACTGCTCCAGCAGCATCTTGCGGAAACTGCCTGGATGACTGGCCGGCAAGCCGATGTATTCGTCGAGATGAAAGACTTCCACTCTGGACCAGTCGATTCCGGAAACTTTCGTCAACGCATCCAGAAATTCCAGTTGCGACGCAGCGGTTGCGGCAATGATCCGCGCCCTGCCATTTTCTGCAATGCTGCGGCGAATGGCCGTTGCAGCCTGTTGCGCGGCCGCTTGCCCTAACCAAACTCGATCCTTGAACACTCTTACCAGCATTACAAACGCTTTCGCGAAACGGAGGATTGCTCAATTCTGAGCTGGAAAATTATACAAAATAACGCGCCTCACCATGACTCGCGCACTTCGTCTGCTATGAGATCGCTCTGTCTGCCTATGGGCCGGAATCCGTTGTAAGCTTTTATAAGCTGCAACATGGGGGAAACGATGGCCACTATTTCGCTGCAGGTAAATGGTCGCGCGCACACGGTGGATGTTGACCCGGAAACCCCGCTGCTGTACGTCCTTAACGACGAATTGCAGTTGCGCGGGCCAAAGTTCGGCTGTGGCCTCGCGCAGTGCGGAGCCTGCACAGTAATTCTGCAGGGACAGGCGGTGCGCTCCTGCGTGCTGCCGGTCGGAGCTGTGAAACAACAGCAAATCACAACGCTCGAGGGTCTGGGAACGCCGGAAAAACCGCATGCGATTCAGCAGGCATTTATCGATGCGGGCGCAGCGCAATGTGGCTTTTGCCTCAGCGGGGTGATACTCACAGCGAAAACTCTGCTGGATGAAAATCCTAAGGCCTCAGATGAGCAGATACGCGAGTCGATGTCGAATGTGTTGTGCCGATGTTTTACGCATACGAGAATGCTACGCGCCATCAAGCGCTATCAGGCGGAGCGGGCATGAAAAATAAAATCTCTCGTCGCGACTTTCTTAAAGCGTCTGGAGCTCTCGTCGTCTCCTTCAGCGCAGCCTCGTTTGTCGAACCGTTCGCCGCATCGCAGGGACCGTTCGACACACATCGCTCGCATGTCGACCCAGACAAATTGGATTCGTGGCTTGCGGTCGCCTCCGATGGCACGGTGACCGCATACACCGGGAAATGCGACTTCGGACAAGGCATGTATACCGTGCAGACGCAGTTAGTCGCTGAAGAATTGTGCATATCGATGGGCAACGTGAAACTGATTCAGTGCGATACATCCGTGACTCCCGACCAAGGAACAACGTCCGGCAGTCAATCGACGCCGACCAATTTCAATACGCGGAACCTGGCCCAAGCTGCGGCAACTGCGCGCGAGGCCTTAGTGGGAATGGCAGCTCGGCAACTGGGCGCGCCCGCGGATCAACTTACCGTTGAAAATGGCATTGTCGGTGCGAAAAGCGGACAGCACGTCAGCTACGGCGAGCTAATCGGGGGGAAGCATTTCAATATCGCACTAAGTCCCACCGCGAAGCGCATATCACCGAGCCGTTGGAAGGTGCTCGGGAAACCGGTTCCTTCGCTGGACAGAGTCGCGCTGATGAGCGGCACGTTTGAATTTGTCCACAACGTGCGAGTGCCGGGGATGGTTCACGGTCGAGTGGTGCGCCCGCCCGAGACCGGAGCAACCCTTGCCAACGTGGACGAGAAATCGGTGCAGCACGTGCCAGGCCTCATCAAGGTCGTTGTGCGAAACAATTTTGTTGGTGTGGTTGCCGAGAAGCAGTGGCAAGCCGCACAAGCGGCTAAAGATCTTAAAGTCACATGGAAACCGGGCCCCGGGCTGCCGGTGCAAGAAAATTTCTACGAGTACGTGCGGAAGCAGCCGTCACGCGATTTAATGCTTGTCGATTCCAAAGATGCGGATGACAAGCTGAAGGCGTCCTCTCGAGTTTTGCAAGCCACTTATTTGCATCCCTATCAAGCCCACGGTTCCATTGGATCTTCTTGCGCGGTGGCCGATGTGCAGGCGGACCGTGCGACGGTTTGGTCCGCTACTCAGTCGGTCTACCCGACGCAGCATGGCGTGTCGGCGCTCACGGCTTTGCCGCTCGATCGCGTGCGCGTAATCTTCGTACGCGGCTCAGGCTGTTATGGGCTGAATGCTGCGGACACGGTTTCCTTCGATGCGGCTCTGCTGTCGCAAGCCGCGCACCGACCGGTCCGCGTGCAACTCACCCGGCACGACGAGTTCATCTCTGAGAATTACGGCTCAGCCTGTATGATTGAGCAGCAAGTCGGACTCGATACGAACGGCGCGATTGACGTTTGGGCGTGCGAGACCTGGACTGCGTCTCTTGGCGGTAGACCAGAATACGACAGACCTGGGAACGTAATCACTGGCATGCTGGCCGGCTTTGACCCTGAAAGGATTACGCCGCGAACCGCTGTAGAGCCTACGGAAGAACTGCGCAACGGCAATAATGCCGTCCCGTCATATGTGGTGGGATGCGTCGATGGTAAGTGCGGTGGAGCCGGTTCGATCCGCAGCGAGCGCGTTCTGACTCATGCGGTGAAGTCTCCTTTCTTTACCGGACCGTTGCGATCACCATTGCGGCTGCAAAATACGTTTGCGCACGAGTGTTTCATGGATGAGATTAGTGCCTACGTCAAAGCCGACCCGGTTGCATTCCGCTTACAACACCTGAAAGAGAGGCGGATCATTGACGTTGTCAAAGCGGCGGTGAAGGCGGCGAACTGGGATACGCGTCCCTCACCCAGACCCGACATAGCGCGCATCGGCACCGTCAGCGGACGTGGGATCGCTTGCGTCGCATATGAAGGTGATGACGGTTATGCGGCGCTCGTTGCTGAAGTGGAAGTGGATCAGGCGGCCGGGCAAGTGCAGGCAAAGCGGTTTGTCGTCGCCCACGATTGTGGAGCGATTTCAAACCCCGACGGCTTGCGCAATCAGATCGAGGGCGGAATATTGCAAGGAACCAGCCGCGCTCTCGGGGAGGAAATCACCTGGGACGATCGTCAGGTGACTTCAATCGACTGGCAGAGCTACCATACGCTGCCGCTGGGGATTCAAGTTCCGGTCATCGACTGTGTTCTACTCGACCGTCCGGCAGCGAAGGCTACCGGCGCAGGCGAAACGGCTATTACACTGGTTGCGGCCGCGATTGGCAATGCGATTTTCGATGCCACCGGCGCACGACTTCGGGAAATTCCCTTTACGCCCGATCGCGTGAAAGCGGCACTTGCGGCCCGTGGATGACCCGGTGCGGCACTAATTTTCTTTCGCTTTGCCGGTTGACAATTGCCGCGCGAGAAGGCAGTATGGATGGGCTTTCCGGACGGTTAAAGGATCTACGCCGAGGGCCGTATCAGTGGTTGCAGTATCGTGCCGGAATGGCTTCACTTTTGTGTCCGGTTTTTCGTGAGTTGTAGACTAAGAATCATCGCGCGATCACTCTGGCCTCGAACTGGATATTACCTCTCCCCCCGCTCCAGCGAGAACGCCCAAAAAAGCTGAGCTTTTTCGTACCGTTCTAATTCGCGGCAATTGATTCCCAATACGTTAGCTGTTGCTGGTCAATTTCGAGTCGTGTCTCCCTGGAGAAGGATCAACTATGAGATCATTTAAAGGCAATTCCCGCCTGATGGCGTTTGTTGTTCCTGTATTTCTAGCGTTCGCAATTTCTCCTCAGGACTCTCCTGCGCAGACCGTATCGGTATCTCCCGGTGATCTTTCCTACGGCGTACCGACGCAAACGCCGTTTCCCACGACAGGATTGCCGCTCGCCAGCGCTCCAGATAGCGTTACGGTGATTATCAGCGGAAGCGGTTCGGTCGCTTTTTCAGGGGCAACGGTTGGCGCTCCGGGCGCGAATCCGGGCGACTTCGTCATCGACGGAAATTCCTGCACGGGAACAATCACCTCGCCAAGTACATGCCAGACAACGTTGCACTTCAACGCCTCGCTTGCCCCCGCATCCACCTTGGAGACGGCCACGCTGACGATTAGCTTTACGATTGGTTCGAGTCCGGGAAGTCTCACCGTGCCCATGAATGGAGCCTATGGGGCGATCAAGCTTTTCAGCGCGCTGGACATAAATCCCTCCCTATTCTCAGGCGTCACTTGGCCGAATTCCGCAGGGAATCCAGTGAATACAGTCCCGGTAAATCTGTCCTGTCCCGCCAACCCGACCGCCGTCCTTTCGTCGACTCCGGACGGATCTGGCAACGTGTTTCAGGACAATACAATGCAGATTGCGGACACCGTCGGCGGTTTGACGACGACTACGACAAACGTTTGCTACGGAGGCGACACGAATTTTCAGGGATTCACTGGCTTCCCCGCAGGCACGTCCAATTGCTTCCAGCAGAGCTATGAATCGGCGGCCACCGGCCTCATCGGCCAAAACCCCGATTTGGCGGGCGTTCCCGCCGCTTATGGCGTCCAACCGTTGAATCTGATGAATGCGGTTTTCCCGGCTGGCACACCGAGCCTGTATTCCCCGGTGTTGCAGGCTGGCCCTCAGTCGCTCTCGGTTCAGCTAACAGACGCAGGCGGCGATCTTGGCGCGGCCACGCTTCACCTCGTAACAAATTGCAGTTTGGCAGGAGTCACACCCGGCGGCACGATCACGGGCAATCCCATCAACTCATCCAATCCGGCTTCGCTGTCACAAACCTATACGCTCGATAGTGGTCCAGGCCAGAACATCTCGATAGTGGACAATGATGCGCAAAGCCCACCGCCGGCGGGAGCCGTGCCCAGCATTACCGATATCGGCGTACCTCAATCGCTCTTCTCTCAGCTCGTAGCCGGATCATCGGCTGCCCCCGCGGTTTGTCTGCGGATGGCTGGCGAGGTGGATTCTTTGGGAAATCCGATGTGCAAAGGATTTCTGATCCAGTGCACCAGCGGCGGTTCAACCAGTGGAAGTAACTGCGATCCGACCAATCCGAACACGGCCAGAAATCTGTACGACACCCTACAGTTTGCCTCGCCAGATGGGCCGGTAAACGGATTCAACTTCCTCTATGGTCCAGTAGGGAGCCCCGCGGCCGATGCTTGCAGCAACATACTCACAGGCTTGCCTAGCGCAGCTTGTGCGACCGGCACTGGCCCAGGCATGTTGATGGGCAGCGACAACTGGCTGTGTACGCCGGGCCAAACCGCGCCCTGCACTCCGCTGGAACCAAATACAGCGACTCCAATATCTCCCGCAACTTATTCGGCAGGAAACTGCGAACTTACCGGTAGTGTCGCGGGCGACCTCTGCCCTCTCGATACATTAACCCAATTCAGGGGTGCGGCCGATGTGGCGCCCGGCGGTACGACCGCCGGAAAAAACTCGATATTCATTCCAGTCGTCAATATGCCTCTGCCATCCACGACGTTAGCCAGTTCGTTTCAATCGAACGGTTGGACACAGGCGCCAAATCCGGCAAGCGTGACCTTTACTGCCAACCCGGCGAGTTATAGTCCGGGGGCAATCAATCCGCCGACCAATGGATTTGTTGCCGCGCCTGCCTACAGCGTCACCTACGGCGTAACGCCAGCCGCTAGCCCTTTGCCGGACACAACCTATCCCGTTCCGAGCGATACAACTCTGTTCAATCCGACCGCGAATCCAAACTTTGGCGCCCCGCTCTGCTCACCTTCGACCACGCCGTCCTTTTCCCCACCTCCGGTCAACCTCACCACTTCCGGGGATGGCATCTATAACCTGCACTTCTTCACGACCGACTGCGCTTTGACAGAGGAACTGGTCTTCAACCCGCAGGGATCACAACTCACCGATCCCACCGCAAACTGGGCATCGTTCCGCTATGTAACCTTCGGCGTAGATACCGTAGCGCCTACTTTTTCCTGCAGCTCACCCAACACCACCGTCTGGTACAACACCAATCAGACCGTATCCTGCGCAGTGACCGATCAAGACTATGTCGCAAATGTGTCGGGTTCCGGCTTCCTGCCGCTGGCGAGCGGCATCCAGGGCAGCCAGTCGGAAGCAGTTTCGGTTTCCACAAGCGTACCTGCGAATAATGTCAATTCGGCAGCGCCCACGAATTCACTGCCGGCTTGCGATTTGGCTGGAAACTGCGTTGCCGTCGCTGCGGGTCCATTCAAGATCGACCTGCAATCGCCGACCATTACTGCGCCCACGCTCAGCCCCGCCGCGCCTTACTATCTGAACGGACCGCCCGTTAGCGCCACTTATGCCTGTTCCGATGGCCTCGGTTCTGGCGTCGCCAGTTGCATCGGTACTGAGACGCTTCCCGGCGGCGGCACAGTTAACACTTCTAGCGGCGGGACACTCAATACATCCGCCGCAGGAAATTACAGCTTTACGGTTACTGCAACCGATAATGCCGGGAATCACAGCACGTCCTTGGTGGCGTTTTCGGTTTCGGCTGCACCTGCCGCTGACCTAGCGATCGTCGAGCTGCCCGTTACCGATAGCATCGAACGGGGCAAGACGGGGCATTACTACGCCGGGGTGATAAATCTCAGTTCACCCACAGCCAACAATGTGGTCATCACATCAACCTTCACCGTTCCAAATAACGTACTGAATGGAAGCTTGAGCGGCACCTACACGCTGGTGAGCTGCAGCCTGTTAGGGTGCTCCACTCCGAGTTCTGGATCGAGTTGCTCGGTGAGCACAACGGTTGGGACCAGTACAACCGTCGCGATTCTTACCTGCAACGTCGGGCAGTTAGCGAGTATCTCGAAGTTGAAAGGCGAGGTTCTCACCGTCAACATCCCGGTGTTGTCCACGGCCGCCGTGAATACGAAGTTCAGCTCGGTAACCACTGTGAGCTCCGACAACGATCCCAAGTCCTCCAACAATTCCGTCTCAGAGAGCTATACGGTGACCAAGTAAGCACGGTTTGGGAATACAAGCGGGAATACGCCCGGTAACGCTTTCCGAAAGGAAGACGTTACCGGGCTCTCTTTTGAGTGGAGTATCGCGCGGTTCAAGTTCGCAAAATCTATTTTGCGGTAGTCGTCACGTGGTCAGCTGAGGCGTACATCGTGCGGAGATCGGAGCGCTCCAAGAGGTGTTCCGCGCCGGGATCTTTCTTGAGTTCCTCGAATAAGTTTCGCGCCAATTCATACTGGTGGTTCGATTCACTATCATTTTCACCAAATCGATCAGCATCTCCCAGCAAGTAGTGAATTCTGGCTGTTTCCAGTCGCAGGCCAAGCTTCTCGCTGCTATTCAGCGCAGTCTCCAACTCCTGGCGGGCGCGCGCATAATCTTTGTTCTTGATCATTGCGGCCGAGAGGTCGACGGAACTACGCAGCGAATAATATTTCAAATGCAGCCCATCCGCCTGTTGGACAGCGGTGCGCAATTCGCCCACCGCCGATTGTGAACGACCCTCGGCGACGGCGACCCGAGCCAGATTCATCCTGGCGATCAAAATATTTTCGCGATCTTTGCTCTTAGCTGCAGCCGCAGCGGCTTGTTCGTAAGCATGGTTCGCGGCCTTGTAGTCTCCGCCATAATAGGCCACGTCTCCCTGAGTGTTCAGAAGCTCGCTGTGAACCGTTTCGTTCTTCAGGTCGGCGGCAATCGCGTTTGCCTCGTCCAGAAGCTTGCCGGACTCATTGCCGCGGCCTACCAGGGCTAAAGTGTCCGCCAGGTTATTCAGAGAGTCTGCCAGCTCAAAACTCTTGTTGTTGGTGGAGCGAAAAGCATTCACAGAGTCCTGCGTGGCGCTTACCGCCGCTCCCAGGCGTCCTTGATACATGAGCACTTTTCCGATCGATTCGGAAGCCCCCGCGGCATCCTTGGCGTCGTTTGCCTTGCGCGCAACATCAAGTGCATTCATCAGGTTCGCCAGAGCTTGATCGTAGTCCCCCATAGCCGTGTAGACTTCGCCGAGCGCAGTCAGTGTTTCCGCCAAATAGAAAGGCTCATTCAGCTTTTGTCGTAGCTGCAGGGATTGCTGGTAATAAATGAGCGCATTGTCAGTGTCATACTTCGCGAAATATACGTCGCCAATGTTACTCAGGCACAAGGCCTGGTAATTAACGTCATTCGCGTCGCGCTGGATTTGCAATGCCTCTTTATAATCCTGCAACGCTTTGTCGTAATCGCCGCGTGTCTGGTAAAGTACGCCGCGATTGATCAGAATGTCGCCGTAGTCCTTTTTCACCCCAATATCGCGCAGGATCTGCAGCGCCTGGTTATAGCTGGCCGTCGCCGCATCGGGCTTGCCGAGCGTGATCTGATCCTGAGCCAACTCCGACAAGCTGTTGGCCAGCAACCGCTGCATGCCCAGCTTGCGGGTAATTTCCATCGAGTCTTGAATGTTGCGTATGGCTTCATCCGGCTTGTTCATCTGCCGGTAGGAAATTCCCAGAGCCTGCAGAATGAGCGCCTTTTGCTCCGGATTATCTACCTGAACTGCCAGGCTTAAGCCTTTGCTGAGCGGCTCCAAGGCCGCCTCCGGATTGCCTTGCAGAAATTCCACACTGCCAATCTGCCAGAGCGCCTTTATGTTCTTGGGATCGACCTTCAGAATGTTCGCAAACTGCGCACGGGCCTTGTCGAAATCGCCGTTGTCTGAATAGAGGCTCCCAAGCGCATACTCCACATCCGCGTTATCAGGAAAAGTCTTGGCGAGGTTCTCGTAGGCCTCGATGGCTTTCTTGTTATTCTTCATGACCTGCGCATGATTAGCTTCGATCAGATATTTCTCGGCCAAGGGAAGTTGCTGGCTGAGTTCGATAGCTTTGCGCGAATACTGTTCAGCCTGGGTGTCGTACCCGAGAGCCGAGTCGGCTTCGGCCAACCGCGCGTAAGCGAGTGCAAACTGAGGATCTTCCTGAATTGCCGATTGGAGCGCTTTAACCGCGTCCAGGTTTTTGCCTTCGCGTAACAGTTGCACCCCCCGGCTGAAGTCGCGCAGCCCGGGCGCGGATTGCGAGGATGGCTGAAACGAACTGGCCTTCAATTCTTTCAAGACGTCGGAGGAGACGGAGAGATTTTGACGAATCTGATCGGCCAGACGATCCACGGCGACAGGGATTTCCTTCTCACTGGCCGCTTCGATTTTCACAGGTACGCGGCGGTCGCGCTTTAAATCTTGCAGAGTGCCATCGATGCGAATCTGGTCCCCGAACTTGACGTATTGGCCCCAGACCACGATATCGGCATTGCTGAATTGAGCGAGGCGGCTCACTGTGGATGGATCGATTGCGGCGCCGGGCGTTATGCGCAGGTCGGAAAGAACCTGATGCAGCCGATCCGGCGAGATAGTGCGAAGATGGGCTGACTCTCCCACGTCGGTGCTCAGCATGTCCGCCAAACTGGGCCCCAGCCAGTCGAAACTGGGATCGCCGGAAGCATTCCTAAAGGGTAAAATGGCCAGGGACACCGAGGGCGCTGCACTCGTTTGTCCGTGGGACGGCGAAAAGAGAGCTCCGCGAAACACGTATCCGAGAATTCCCAACACAAGCACCGAGACAATGCCAGCCACCATAGGCCAATGAACCGTTCGTCCCCAGGGCTCAACGGCTGGTTGAAATCCTAACGTTGCGGCTGCGCGATTTCCCTGCCATGCATCCAAATCCCCCAGGAATTCCGTGGCCGTCTGGTAGCGCAGGTTGGGATCGCGCTCCAGGCACTTGCTGACGATGTTGCTAAGAGCTCGTGGAATCGTCCCGTCGTGATCGGAGACCGGAATGGCTCGTTCCTGGTTACGCTTGATCAAGCTGGCTACCGCGCTCTCGGCTCTGAACGGCGTCTGGCCGGTCAGCAGCTCGTAAAGAATCAAACCTACGCTGAAAAGATCGGACCGTTGGTCGAGTTCTTTCGCCAGTGCCTGCTCGGGCGACATATATTCCATGGTCCCGACCAGAGCTCCGGTCTGCGTCATTCCGTCACCCTGAACGGTACGAGCCAGCCCGAAGTCCATTACAAGAATTCGACCGCTTCGATCGCGCATGATGTTCTGCGGCTTCATGTCGCGGTGGATCACTCCGACGCCATGAGCGGCTTCCAGCGCCCGACAGACTTGCTGAATAATCTCGACTGCATCTTCCGGCGAAAACTTTTTTCTCTCGAGAATGAGAGCACGCAGGTCTTCGCCTTCGACGAACTCCATGGTGATGAACTTCACGCCATCGGCGTCGCCTAAATCGTAGATGCGGATGACATTCTTATGAGTAACCTGGTGCGCCAGCAGCAACTCCTGCTTGAATCGCGCCAGGATGGAGGGATTCGAGGCGAGTTGCGGACGAATGAGTTTCAGTGCAACGGGGCGGTTCAGCTCCCGGTCCATCGCCTTATATACGGCTCCCATTCCGCCTTCGCCCAGCAGTTGCAGGATTTCGTAGCGACCTCCGAGCACGTCGCCGATCTGCAAAACTGCGGCGCTCGTCTGGACACGAGGGCGCGCGGCGGGAGCGCGGGGAACTGGACTTGCGTCAACCTGGGTGGCGTCGTAATCCACTTGCCTGTCCGGCGGAGCGGAGGATGGCTGGGGGAAATCGATTAACGTGGCGTCGGAGTCAACCGAAGAATTCGAGGCGGAGCTGTCCCCCTTGACGGGAACGCTCACTCCGAGCGCGTTTGCCGAATTCGCTCGATCTTTCGGATCGATCCGCGGATCCCGATTGTGCATGACTCGCCCTGCTGGGAAGAGACTGAAATCTACAAACGCCGCACCAAAAAATTATTACGAAGTATATACCGCGGGGGGAGGGCAATACACCACGAAGTGTCAATTATAGCAACTTCTATAGCAACTTCATTTTGATTTTTGCTCGGCGATCCACTGGTTCGTGCGGGCGTCCAGAAGGTCGAGGGGAAGCGTTCCCCCGTCGAGCATTTCGTCGTGAAATTTGCGAATGTCGAACTTGGGACCTAACTCCCTCTGAGCTCGATCGCGCAGCTCCCGAAATTTGAGCTGGCCGAGCTTGTAGCTGAGGGCTTGGGCCGGCCACGCAATGTACCGGTCGGTCTCGGACTGGATGGTCGGCTCGTCGATGGCTCCAGACTTGCGAAAAAACTCCACTACCTGGTCGCGTGTCCAACCTTTGGAGTGGATTCCCGTGTCAACCACCAGGCGCACTGCTCTGAACAGCTCAGAGGAAAGGCGGCCATAGTCCGAGACGGGGTCTTGATAAAAACCAACTTCCTTACCCAGTTGCTCGGCATAGAGTGCCCAGCCCTCGATATAGGCATTGAAGCCCAGACCATGCTGACGGAACTTGGGCAGGCCGGTCAGTTGCTGCTGCACCGATAGCTGCATGTGATGGCCCGGGATCCCTTCATGGTAGGCAATTGCTTCGTCATCAATCAGCGATCGCTGCGCAAAGTTTGATGTGGCCACGACGACGCGGCCAGGGCGCTTCCCATCCGGAGTGCCCGTGACGTAGTGGGTTGCGGCCGCAGCCTGGAAAGGCGGTATGGCTTCGACTGTAACCGGTGATTTGGGGAGCACGGTAAAAAGCTCCGGCAGTTTCGGCTCCATCTGGGCAATATATTGGCGAAAATCGTCGAGAATCTGCTCGGCGGAAGTTGGAATGTATTTCGGATTCGTCTTGAGCGAAGCCCGGAACGATGCGAGATCGGCGAATCCTTCTTTCTTGGCAATGGCCGTCATCTCAGCTTCGATCCGGTCGATCTCGCGTAGGCCGAGTTCATGGATCTCGTCCGGCGTCATGCGAGTGGTGGTCCGGGCGTAGATGTCATTTTGGTAGCGCTTCTGCCCGTCCGGCAGGGAAGTGACCGCTAGAGTGGTACGGCCCTGCGGAGCGTATTCGGTGCGCAGGAAGACGGCAAAAGTTTTATAGGCCGGAATTACATCGCCGTTGATGGCGTCATTGATCTGCTGGGTGAGGCGCTTCTGCTCATCGGAGGAAATACTCGCGGGATATTTCTTCGTCGCGATGAGAAACGGATCAGCATCAATGATGCCCTGACATTGAACCGGAAGTTTCTCAATCAGGAATCGCACCGGCATGAGCTTGTCTTGCATGCCAGCGCGAAGCACTTCGGTCGTCTGGTTCAGAACGCGCGGAATCTGATGCAGACGCGCGATGTAGTCCTCGTAGTGCTTGACCGAATCGAACGGCACGGAGAGCGGTAGATCCGCGAGACTGGTATGGACGCCATTCTGCTGATTGATCGGCATCTCATACTCTTTGAGATCGAAGTCCGCGATTCGCTGCTGCAGAACACGAACCAGCAAATCGTGAGAGAGCTTGTCTTGGTCAGAAAAGCCGGTCGTCGGAATGGCATCAATCCGCGCCAGGAACGCTTCGTCGGATTTGTGCCGCTCATCGATAGCCTGGAGCGAGTACTGAGCCAGCTTGTCGTTGTAGCGGTAATCGCCGTAGGCGGTTGCCCGCTCCGGAAAATTGCGTAGATCCGTCTCGTAGTACTCCTCGAAAAGCGCGTTCTGCGCGGCGAGGCGATCGGAAACTGGCTTGAGATCCTGGGCCCTGAGATCCCGGACGACGAGAGATTCGGCTAGGACGGCGGCGAAAAACAAGATTGAGAGGAAGCGCATAGCCTATGCAGCCTACCAGAGCAACCTCGTGGTGAGAAGAAAGAGATTTGCCGTGAATTCCATTCCGTCCACAGGTCGCACTTCAAGAATGGCACTTTCTTCAAGTAGACTAGCTATCCAATGAAGAACGGCCACTTGCATAAACTCAGGTTTTCGTTCCACCTCAGTATTACTGCAATCTTACTTACCACCGGGATGATTGGTCAGTCCGTTTCCCCAGAACTCTTGAATGGGCTGAAGTGGCGCCTGATTGGACCGTTCCGCGGTGGCCGCGCGGTCGCCGTGGCCGGCGTGGCCGGCGATTCCACCACCTTTTATTTTGGCGCAGTCAATGGAGGCATCTGGAAAACTACCGACGCCGGAACTGTCTGGACGCCAATTTTCGATAGCCAGCCAGTTGGCTCAATTGGTGCGATTGCCGTGGCGCCGTCTGATCACAAAACGATCTACGCCGGAACCGGCGAGTCCGATATTCGCTCCGATTTGTCCTCCGGAAATGGCGTCTACAAATCAATTGACAGCGGCGCAACCTGGACTCACATCGGCCTTGAAGACACGCGTCAAATCAGCCGCATCGTCATCGATCCGCAGGATCCGAATATCGTCTACGTCGGCGCTCTCGGCCACGCTTATGGTCCAAACGCAGAACGTGGTGTTTATAAATCAGTGGACGGAGGAACACACTGGGAGAAGGTTCTTAATACGGGAGCGGACACTGGCATTTCCGATCTCGCGATCTCTTCAGGTAACCCACAGCTTTTGTTCGCGGGAACATGGAATACGCATCGTCCTCCCTGGAGCACTTATGCTCCCATCGATGGACCCGGCGGCAGACTCTATCGCTCCCAGGACGCAGGCAAGACTTGGTCTCGCCTCAACGGCAACGGATTGCCCGAAGGCGATTGGGGACGCATCGGAGTCGATGTGGCCCCGGGCGGCAAGCGCGTCTACGCGCTGATTCAAGCCAAGAAGCCCGGGCTGTATCGTTCAGACGACGGAGGCAACACCTGGACCCTGCAAAACGCCGATCCACGTCTCACCAGCCGTGCCTGGTATTTCAACGGCATCACGATCGACCCGCAGAATCCCGACGTTTTCTATGTCCCAAACGTTGCTCTGTACGGATCTGAAGATGGTGGCAAAACCATTTCGATCGTCCGCGGCGCGCCCGGTGGTGACGATTACCACCAGATTTGGGTCGACCCTAAAAACTCCGCCAGCATGGTTCTCGGAACGGATCAGGGAACCACCATCAGTCTGGATCGCGGCCAAACCTGGAGTACGTGGTACAACCAGCCCACAGCGCAGCTCTATCACGTGATCACCGACAATCAGTTTCCCTACATTGTCTACGGCGCGCAACAGGATAGCGGAAGCGCCGCCGTCCTTAGCCGCACCGATCACGGCCAAATCACCCCACGGGATTGGTTTCCCGCGGGCGATAGCGAGAGCGGCTACATGGCGCCCGATCCCAAGGATCCGAACATTATTTACTTGAGCGGAACCTACGGAACCGTGGACCGCTTCGACAGGCGCATCGGACTCACCCAGAACATTACTCCGTGGCCGGCGCTTACATTCGGCTCCGAGATCGATCAGCGTAAATATAGAGACCCATGGACTCCAGTGTTGCTCTTTTCTCCCTTCGACAACAAGACTCTCTATCTGGGTACGCAATATGTGATGAAGACCATCGATGGCGGTTTGCACTGGGAGACCATCAGCCCTGATCTCACAGGGTCCACGCAAAAGCCGGGAGACGCCAAGCCGCAAGGTCCGCCAACCCTCGACAACGCGAAAGAGCGAGGCTACGGCGTAGTGTTCACCATTGCTCCATCGGCTCTGAATCGCGATCTGATTTGGGCGGGAAGCGATACGGGATTAATTCACCTCACGCGCGACGGCGGGAAAAGCTGGAAAGACGTCACGCCCCAAGGTCTTTCACCATGGAGCAAAATCTCATTCATCGAAGCTTCACGCTTTGATCCCGCAGTTGCGTATGCGGCCGTGGATCGCAGCCGACTCGATGATCAAGCTCCCTACCTCTATCGCACGCGCGACTACGGAGCCAGCTGGCAACTGATTACGAATGGGATCGCGGCTCCCGCTTTCCTGCGCGGAATTCGCGAAGACACAGAGAGAAAAGATCTGCTCTTCGCCGGAACTGAAATCGGAGTGTACATTTCATTAGATGACGGCGATCACTGGCAATCCTTGCAGCTCAATCTCCCGGTCACTTCCGTTCGCGATCTCACCATTCACGGCGACGATCTCGTCATCGCTACGCACGGCCGTTCCTTCTGGATTCTTGACGACATCACGCCACTTCGCCAGGCGTCCGACGCGGGAAAGGCCAATTCGTTCTATCTTTACCAACCTGCGCCGGCATATCGGATTGATAACGATTCGTTCCCCGGCACGCCGCTTCCGCCGGAGGAGCCTACTGCGGAGAACCCGTCGACCGGGGCGACCATCGATTATTTCCTCAAGGCTGAGGCAAGCACCGTCGTGCTGGAGATTTTCGATTCGCAACAGAAACTGGTTCGCAAATTCTCTTCGAAAGATAAACATCCGGAAAAACCTCCGCCAATTCCAATTGCGGAGCGTTGGTTCCCCAAGCCTGAAGTTTTACTGAGCAATCCTGGAACACATCGCTTCGTGTGGAATCTCAAGTGGGGAAACTCCGGCCAACCGAGCCCGGATGAGGAATCCGAATTCCGTAATCCCAGCGGCCCTCGGGTTGTGCCGGGAGACTATACGGTAACGCTCACGGTTGATGGAAAGCCGCCGCAGACGCAGCACCTCAAAGTGGTCATGGATCCACGCTCGTCTGCAACTCCCGAGATTCTTCAGCGGCAATTGGAACTCGGCCGGCAGATATTCGGCGAAACTCTTGAGGCTCGCCGTGCGCTTGCTGAAATCAACTCAGTGCAAAAACAACTGGCAGATGTTGAACAGAAGCTCGGCGAACAAAATCCAACTCTGAAATCGGCCGTGGCAAATGTTCGGTCGGGAATCGCAGAAATTCTTTCCTACAAAAACAATAAGCAACAGCAGCCAGTAGGACTACAAGACGGCTACACCGAAATGGTTTCAGCTCTGCATGTCGTCGAGGGCGGGGACCGTGCCGTGCCTGCGCAGGCTGTTGCTGTCTACGAGGAATCCAGCCAGCACGTTAAAATCGGCATCGCGGAGTGGACCAAATTCAAAGAAACGAAATTGTCGCAGGTGAATCGGCTGCTGCGCGAAGGAAATCTTCCTCCAATCGCCATTTCCGAAATTGAGCAGGAAGTGGAGTTTCTTATGTCGCGGTAAGACCGCAAGAACTTTCGCCTTATCGAGGATCAATGATGTGAAGTCCCTTTATCATAGCGAAGTGCCGCTTGTTAAACGTGGCCACGTGGCTGCCTCGCTCCAAAGCGGTGGCAGCCAAGATCAGGTCGTAAGCCCCGATCATTTTGCCGGCGGCCTGCAACTCCGCCCAGATGCGCGCATGTTCGTAAGCGGTTTGCTCGGTGTAGGGAACGATTGGTAGCGCGCTTACAATAGTCTCCAGATATCGTCGACGTTTCGACCTTTGTGGCTCGACGGCGCGCTCTACGCCATGCCAAAGTTCCGCTATCGTGACAGCGGCGATTTCAAACTGATCGTCGGGCAGCGATGCGACCCAACTCCTCAGATCGAAAATACCCTTTTCCCCACCAATTACGACATCCGCATCAAGGACGATTACCACTTGTCGACCGCTGGTTTGAGCTTTCGCCGCGCCGTCTGTAGGTCACGGTGCCAGGCGCGTCCGATCTTATCCGGTAACTCAGCACCAGCTAACACTTCGGCGAAGTCCCGACCCGAGCAAACTCTTGCCTTGTCCGGCACCAACCGCGCCAAAGGAGCGCCATTCCTGAGGAGGACAAAAGTGACATTCTGGTAGTGAGCGCGGTTGACGCAGTCGGCGAAATTCCGTGCCGCTTCCGTAACGCTAATAAAATTCGTCTTCATAGAATCATATTATCAGATTCTATGCAAAGCTGGCCGGATTCCGACGTGTAAACCTGTTACTACCAAACTCTGCACGCCTTAACCGCAACCATGGGCTGTCCGGCCTTACAGCCGAAGGCCTTGCCGAACTCCGGCATATTAACCAGAACTCCATTGGCGCGGAAGCGGTCCGGCGAATGCGGATCGGTTGTTGCGACCAGTCGCTCCAGTTCGGGACGCCATACTGCGCACCAATCCTGCGCGAATCCTAGAAAAAGTTCCTGCAGCGGCGTATATCCGCTGGCCGTCTTCTTATTCAGATCGAGTTCCTGCGTTGCGGCATGAGCCAGGAATGCCATGTAGGCCAGGCGCATGCCGCCATTGTCGGCCGTATTCTCGCCCAGCGTGAGTTTGCCGTTGATCTTCGTGTCGCCCACGCTGAACTGGCTGTATTCGTTTACTATGCACTGCGCCTTCTCCGTGAACTTATCGGCATCCTCTTTCGTCCACCAATCGTGAAGATTGCCATGACCATCGAATTGCCGCCCCTGATCGTCGAATCCGTGAGTGATTTCGTGACCCATGAAAAGGCCAATGTGGCCATAATCCAACGCAGCCGCCGCCGACGGATCGAAAAATGGAGACTGCAATACCCCGGCAGGGAAGTTAATGTCATTCATACTGGGATCGTAATAGGCATTGACGGTGGGCGGCGACATCTCCCACTCATCGCGATTCACCGGCTGGCCAATCTTCGCCAGTTGGCGATGAGATTCAAACTCAGCCGCGCGGAAGCTGTTTCCCATCGCATCTCCCCGCTCAACTGTCAAGGTAGAATAGTCGCGCCACTTGTTCGGATACCCGACCTTGTTGGCGATCAAATGCAGCTTCTCTTCCGCTAGTTTCTTGGTCTCTGGACTCATCCACTCCAAGCTCTCAATGTCTCTGCCCAAGGCCGCTTCGACATCATGAATCATCTGTAACGACTGCTCTTTGCTGGCCGCTGGAAATTTCTGTTCCACGTACACTCTGCCCAGCGCCTCGCCCAATGCCCCGTCCGTACTGCTTACGCAACGCTTCCAGCGTGGTTCCTGCTCAGGAATGCCCACCAATTTACGTCCGTCGAAATCGAATTTTTCTTCATCCAGCGCCTTGGGCAAAACCGTACCCGGAGCTGAGCGCACCAATTGCCAGCGAAGATACGCCTTGATGGTCGGCAAATCCGTTTTCGCAATCACCTGGTTCAGGCCCTTAAAGAAGTCCGGCTCGGCCACATTGATTTCCTGGAATTGCGGCGCGCCGGTTCCCGGATAAAAGTGTTCCCAATTCAGAGTCGGCGTGAGCGCCTGCAATCCGCTGTCCGGCATCACGTGATAAATGTTGTGCGGATCGCGCTGCGAGGTTATATCCAGAGATACTTTCGCCAGCGCGGTCTCCAGCTTCATGATGGCTTGTGCATCGCCGGACGCCTGCGCCTCACTCGCTCCCAGGAGCTTCAGCATATTGCCGACATGCTGCACGTATTGCTTGCGGATCTCTTCGTCTTTTTCTCCCGTACGCAAGTAATAGTCTTTTTCCGGCAACCCCAGCCCGCCTTGCGATACCACGGCAATTTCCCGCGTAGCATCTTTAAAGTCCTGCTGCGAGCCGAATCCCAGAAATGCATTCACGTTGATGAGTTGAAAATGTGCCAGCAGTTCTGGCAGCTGATCTTTGCTGGAGAGCGCCTTAATGCGGTTCAGTTCAGGTTGCAGTGGCGCCATGCCTCTCTTTTGAATCTCGGCTTCGTCCAAGCAAGTCGCGTAATAATCTCCAATCTTCTGTGTATTCGCGTCACGCGCATTGCTGGGCGTCGATGCGGTATTGAGGATTTGGTGCAACACCTGACGGTTATATTGATCGAGATTGTAGAACTGGTCGGAATAAGGAGAATCGTTGGGGATCGGATGCAGCCTGCTCCAGTTACCACAGGCGTAACGGTAAAAGTCAACACAGGGATCGGCGGCCGTATCCATCAGATCTTTGTCCAGGCTGGGGATCAACTGGAAAGTCTGTGGTACCGTTTGGCTTAAAGGAGTCGAACCGGTTTGCGCGAGCGCCACGCTGCTGGCGACGCTGACGCCTGCCACCGCCACGAAATAAAGCAATTTCGATCCTCGAGTGAATCGCATTCTGCCCCTCCGGCTGGGAATCATACACCGTCAAATCTGGTAGTTTGTCTCCTTATCGTCCGGGAGAAAGAATTCAAATTCCGTTCGGTAAAGGAACTGGCTTCTGCCACCACACTTGCGTGAGTACTTTGGTGTGTCCGTATCTTTGGCGAAGCTTTCCAACGGTTCACGCGATTGTTAACGGTTCATGTGTCTCATGATTCCCACGACCATGATGAGGCCATAGATCAAGCAAAACGCCAGTCCCAGCCCCAACGAAATCCAGCACCACATTTTTGCGTTGTTGGAAGCGGCCCGCGCTCCCGCAATATCCCCGGACTGCAACTTGCCATTGACTTGGGCGGCATAGACGATGGCCGGTATGCCCGCCGGAAGACAACAAAGAACGGTAGCCAAAATCGCGAAGACCAGATAGTTGGGAACGTCGACTGCAGCGGCCTGAGGCGTCGTCGCAAGCGGCGGCACGGCCTGCGGAGTCTGCTCTAAATTCCTGCCACACTGTACACAAACCGTCGCATTGTCCGCATTATTCGCCCCGCATTGCGTGCAGAACATTCGACTCCCTCCGGTGCGTCCAAGGTTTAGGCTGGTTACTGGTGATGCCACTTACTGCAAGGTCGTGCCGCTTGCAATGCAATCTTGAGCCGAGCCGGTTCGATCAAACTTTACGACGGCCAATTCATCGGAACAAAAAGCCCTCGTACCAGTTTGAGCCCGAACTACGGGATAGGCGACTACCCGATACTCTTTGTTTGCCCCTGCATCGTTGGCTGCGCGGCAGCCGAGCAATTCAAAAGCATATCCATTGTTTTGCCCGCTAGCCAAGCGAGAATCGATCAACCCTGCTTCGGCCAAATCGGAAAGCCTGCAGGTATAACCGGACTGAGGATGCGAAAAGGAGTATGCAACTTCTGCGCGTACCACTCTCCCCACTGAAAATGCCGCGGAGGATTCGTTCGCCGCCATTCTGGCGCGCAACAGATTCGGAATTGCAATCGCGGCAATGATCAGGATCAACGGGATAATCGCTAATCCAAGGTAGCCCAGGATCAGCCCAGCGATCGCGATTCCTTCGCCTTTAAGCCGGCCGGCACTTTTGCGAATCTCGGAGACGGAGAGATGCCCGAAAATCACCGCCAAAATCGACAAGGGAAAAGCGAATAGAAAAAGACCACAAATGAAACTGGCGACCGCTTTGCCGCTGGTCTGTGCCGGGAAAATCGTGCCTTCAGCGGCGGGCGCAAGAACAGGAGCCTGAACTGGGTTTGCCGAAACTTCCTTCCCGCATACTCTGCAGAATTTCTCACCCATCGAGACGTTGTTTCCACAACCGGCACAAAACATGCTTGTCGATTCTCCTGAAACTCTAGTGTCTTGAAAACCCGAGACTCGGCACTTAAGCAAAGAGCCGAAGCGTTACCGAAATTGTCAGACACAGTACTCTTCAAG
>JBAWBG010000125.1:0-16243 GCA_049589695.1 Candidatus Sulfotelmatobacter sp. | reverse complement strand
ATTTTGATTTCGCTCGCCATCTGCTGCGTAGGATATCTGGCACTGCATCTTGCCATCATTGGAGTGGTGCCGTGGCGCGAAGCAATTCATTCCAATTTCATCGCTTCCGATTTCATGGAGCACCTTTACGGCCGGCGCGCGGCGATCGGAGTAACAATTCTGATCTTGTGGTCGGCCTTCGGCTCTGTTTTCGCGCTTCTTCTCGGTTATTCGCGAATTCCTTACGCGGCGGCCATCGACGGCTACTTCTTCCGTCCTTTTGCACAGCTGCATCCCACAAAAAACTACCCGCAGGTTTCGCTTCTGGTTCTGGGTGGTGTATCGATTGCTTTGGCCTTCCTTAAACTTGATCAGCTTGTCAGCGCCTTGATCACGACCAGAATTCTGGTGCAGTTTCTTGGACAACTATTTGCTGTTCCACTGCTGCGGCGAAAGCTTCCCGACAGCGCGCGCCCCTACAAGATGTGGCTTTATCCGGTCCCCATGGTCATTGCGTTCTTTGGCTGGGCATACGTTTTTCTGACCTCGGGCTGGCTTTATATCGAGATTGGATTATTGACGCTGTTAACTGGAGTTGTGGTTTTCTTCATCTGGGCCAAATGGAAAGCGACGTGGCCCTTCAACCGCCGCCCGTATTCTGCATGAGGGGAAATTAAGATCTCGAGGATAACGGAAGGAATTCATGATTGGAAATATTTTTCGTGGTTTTCGATCCCACAAAACTTTGGTCAGCAGGATTCGCGGCGTGGAGATCGCCAGGCTCTTGATGCCCTGCTTCCTGATTTTGGTCAGCCCCGCTATGACATCTCAAGTAATTGCTAATCCTCAAGGATTGTCTGTGGCGGTTCGGGCAAGCGACGGCACTTACGAGATTCAAACAGGAGCCGGCGGCCGCGGCATTATTCACGCGAGGGTAGCGGTGGAGATCGATCACAAGTGGGTTCGATCGACAGATTATCCAAAACATGAAATATCTCAAACGACGTTTGAAGATGCTCTCGGTCATGGCAAGAAAATTACGGTCAATTCGTCCGGAATTTCGAATTTACCCAATCTCGCATATACGTTACAAATTTACGATGACAGAGCCTTCGGTACGATTGAAGTCAAGGTTGAAAATCAGACGGCCAACGCGGTGACGATTCAAAGTATTCGAAGCGTCGAGGCCGTGGGAAACAAAATCGTCGATCTGGACGGCCCGCAGAATTTGGATCGAGTTCTTTCAGACAGTTTCAGCGAGGACTGGCCTCCCTTACAGATTTATGATTTAGGAAAAGCTCCTCAGGGAATGCACCGCGCCGTGGGGAGCCAACTTATCTACAATCGCGAGAGCGGACAGAGTTTGTTTCTTGGAGCTCTCACTTCCAACCGCTTTCTCACCATTATTCATTTGCAAACCCAATCGTCCTCACCCAGTAGCCCTGGCATCGCCTCGTTCACGGTCGACTCCACGGGAACTACAGAGATACAGGCCACCGATCCAGAATCGGGCCTGCGAGAAGGGCCTGCGGAAAACTTGATCGAATTAAACGTCCCGCTTGCCGCAGGTGAATCCATCACTTCTGAACGTGTGACGTTTGCCGCGGGAAAAGACTACCACTCGCAACTCGAGAACTATGGCGCTGCGATTCGAGAATTGCATCACAGCCGCATCGCTGGCGAGAATATGCTGGGCTGGTGGAGTTGGACAGCCTTCTACACAAAAATCACGCAGGGCGCAGCACTCACCAATGCGCAATGGCTCGCCGAGCATTTGAAGGCCTTGGGTTACGATTATTTTCATTTCGACTTGGGTTACGGATATTCGCGCGGCGAATATGCCACGCCCAATGCATCTCAATTTCCAAACGGCATGTGGGATGTGACTCACCGCGTCTGCCAATTAGGATTGAAAGTAGGAATTTGGACGGCACCCTTTGACGTCGGCGAGCGGGCATGGATTTACGAGCATCATAAAGATTGGCTGGTGCACAATGCGCATGGCGATCCGATTTCAATTGGAACCGCCGAAGAGGTACAAGGCGAACGGCTGTTCGTCCTCGACGTTACGAATCCGGATGCGCAGGAATATCTTCGACAGACGTATCGCACTCTGGTCCGGGAGTGGGGCGCACGCTACATTAAGCTCGACTTCATGGACAACACGGCGATCGAGGGTTATTACCATCGCCCGAACACCACAGCGCTGGAAGCGCAGCGAATCGGCCTTGAGATCATCCGCAAGGCGGTTGGCGAAAATGTGCTCCTCGATAAAGACGGCAGTCCGATGTTGAATCCTGTCGGGCTGGTGGATGAAGGCCGCGTATCGCAGGATACAGGTCATGCGTTTCTGCGCAGCAAGGAAGCTGAGCCCGGGATTGCGGCGCGATACTACATGCATCGCAATTTTTTCATCGATGATCCGGACGCCTTCACCGTTTCCCGCCAACTGCTGGAGGAGCGAACGATTCAGGCTCCGCTTACTTTGGACGAGGCTCAGGTCTCGATTGCGCTGGCGGCGGTTTCCGGAGGAATGTTTGAAATCGGCGACGACCTGACAATTTTGGGCAGTGATGCAGAGCGTTTAGCGCTGGTAAAGAATCCCGACCTGCTGGCAATGGTGAAACTCGGGCGCGTCTCGTTGCCTATAGACCTTCTGACTTATACAGAAAAAGATGAACAACCGAGCGTTTTTCTGCTGCACGAAGATCGGCGTCAATCCATTCTGGCAGTCTTCAATTGGACGGAGCAGACTAACTCTCATTCTTTCACTTTTTCCAATCTGAATCTTTCCGCCAGCCATTCATACAAGTTAGTTGATGTGTTTGACGCGGAGAAGCCCCACTCGATGGAGCACCAGACTTTTCGAGTGGAGAATCAACCCGCGCACTCAGTCAGGCTGATTAAGATTATTGACACGTCGATTCCTGCTGCAGCACCTTCGATTACCTATCAAGTACCGTCTCAGGCAAAAATTGGAGAAGAGCTGCAGTTCTCCAGCACCGCTTCCCGGGATGGTGTTCCTGCACTCGCTTATCATTGGGATTTCGGCGATGGGGTAGTCGCCGATGGCGCGAGCCTCACTCATACCTTCACTGCTGCAGGAAGTTACAAAGTGCGCTCCACCGCCGAAGGCCTCGATGGCATATCCGCGGAGAAAACATTTTCGATTGCTGTCAGCGGAGCTGTACTTCTTCCTGCTCCGCAGCGTTATGCGGGCCCGAGCGAATAGCAGGCACAAAAGACGAGATGGGAAGATTGGATTTTACGAGAGCGGTGGCTACCATGTGCTGTAGGCGGTTCCGTCGCTGCCACTCGCACTCGATGCCGAGTGCACATCGCTGATTCCGGGATCCTGCTGATCCACAGCTAACAGAACATCTTCCTGAACCACCTCCCAGTTCGGCTGATTGGTCATCGGATCGTTGGGAACGATCTTGATGTAGCCCGCGGTCACCAGATCGTCCAGCGATTGCGGCGCTTTCTGTTTGTCGAGAGTGTATTGCGAGATGAGCGACCGCAACTCGAACAAATCCTGGCGCATCACAGCCTCGCGCGAACGCACCACCGACTGGTTATAAATGGGGAGCGCAATCGACATCAGGATGACCATGATGCTGATCACGATCATCATTTCCAGCAGAGTGAAGCCGGAACTGCCGCGGGTTTTTAATCTGCTTACCATTTACCAGTCCTTATACTTTGTGCCGTCGAGCGCTTCGTCCTGCGATTTGGTGTAAACGTCAAACACGCTCTGTCCACCGAATGAATCGGAATCCGGATCGTCCTGCATCGATCTCATGCCCCACTCCGTGGTACCGGTCATGGGATCGATGGGAATCTTGCGCAGGTACCGGACCTTTTTTCCTTGCACGTCTACGCCCTTTACCAGCGTTTCCAGGTCCGGAGGATAGCCCTGGCTATCCACTTTGGTCTGAAAGGCGTTGCGGTCGGCATCGATCTTATAACGGTCGATAGCGTCGCGCATTTCCCACAGATCGGCCCGCAGCCGACGCTCCTTTTCCCGCTTGATGCTGAGACGAGCCATGGGTACGGCCATGGTCGACAGGATCAACAAGATGGTGGTCGCAATAATCAGTTCCAGGAGCGTGAACCCACGTTCGGGCTTCGTCCTCATGCTCCTGCAAAATCTACTTAGCTTCATCTTCTACTCTTCAAAAAGTGCTCTTCACCAAAGCGGCTATTGCACGGTCACCGACGCTTGCGCGCCGTTCACTGTGATGGCCTGCAAGCCAGGATCGCGCGCTCCACCCCGGGTGATGGTCAGCGGAGTTTGTCCTTCTGCTTTCGCTTCAAATGTCAGCGTGAGCACGGCTCCCTGTCCCGAAACTCCGCCTGACCCCGGCGGCCGGGCCGCCGTAATCTGCAAGGTTCCAGCCGGATCTTCGCGTTTCACCAGAGCAACGGCTTGCCCATCCTGCGAGAGGAATCCGCCATTCGAGACGTTCACCAACTGCAGTTTCGACGGATCGTAATTCATTTGCACCGGCACGGAATACACGTTCTGCGCGCCGGACATCAATAGATTCACAACGAACGTGTTCCCCTTTTTAACTGTAATCTGCCCCGGATCGAAAAGGAAGTTTGCGCTTCCCTGCGTTCCCGGCGCGGGGTTAGGCTGCTGACCTGGGTTTGGATTCGCAGGCGCCGGCGCCCCGGGCGTCTGATTCGGCGATTCTTGTCCCCCAGGTGTAGTCGGAATCGGATGGTTCACCTCGCGCAGTTGCACCACGTTTGCGGTCCCAATATCGATGGCCCGCTGGTTTAACTCGCTCAGGGTGGTTCCCCGAATAATATGCGGAGTGATGGCGAAGATCGTCTCGTCCTGCTCGTTATCCTGCGTTACCTGGCCAAAAAGGTACTTTATGATTGGAATCTGCGCCAACCCCGGAATGCCCGTCAGTGCCTTCGTCTGCGAATCGTCCATGATTCCGCCAATCAGGCTTGATTCCCCATCCTTTAGGCGGATTTCGTGTTCCACTTTTTTCTGGCCGATGATGGGCTGGCTGATGCCGCCGATGCTGGCCTGGCTGACCACCGACGAAATCTCCATGCTGATCTTCAAAGTCACTTCCCGGTCCGAATGCACGTGCGGCGTAACGTCGATGTTGACACCAACATCAAGATATTGGAACTGGGTATTCACCAGTGGGTTAATACCAACACCACCGATTCCAGGCTGGAATGAACCAGTCGCTACCGGCACGCGTTCGCCGATCTTCAGCGTCGCCTTCTGGTTATCCAGAGCGCGCACCTGTGGATTCTGCAGCATCTTCGTGTCGGTATCGTTCATCAAAGCTGACAGATTCGCACTTCCGATCGACACTTGAAAATCGGTCGCATTCAGGTTGCCCAGAGTGTTCAACTCGAGTCCGGTGGGGCTGGTGGTAGTGGGGGTCGTAGTCCCCGTTGTATTCGTCGTTGTAGTAGTGGAGGTGTTGAGATTGCTCTGCAGAGTGACCGTGGCGCTGGTCGGCGGACTTAGTCCCAAAGTCCGCGACTTGTCTTTGCTCACCTGCAAGACTGCGATGTCGACGACCACTTCCGGCCGCGCCTTATCCAAATCCTCAACCAATTTCTCCGCCAGCGCGATTTGGTCGGGCGTGCCTCGAACCACCAGCGCGTTCTGCGAGAGCAATTGCTGCACTCTTTGCACATCCAGCACGGCTCGAATCGCGTTCACCACATCTTGTAACTCAGTAGGCTGCGAAAGATTCTGCAGATAAAAAGTTTTTAGAACGCTCTGTTCCAATTCCTTGCGCTTCGCAGGATTGTCCTGGGCTACAAAAATCGTATTTGAAGTCACCGGGCGCCAGAAGGTTTTCGACTCCAGCGCCGTAATCTCCAGCGCGTCTTGCAGCGTCACTCCATTCAACTCGACCTTAATCCGGCGGGAAGTGTAATCCGGATCGAACAGGACGTTGATTCCGGCGATTTTGCCGATGGTTTCATAAATCACCTTGCTGTCGTCCGTAGCCTTGATTGTTAAGGGGGTGTTCGAGATGGGAGCTAACTCTACTGGACCGCCTGCCTCATTGATCTTCCGTTGCAGGCTGCCCGGAGGACCTGCGGCTTGCGGCGGAGGATTTTCCTTGTCATTGATCATCTGCAGAGTTTTCTTCAACTCTTGTTGCGCAATGAACAGCGAGGAGTCGATCAGCGCCGCTTTTTGAAAGTCAGCCAGAGCTTCCTGGAGTTTGCCCTGGTCGCGGAGCACCTGGCCTTGATGGACAAGCGTGGCGGCGGTTTTGAAACGCATGCGCTCGAACGATGCGCGGTAGCGCAAATCTTTCGGCTTCAAGTCATAAGCCTGCTTGTAGAGATCGTAAGCGGCTTCGTAGTTCTGGCGCGCCTCGGCGTCCTGAGCCTTCTCGTAAATCGTCTTGGCCTTATCGGCAATCGCGGGGAGTATGACAACCAGAACCAGCAGCGCAACCGCCGCAGGCATCAGACGTTTCATTCGACAGTCCTCGTCTCAAAATCTTTGCCGGAAATCTTCGCGGGACAGGCAGTAATCGCCCCAACGGCCCACTTCCGGCGACCTTCTCGACGCACAAATAATGATGCTTTTGCAGCGATTATAGCATCGGCCTTTGCGCCTCCCCATGTCATTGCACGCACGGCAGTTACACTCTTTGGTCTTAGCCCCAGTGGGTAAGGACTGGCCAGCTGGGTCCGGAATCCAGTGTCAGGCACCCGGACGCCGTATTTCGCCCGCCGCATTTCGCGCTAAGATAAGGCCACCACTCTAAACATGCCGCGACAATCCACACACGAGACCAAACCCAGTGCGGAGAAATCCCCCCGGCGCGATCCCACCGCCTCCGGCCAGCGGGACGCCGCCGTTAATAGGATCGCTTCCCATAACTACTTCTTGCTGGAAAAATTTGAGTGTGGTGTGGTTTTAACCGGAACCGAGGCCAAATCGGTACGCGGCGGCCTGGCTAACCTGAAGGATTCTTACGGCTTGGTCAAGGACGGCGAACTCTGGCTCTTGAATGCCCATATCGGCCCCTACGAACACGGGAACATTCACAACCATGCTCCCCTGCGCACCCGCAAACTACTCATGCACAAAGAAGAAATCCGCAAGCTCATCGGTAAAACGCAGCAAAAGGGACTCACCCTCATTCCCGTCCGAATGTATTTCAAGAACGGCAAAGTGAAGGTTGAACTAGCCCTGGCCAAAGGAAAACAACTCTGGGACAAACGCGAAACCGAACGCCGCCGCACCGCGGATAAAGAAGCGCGGGAAGCCATCAGCCGAAGCCGGAAGGCATAAAAGTTTTATGTGAGGACAGCCGCCCTCGGCTGTCCAGCCGTCAAAGCCCGGCAATTCACAGGGGCCCAGCCCACCGTTCAATCGCTTGGAATGATTGGGCGGATGCGCCACAGCCTTGTCATTCCGAAGGCGGCAGTATCGCCGAGGAATTTGCCATCAGCCCGCAGCGCCGAATCGCGGTCCAGAAATTTGCCGTTGCTGCCAAACCCGCGAAGCGGCGTATGATCGCCCAGCAGGTTGACCCATCAAAACCGTAATCCTCAAATCCGACATGCCCGAGGTCCCCGAGGCTCTCCAGCGCATGAACCGCGAACTTGCCCTGGCACGCCAGAGTAAGCACACACTTCTTAAGCTGATTCACGGCTACGGTTCGACCGGGGCTGGCGGAGATATTCGCATCGCCGTACAAAAACGCCTCATAGAGATGGTTCAAAGTGGTCAGATTCGCGGCTGCATCTTCGGCGAGAACTGGTCGAAGTCGGAGGAAGCAACCTGGAAACTTCTACAGTCCAATAACGACCTCAAGGCCGATCCCGACCTCGGCCGCGGCAATCGCGGCATCACAATCGTCATAATCTAGTCAGGATCGAACGAACATTACAGAAATCATTCAGAAAGCTACGCCCCTTGCGGCTCCTGCGAAGGAGGAGAAATTACCGGAGCGGAACTCGGCTCACTCACCACTGGCACCGAAACTGGCGCCGGCGTGAGCGGTTGGATCACGACCGGCTCGACCATATTCTGCAAGTAGTAGGTGACAGCTACCCCGCGCTGCCAGAAGCGCGGAATCAACAACAGGAGCAGCATGAACTGACTGACCAAAAACGCTCCGAGGACGCTGGCCTGCGGAACCAACTTCATCCACGCCCAGAGCCCTACCACGAGCACGATCGCCGCCACAATCGTGGTCACTACATAGCTTCCAACCAGCCGTCCCAGATCTTGCCACATATGCCTGAAGCCCGTCGCAATCGATCTGCGCACCACGCGTTGATCGCTGAGCACCACATCCGTTTCCGCCAGATCAAACCAGATACGCAACGCTGTCATCACCAGAAAGATGATAATCATGTCGACCACGCGTACTTCAAACAAAAGCAGCTCGTGCGTGCTCTCCAGGGCCTTTTTTTCGACAACGCTATGCAGGCCGAAAAGCGCCGCAGCCACCACTCCCATCACAATTCCCGCCACGATCATCAGCCTGATGAATCTCCATAAGACTCGTCCGCAGGCGCGGAAAAAGTCCTCTCGCGGCAAATGGTAGGTGGAGGCATAGCCTTGCAGCACTCCGGGCAAGAAGAGCGCAGTGGCGAAGAAAAAAATCAAAGCAAAGTGCAGCCCCGAAGCCCGCGCGGCGTGAGTAGGACCAAATTCGGGTTGCACAAACATCTCGACCAGCACTCCAACATCGAATCCGTGCACCAGTCGTTGCGACAATAAGCTGTGGTCGAGGTAATCGTGTAGCTGATTGCTGAATGCCGCCGCTCCCAGCCACGCCAGCGCAAGATTCAACACATAGAACCAGACGATGTAACGCTTGTTGCGCGTCACCCGATCCCACCCGCCGCTTAACAAACCTTGTTGCTCTACCTTGCGTCTCTGCCCCGATTCTTATCGCCCGCGCTTGCACTCGAGCCGGTTCTAAACTCCCCACCAGGCCAGCGCCTGCCCTAGCCATTGCGTCATAAACAGCCAATAATTCGCCAGCTTGCGCGCCGGCTTTCCGTGCCCTTCCGCAGTGTAGCTGTTATTGAAATCGTTGCGATCAATCTGGATTTTGTGTTCCGGATCAATCTCCGCCGACTTTACTTTGGCTTTTTTCTCGTACATGAACTTCGTCCAACGGCTCACCCCGTCCCAGTGCTCGCGGATTCTTTCGCCGTTATCGAATTTGATCTCCACATCCACCGGCATGACAAAATCGCCTTTGCGCTGCAGCCAGACGTAGGAGCGATAGACGGTATTTTTGTCATCCTTCTTTGGCGCGTTCTTCTTGTCTTCGTACCAGCTCACCGGGAAAGATTCGATCTTCAGCAACTTGTAATCCATCACCTGCGAGCCGTAGATCGCCTGATCGAAGTACCAGCGTAGATTCTTTCCGGAAACATCCTCAATCGTTTTGAGGAAATCTTCTTTGGTGGGATGGGTGAAGCGATACTTCATGAAGTAGACGTGCATCGCCTTGGCCATGGTGTCTTCGCCAATAATGCCTTCGAGCGTCAGCAGCACGCTCGCAGTCTTGCCATAAGTCACGCCGCCGTAGGAGTTGAAGCTGTAATAGTCGTAAGCCTTTTGCGCGATAGGATCGAGGTCGGCTGCACCAATGTAGGCGAGCCGTTGCTCTTCGCGCTCGCCCAGCGTGGCGCCAGCCAAATTCAAAATCGAAGTGTTCTTACCCAGAATCGAATCCAGTACCTTCACTTCCGTATAGCTGTTAATACCCTCGTCCATCCAGGCATCTTCAAATTCATTGGTCGCCACCATGCCGTACCAGTACTGGTGCCCGAATTCGTGTTCCACGACGAGCTCGGGCAAGTGCAATCCTTCCGGCATGAACCAACTGGTGTCGCCGGTAATAAATGTGGGATATTCCATTCCGCCCGCCGCCGAATCCGGTTCGGGGTCGACCAGCGTGATCGTCTTATAGGGATAGGGCCCGTACCAGTTTTCGAAATGTTCCAGCGACTCCTTCAGAATTTTTTCGTGCCGCCCCACCTGGCTCCAGTGCGCCGGCTGCATCAGGATGCGCATCTGCACCGGCCCCATCTGCCCTTGGAAAACGCCGTCTTCTTTTACTTTGTAACGCGGGCTGGCCGTCCATGCGAAATCGTGAATGTCGTCGCCGTGATAGGTAACCGTTTTCGTCTTGTCAGGATTGTTTGCCTCGCCGATTTTCACACCGCTAGCCCCGACGACCTCATACTGCGGCACCGTCAGCTTGACGTCGTACACTCCGAAGTCGGCGAAGAACTCCGTCATTGCGTGGTACTGATGGCAATTCCAAGCGCCATGCCACCAAACACCAACTTTCGGAAACCATTGTCCGCCCAGCACAAAATCGCGTTTCCAGCCCGACCGCGCTTGCGTCTCGGGAAACTTAGTCTGAAAAGAAATCTTGAACTGAACATATCCGCCCGCGGGGATCGGCTTTGCCAGCGGCAGATCAACCACAGTCTTATCGTCCTTGTTGCCATCGTCCGGTTGGATAAACTTTAGCCGCGAGGTCAGATCGCCCTGACCGATCACCTCAATACTGTTGATGTCTTCCGATCCGTATTCCTTGGTCTCCCACTTGTCGTAGCTGGTGTCCCGGTTGCCGGCGACTTTGGCCTCGCGCACGAACGTCGAGTTCGGCTGAAAGGCATTCTGGTAAAGATGAAACGGAAAATGATCGAGCGCCTGTCCGGTCAGATTGTGATAAGTAAGCACCTCGCTCGCGTTGACAGTATGGCTCGCAGCATCGTATTTCGCGTCGATCTCATAGTGGACCACGCGCTGCGACATCGGTTTGTCCGAATTGATGGCCAGCGTTGTGTCAGGAATCGTGAGCGAGCCGTTCGCGTCCGCACTCCTGGCCGGCGCCGCTACTGCTGTTTCCGTTTTCTGCGGTGCAGCCGCCTTCGCCGCGTGTTCCTTTACCAGCAGAGACAGCACCACCACGGATATCACTGGAAACAACACGATCACCCACCGAATCTTCATGAACCAACCCCTGTTCCGACCATGGGATGGAATCATACCGCAGGCGGTCGGACAGCGTCACCCGTTGAAACTTACGCAGGAGCCCGTCCAATAGTTCCCGAAAGCAGTCGCAAAAGTCGGACTTTTGGTCGCGCGCCCGCGTCTGTTACCATTGCCGCCAATGCTCGGACAGACAATCTCCCATTACCGCATTGTGTCAAAGCTCGGCGGTGGCGGAATGGGCGTGGTATACGAAGCTCAAGATGAGCGCCTGGGGCGCCGCGTGGCGCTCAAGTTTCTTCCTGAAGATCTAGCCCAGAATCCACAAGCCCGCGAACGCTTCCAGCGCGAAGCTCGCGCCGCATCGGCGCTGAACCATCCCAACATCTGCACCATTTACGACATCGGCGAGTACGAGAACCGTCTCTACATCGTCATGGAGTGCCTGGAAGGCACCACGCTAAAGTACCGGATCGAGGGGAAACCAATTCCGGTTGAGCAAGTCGTGGACTTCGCCGCCCAGGTAGCCGACGCACTCGATGTGGCGCACTCCGCCGGGATCGTCCATCGTGATTTAAAACCGGCAAATTTATTTCTGACCAAACGCGGCCAAGCCAAAATTCTCGACTTCGGACTTGCCAAAGTTTCCAGCGGCCCCATGCCGCAATTCGAGCCTGCTGGCGGATCGTTGCCGACTATGGCCATTGACGCCAATCTCACCAGCCCCGGCAGCACCGTGGGAACTGTAGCCTACATGTCTCCCGAACAAGCTCGCGGCGAAGACTTGGACGCGCGCACCGATTTATTTTCCTTTGGCGCTGTGATGTACGAAATGTCCACCGGACGTCAGCCCTTTACCGGAAACACTTCCGCGATTATTTTCGATGCCATACTGAACAAGCCGCCGACCGCGCCCGTCCGCTTCAATCCCGATCTTCCGGCACAGCTCGAGTCGGTGATCAACAAATGCCTTGAGAAAGATCGCACGCTGCGTTATCAAACCGCCGCCGATCTCCGCGCTGACTTGCACCGCCTGAAGCGGGACACACAGTCTTCGAAAATCGCGGCAGTTTCCGGTTCGGTTGCGGCGGTACCGCAGCGGCAATCGAAGTCGCGAAGATGGCCGCTGATTGCCGCGACAGTATTCGCTGTTGCGGTCGTTGCTGTCTTGGCCGGCGGCTATTTTGCCGGATGGTTCACCAAGCAACAGCCTTACACTCAAGCTGAATTAAAACCGCAGCAACTCACCGCTAACTCTTCCGAGGATCCAGTCGCGGTCACATCCGTTTCTCCGGATGGAAAATATCTTCTCTACGCCGATCTCGAAGGTTTACATCTTCGGCTTCTCGGCACGGGCGAGACCCAGTCGCTTCCCATCCCTGACGCCTTCTGCTTTCGTTGAGCGCGGATTGAATGGTCCCAGGATGGGACCAAATTGCTGGTCAGCGGTCCGGTAGCGCAGGAGAAGCAAGGCATCTGGGTGATCTCCGTAATTGGAGCCACACTAAAAAAATTGCGGGACGACGCTCACGACGCGTCGCTCTCGCGCGACGGAACGAAAATTGTCTTTCGCGACGCGGTGAATCACGGCGTCTGGCTCATGGATGCCGACGGCGGCAACGCCAAAGAGTGGATGAAGCACGAAGCGGGTAATCATATTTTCTTTCCGACCTGGCTTGCCAACGACAAGCGAATCGCCTATGCCAGGCTTTGGAACGCGAATGGCGAACCGAAAGTTGTGCTGGAAAGCCGTAATGCGCAAGGCGGCGATCCCGTCATTATGCTTTCCAACCCGCGGCTCAGCGATGGGAGTTGGGGACAAGACGGACGTCTTATTTATTCTCTGCGCGAGCCGCCGCCCAACCAGTATGATTCCAATCTTTGGGAGCTGCGCTTCGATCCCGAAACCGGCAAGGCCAAAGGAAATCCACGGCGTCTTACCGATTGGACCGGTTTCTTCTTCAACGATCCGGAATTGACCACGGACGGCAAGCGTCTTGTCTTCCTAAATCATAAAGCGCAAAGCGATGTGTATGTTGCCGAGCTGGAAAGCGGCGGAAGCGCATTGAAGACTCCCCAGCGCCTTACTCTCGACGATCGTGTCGATTGGCCCGGCGGCTGGTCGCTCGACAGCAAGACGGTGTTTTTCTACTCCGATCTCGCCGGAAGTTTCGATATCTACAAACAAGGAGTGGCCGATCGCAATCCCGAACCCATAGTGACCGGCTCGGAAGAAAAATGCGCGCCGCAAATCTCACCCGACGGCAAATGGCTGCTGTATCTGCAATGGCCGATGACAACGGAAACCGCGCAGCCCAACTCCGGAAAACTTATGCGCATTCCCATCGGCGGCGGTCCGGCAGAAACGGTGATGGACGTGAAAGGGGATTCCTTTGTTTCATACGGCGATGATCCCACCAACACCTCCGGAGGCTATCCCAGCTTTCGCTGCACGCCGCATGCACCGGGCAGTTGCGTTCTTGCCGAAGCCGACGACACACAGATTACGTTCTCCGCTTTCGATCCCGTCCAGGGACGAAAAGCGGAACTAGTCAAGGTTCCGGCAAATAAAGAATTGACCCGTTGGGATCTTTCCCCCGACGGCAGCCGCGTCGCGCTCTCCGTGTTCGACTATAAAGTTGCCGACGTTCAAATCGTTCCCTTGAATGGCGACCCCCCGCAAAAGTTCTCCGTGATGCCGTGGACAGAATTGGTTGCCGTAGCATGGGCGGCCGATGGCAAGAGCCTGTTTCTCGCCAGCTATTCTTCGCGTGGAAGTTCGATCGTTCACACTGACCTCACCGGTGCATCCAAGCCGCTCTTCAAATCCAGCTGGGATATTTTCGCGCTCACGGCTTCTCCCGACGGCCACTCGCTGGCCTTCGGCCCCGTCATCACCAGCGCCAACGCATGGACGATTCCTTCGTTCCCTGCGAACTGAGGCTAGCGGTAGTAGCTCAGTTTGGAAATTCATGCCGTTGCCTGTACGGGGTGTCATCCCGAACGGAGCCGCTTTTCAGGCGTAGTGAGGGATCTCGCGTGTAGTAAGCCGGAACAACTCACGCAAGATCCCTCAGCCGGCGCGAAATACGCCGGCCTTCGGGATGACGGCTTCGAGATGTGGGTTCGAAAGTTTCCAATTGAGCCACTACCAAGCTGCCGCTCCGCTTGCGCTCCAAGCCTTTTCCCGACGATACTGGAACGTTCCCTGGAACAACTTTATTACCTCTATGAAAACCACACTCTCATTCACCACGCCTGCTGAACTCGAAACCGAATCCCTTGTCGCCGTTGTGCTCGATCACGCTGAAAAGGACGCTTCCACCAAGAATCACTCTGCGTCCGACAAAAAAGAAAAATCGCAACTCAAGCTCGCCGCTAGCGATGGCGCCGTCCAATCTGCCGCCGGCGATTTGCTGGCGAGCGGCGAACTGACCTGCAAGCCGTTTGAATCGAATTTATTGCACAAGCCCGCCGGACTCAAAGCCAAACGCCTTCTGCTCATCAGCGGCGGCGCAGCAAAACAATTTACCGCCTACGAACTGCGCCGCATAGCCGGCGCAGCCGTGCGCACGCTGAAAGCGCGCGGGCTCCGCAGTTTCGCTTTCATTGCTCCGCCCAGCATTCCCGCCGAAGAGGCGGTGCGAGCGATCGTCGAAGGCGCGTTAGTCGGCAACTTCGATCCCGATTACTATCGCAGCGATCGCAAAGATCAGAAAATCGATGCGCTCACCATCGTCGCAGGCGATAAAGCCAACCACGCCGCGCTTGAAAAAGCCGCTCAGGAAGCTCAGATCATCGGCGAGTCGCAAAACTTCACTCGCGACCTGGTAAACGAGCCGTCGAATCGCATGACCCCAACCATTCTCGCCGACCGCGCCAAAAAAATGTGCCAGGAAGTCGGATTGAAATGCGAAGTCTACGGCGCCGACAAAATCAAAGAGCTAAAAATGGGCGCCTTCTGGAGCGTCGCCCAGGGTTCCGATGAGCCTCCCGCTCTGATCGTGATGACCTATGAGCCCGCGGGCGCTCCCGCCAAACCAGTAGTCGGTCTGGTCGGCAAAGGCATCACCTTCGACAGCGGCGGCATTTCCATCAAACCCGCCGATGGCATGGAGAAAATGAAATACGACATGGCAGGAGGCGCAACCATGATTGGTGCCATGCGCGCCATCGCCATGCTGAAGCCGAAAGTGAAAGTAATCGGCATCGTGTGCGCTACTGAAAATATGCCGTCAGGCAAAGCGCAGAAACCGGGCGACGTGCAGATCGCCATGTCCGGCAAGAGTATTGAGATTATCAATACCGATGCCGAAGGCCGCCTTGTTCTCGCCGATGGTCTCTACTACGCGCGCCAACTCGGTTGCACCCATCTGCTCGATGCGGCTACGCTGACCGGTGCCGTTGTAGTCGCGCTGGGATACGCCAACGTCGGCGCCTTCGCCAATGATGACGCCATCTACGAGCGTCTGCAAAAAGCGAATGCCGAGGCCGGAGAAAAAATGTGGCGTCTTCCGCTGGACGACGAATACAAAGAACAGATTCGTTCTACGATCGCCGATATCATGAATACCGGCGGACGCTGGGGCGGCGCCATCAATGCGGCTATGTTTCTGAAAGAGTTCGCCGAAGATACTCCATGGATTCATCTCGATATCGCCGGCACCGCCTGGATGGAGGATCAGAAACCATGGATCGCCAAAGGCCCATCAGGCATCGCCTTGCGCAGCGTGGTGGAGTTCGTAAAAGGTTTCGCCAATTAGAAATCGAGCTGCGGATTCGTAGGGCTAGCGGAAAATAGGTCACCGCCATTTCCGTCGTTCCTCAGAATCCGCGGCTTTGTTTGTCTTTTGTTCTTTCGCTCACAGCCTTTTCGCCACGACTGGCATCTCATCCGGGCTTCAACGGCTCGAATGCTTCTGTCTTGCCGACTCTAAGTGGGAGAAACAATATGAGAGGTCTGGCCTTAGCGGGAGTAGTAGTGCTGATCCTGGGCATCGTTTCGTTCTTCGTTCCAATGCCGCACTCCGAGCATCACGGGCTAAACGTGGGCGATGCACACGTTGGAGTCACTACTGAGCATGACGAAAAAGTTCCGCCCGCACTCAGCGTTGTACTAGTGGTCGTGGGCGCGGGCCTCGTCATCGCCGGAAGAAAAACTTAATTCGAGACGAAAATTACTTCTTCGTCGCCTGAGCAAACGCATTTTCCAGATTCGTAACCAACGGAGCCTCACCCCTTTGCAGGCCGCTCCGTCCCATCATGCGCCACAGATACTGG
>JBAWBG010000124.1:0-4473 GCA_049589695.1 Candidatus Sulfotelmatobacter sp. | reverse complement strand
CAGGCTTTGGCCATGCTAGAGACCAAACGCGACAAGAACCCGCCGAAGAAGCATGGCAATATTCCGCTGTGAGATTCAAGGCGAGACCGGTTTAGATTTTCTGCAGCCTCTGCACTTCATGCACACCGGGAATTTTTCGCAAGCCGACCATGATTTGTTCCAGATGTTTAAGGTCCGAGATGTCGAGGACGATCTCCACGCTGGCTTGACTGTTGGCGGTATGTGCGCCGATGTTGCGGATGTTGCTTTGCGCGTCGCCGATGACGCTGGTGATGTTTTTCAGCATGCCGAAGCGGTCGTCGCAGTAGACAGTGAGCTTGACTGGATAAGCTGTGGGCGTGCTTTCGTCGCGGGCCCATTCCACGTCGATGCGGCGCTCCGGCTCATACATTAAGTTTGTCACGTTGGGACAATTCGCTGCGTGCACTGCGACTCCTTTGCCGCGAGTGATATAACCGACGATGTTTTCGCCGCGAATGGGATTACAACAGCGTGCGCGGTAGACCAGCATATCGCCCTGGCCCTTGACCATGATGGCGTTATGATCACCAAACACGCGCCGCACGACGCTGGCGATGGCGCCGGGCTTTGAACTCAATCCTTCGGCTTCGATATCGCCAGCCATCGAAGGCGTGGCACCCGAGGGGAGAAGACGGGCCAGCACTTGGCGTGCGGAATATTTTCCGTAGCCGATGCCAGACATGAGGTCATCGACTTTGCCAAGGCCGTATCCGGACGCGACTTTCAGCAGCTCTTCATCTTTGATTTCTTTCAGCGCGATGCGATACTTGCGGGCTTCTTTCTCGATTACCTTTCGTCCGATTTCAATGGAACGCTCGCGCTGGTGCACATTGAGCCAGTGCTTGATTTTGTTGCGCGAGCGCGACGACTTGACCAGGCCGAGCCAGTCGCGGCTGGGCTTGTGACCGGCCTGGGTGAGAATTTCTACAATGTCGCCGGAGTGAAGTTTGTGCCGTAGCGGCACCATGCGGCCATTTACCTTCGCGCCCACGCAGGTATGGCCAACTTCTGTGTGGATGGTATAAGCAAAATCAATCGGCGTGGCCTCTCGCGGGAGCACTACAACTTTGCCTTTCGGCGTGAAGGTGTAAACTTCTTCGGGATAAAGGTCGACTTTCAGTGCGGTAAGGAATTCGTTGGGATCGCTGACATCGCGCTGCCACTCGACCACTTGGCGCAGCCATGCGAGGCGCTGCTCGTCCTGCGCGGAGACTGGGCCGTCTTTATATTTCCAGTGGGCTGCGATTCCCTCCTCGGCCATCTTGTGCATTTCTTCGGTGCGAATCTGGATTTCGAAAGGCGTGCCATCTTCCGTGATGACCGACGTGTGCAGTGACTGATAAAAGTTGGGCCGCGGCATGGCGATGAAGTCTTTAATGCGCCCGGGCACGGGCCGCCAGATGTTGTGAATGATTCCGAGTACGGCGTAACAATCTTGCAACGAGCGCGTGATCACGCGCATGGCAAATAAATCGTAAACCTGATCCACCGAAATGCGCTGGCGCTGCAGCTTTTTATGAATGCTGAAGAGGCGCTTGATCCGGCTGTCGACTTTGGCCTGAATGCCCGCTTCTTTCAGCTTGTCGTTGAGGATCTGCTGCATCTTCGCGAGAAAAACTTCGCCTTGCTTGCGGCGGGCGTTGACGGCTTTTTCCACTTGCTCGTAACCGGCGGGATCGAGAAAACGAAAGCCTAGATCTTCGAGTTCGCCACGAATTTTTCCCATTCCAAGCCGGTGGGCGATGGGCGCGTAGATTTCCAGCGTCTCTTCGGCGATTTTTTGTTGTCGGTCGGGCTGTAGATGCTCGAGCGTGCGCATGTTGTGCAGGCGGTCGGCGAGCTTGATGAGCACGACGCGGATGTCGTCGACCATGGCGAGCATCATCTTGCGGAGATTTTCAGCTTGCGCCTCTTCGCGCGTGGCAAAATCGATTTTGCTGATCTTGGTGACACCTTCGACGATATGGGCGACCTGCTCGCCAAATTCCTTGCGGATGTCGACAATGGTGACGGAGGTGTCTTCGACTGAGTCATGGAGCAGCCCGGCGGCGATGGCGACCGGATCCATCTTCATCTCAGCCAGCACCAGAGCGACTTCCAGCGGATGCACCAGATAAGGTTCACCCGAGGCGCGGCTCTGGCCCTCGTGATGTTTCAGCGAATAGTCGTAGGCTTTCTTGACAATGGACAGGTCGTCGTGGGGACGGTTTTCCTGAATTCGCTTCATTAGCTCGCGGAACTTCGTGAGCGTAAGAGCGGTGGTCGCGATCTGCTGGCGCAAGCTCGCCATGTAGGATTATAGCCCGTGGAAAGAGCCGGTTCGGTGCTGGCTGGCCGGACGAGGGCGTCCGCCGCTCCACGAGCCGTGTGCAGACGGGCGCCTTGGCGATTTGGTTGATGATCCACGGAACTGGTAGAGTGACGAGTTGCGAGTCATGAATTCCAGAATCCTTGTAAGTGGTGTGTCCGGGCCAATTGGCGCTGCTCTCCTTCCGTCCCTCCGTACAAATGGATGTTCCGTAATCCGGCTGGTGCGTGGCTCAGCAAAGGGCGACGATCAGATCTCGTGGGATCCCGCGGCTCCGCTGGCGCCCCAGAAAGTTTCCGGATTCGACGCTGTGATTCACCTGGCGGGCGAAAGTATCTTCGGACGATGGACGGCGGCCAAGAAGGCGAAGATCCGCGATAGCCGCGTGGTGGGGACGTTCAATCTGTCGTCAGCTCTGGCCCAGGCGCAGGATAAACCGCAGGTTTTTGTTTGCGGCTCGGCGATCGGCTATTACGGTAACCGCGGAGACGAATCGTTGCGCGAAGAGAGCGCACCGGGCGCGGGATTTCTCGCTGAAGTCTGCCAGGACTGGGAAGAAGCCACTACGCCTGCGGTGCAAGCAGATATTCGCACCGCGCATATAAGGACCGGCGTGGTGCTGAGTCCTAAAGGGGGAGCGCTCGGAGCCATCTTGCCGCCGTTCAAGTTGGGACTGGGTGGCCGAACCGGGAGTGGTCAACAATGGTTGAGCTGGATTGATGTGCGCGACATGGTGGGCGCGATCCACCACATTTTAAAGAACGACCTAATCCAGGGTCCAGTAAACATGGTCGCTCCGAGGCCGGTCAGGAATGAAGAATTCGCCAAGATACTGGCCACCGTGCTCTCGCGTCCGGCGATTTTTCCTCTACCGGTGTTTGCCGTGAAGTTGGTTTTCGGCGAGATGGGCGAGGATTTGCTACTCGGGAGCCAGAAAGTGGAAGCCAGTAAGTTGATTTCTACGGGATATCCGTTTCGTTATCGCCAACTGAAAACATCGCTGGAATCGCTCTTGCAGGGCTGACACTTAATTGGGTTTGGAACGGTGCATCTCGTCCTGCAGTTTTTGCAGTAGCTGAGCACGCTGCTCGGTGCCGAGTTCGCGCTGTAGTTCTTCCAAAGCCAGCGCCACGATATGGTAATGGTGCGCTCCCGCATAATGAGGATCGGTTGTGATGTCGAGCCAGAGCTTGTGCATGAGTTCGACATCCTGCGGGCGCAGGCGCGGATTGTGCGGACCGATCGCATACTCGCGGATAGCTCCGTCCGGAGCGCAGACCTCCAGGGTAAGGCGGGGACGAGGCTCGGGCAAGGATTCCCAGGCATCTCCGAGGAGCTTGGCTTGCTCATCCGCGGTGAGTTTGTTTGAGAGCCCGCAGATAATCCGGGAAGAAGCGAGCCGCTGCGCGGTCACCATGATGGCCTCGAATACATCGGTGGCCGGGACCACCAGCAGAGAAATCGGCTTACCCTCTTTCTCGGCAACAGCCACGGCCGCGGTAAAGAGCTCCTGCTCGTAGTGGTCAAAAACCTGGCTGGCTTCCATGACAGCGCTGCCGCTGAAGCTGTGCTCGCGATGGTACAGGCGAGCGCTCATCACGACCACATCCTGTTTGGTGGTATCGGTATGGGATAGAACGTGGCGCAGGTAATACAGGTTGCGGGGATCGCGTACCGCAACCAAAATGTTTCCCGGCCGAACACCCATCGCGCCGCTGCCCAGCTCCTGATTGCCGTATACGCGGAACTGGTCGAGCTGCTCGGGTTTGCCGTGGCGCTCTTTGGCAACATGCCGTTCGGAAAGAGTAAATATGGTGAAAAACACGACGCTGAAAATCGCGCCTGCGATGGTGGCCTGATATTTGGTAAACAGATTGACAACTGCTGTGGTCAACAGTACCCCGGAAATCAAAATCAATCCCACTGGAATTTCAGTCTTGCCAACGTGGAGGTTCCCTGGAACCTTCCATGCCCGGTTTCCCGGCTCGGTAAAGCGCAGTACGAGCACGGCGATCGATTTCATGGCGAAGCTCCAGATCACGCCGAAAGCGTAGAGCGCGGCCAGCACGTATACGTTTCCCAGGCTCAGGATGATGGTGAGCAACTGCAGTCCGACGATTAGATTAATGATCCGGTAACTGGTA
>JBAWBG010000123.1:0-18708 GCA_049589695.1 Candidatus Sulfotelmatobacter sp. | reverse complement strand
CCGTTATGCTCCACAAAAAGGCGATAGGTATGATTGCACTCCCGGCGAACAAGGTTGTCAATTCCTTGCCGGGAACCTGTCTTAGCTCCATAATTCTGTCACCCCCTAACAGCAACGTGAAAATGTCACCCCATGAGAGGAAGGACATTCGCGTTGAGTCAGAAGGAATTGCAACGAGTGAGCGTAATTTCCAGTTGCGTTAAAGGAGACATGGCGTGCGCCAGAGCCGCCGCACTGCTCTCGCTCAGCGTCCGTCAGGTCAAACGTCTCAAGCAGCGTTTGCGGGAGCAAGGGGAGGCGGCTCTGGCGCACGCCAACCGCGGACGGCCCAGCCCCCGCCGCCTGCCGAGTCGCGTCCGCCAAGCCGTGATCCGGTTGGCCCGCACTACCTATGCCGGCTTCAACGATCACCATCTTTGCGAAAAACTTTGTGAGGTCGAGGGCTTCTCGCTCAGTCGTGAAACTCTCCGCCGTCTTCTGCGTGAGGCCGGTCTGGGGTCTCCTCGCAAACGCCGTGCTCCCGCCCATCGTCAGCGCCGGCTGCGCTCCGCGCGCGAAGGCGAACTGGTGCAACTCGACGGCTCGCCTCATGACTGGCTCGAAGGCCGCGGCCCTCGCCTGACCGCTCTCGGCCTGCAAGACGACGCCAGCGGAAAAATCCTGGCCGCTCAGTTCTTCCCCTCCGAAACTGCGCTCGGCTATCTCTCGCTGCTGCGTCAACTGCTGCGCCGCCACGGCACTCCCCTCGCCTTCTACGGCGATCACAGCGGCATCTTTGTCCGCAACGACGACTTCTGGACCGTAGAAGAACAACTCGCCGGCCAACGCCAGCCCACCCAGTTCGGCCGCGCTCTAGAGCAACTCGGCATCACCTTCATCGCCGCTCGCAGCCCGCAGGCCAAAGGCCGCGTCGAACGCCTCTGGGGCGTGCTCCAGGATCGTTTGTGCAGCGAACTCCGTTTGGCTCGAGCTTGTGATCTGGACTCCGCCAACGCCGTGCTGCGCGTCTTCGTCGCCGACTACAACCGCCGCTTCGCCCGCCGCCCACGCGAAATGCAAACCGCATGGCGCCCCGCACCCGAAAATCTGGACCGCATCTGCTGCTTCGTTCACCAGCGCGTGGTCAGCAACGACAACATCGTGCAGTGGGAAGGCCAGCGCCTCCAGATCCCCCAGCAAGGCCAGCGCTTCAGCTTTGCCGGGGCCAAAGTCCACATCTATCAAGCTCTCGACGGGCGAGTTGCGCTCTATTACCGCGACACCCGCCTCCAACACACCCTGGCTTTGCCAGGGTGACATTTTCATGTTGCCGTTAGGGTGACAAAATCATGTTGCTACAACAGCGGCCTGCGATGGCAATGTTTTTAGGCGCAGTTCATTGCTGAATTGTGATTGGAGTCGCGATTTTTCGCCGGTTACGATTTCGAAAGGGCGCTAACCCTCAGGCGGTGGCGGGTCGCGTTCAGCCGTTCCGCAGCAGCTGTTTTCTCTTCGTTCTCTTCTCTCTCTGGGAATCGCTCCCAGAATTCCAAGCAGTCCGGTGCCGAAGAGGAGCCAAATACTTGGCTCGGGAACTACATTTTTGCCAACCACTTCGAAAGCGCCAGATGAGACCTCCGTAGTAAGCCAAACACCTCCGAAATTGACAGCACCGAGGCCGGTGACGCCGGTGGAATTCAGGTTCCAGACAGCTTGCGTGTTGGCAGCGAATGGGGCCGTTACCAACCAGTAGGTCTGACCCTTTTGCAGCACTATCACATCGGCGAAGGTCATGGTCTGCACGATGCTGCTCGTTGTCCCGAGTTGCGGCAATCCAAGGAAAGACCAGGATGCTAGCGTCTTTCCCGGGGCGCCGCCGATGCTGGTATCCAAACTTATCGTGACACCATTCGTGCCGGTGACCGAGGCCAGCGCCATCGTAATCCCTGATAAATCAAATTTTGCATTCGCAGTAAATGCCTCACCCCATTCAACGAACCCGGGCGTGGAGTTTGTGCCTCCGATCGCGAGCCCCGTTTTGGCGTTATAGCTATGGCCGGTACCGAAGTCGTTGAAGATGATCGAGTCGGCTCTCGACGCAACGGGAAAGGCGGCCATGAGTACAAGAAGAAAAAGTGTCGAGCGCGAGATGGTTTTCATGAGGAGTGAACTTCCTTATCTGCGTTTGTCTTTCGCGCGGTACCGAAGTGTACTGTTCCCGCTAGACGGAAAACAAGTATGGAAAACGGCACCAGTCAGGCGGAGAGCTCAGAAATGAGCAGAAGTTAACTGTGGAACTAACCGTGAAGCAGGGGTTCGCACGAGCTGAGGATCGGCCGCATTTTCTAAGGTTTGATCAACTCTTCGGAGAGTAAGTGGGCTTTCATGGCGAGACTATGGCCGCGCTCCAAGTCCTGGTCGGCAACGGCAGACTTGGCTTGATCCATGAACTGTTTGATCTGGGTTACGATTTCCTGCTGGCTGGCGGTGAGCTGGCGTCCAGAAAGCTTCTTCAGATTGTCTTCGGTTGCGGTCCTCAGTTGTTCGGTGGTGTAACGCTGTTGTGAGGCTTGCTGCTCGGATGTGCCATGAGTCAATTCAATCGTAGGCTCGTCCGATCCTCCATCTTTTACGACTACTTTTGGAGGAGCGCAGGGATTTTTGGCATTGGCTGATGCGGGTGGAGAAGAGTGTCCTGTGCCCGATCCGGGGCTGGTTGAGCCGGCAGTTCCATTTGGAGCATTGCTTGGAGCATTGCCCGGCGGCTTCAGCGGTGCGGGAGATGGCGAGCAATCTGGAGTGCCGGGTTTCTTGTGATGCGAGCGTTTCTCGGCGGGAGCTGGAGAGTTTTCTGGCTGCGATGAGGAAGTGGGAGGAGCAGCTTGAGGATTTGTGGTGGGCGCGGGTTTTGCCTGCGCTGCAGGCGGGTTATTTTGATCTTGAGTCGCGGGTTCGCGCAAGCTCGGCAGAGATCCGAAAGCGGGACCGCCTGCACCCGAACCAGACAGGACAAAAAAAGACAGCGAAAGGATTGCGGCCAGAGTCATATTTCAATCCTAGGCGCGGCGAAGACTGTCTAAATCTTACGCTTTAAGCACGGCGATGAAAACTGTGTAATGCGGGTACAGGGGCTGAAGCCAACCGATCTTCGGCCTCTTACGTCGGCGCTGGGGCGCTGTTCGTCCACCTTAGAATTGGCACCTTACAATAGGCACGTTACAAACAGGCACGTGGTAATCAAGCACGTCACATCAGGCTCTCGGCTCGGAGAGCAAATTTTCCAGGTGGATTGGTTCAGAGTCGAGTTGGGAACCGACCAGCGGCAGGCGGAAACGGAATGTTGTACCTTCGCCTTCCTGGGATTCGAATTCCACCGAGCCGTGATGCCAGTCGAGAATCTGGTAGGTCTGTGCCAATCCGATGCCGTTGCCATCTTTTTTGGTGGTGAAATAAAGCTCGAAAATCTTTTCGTGCATATCCTGGGCGATGCCGATACCCCGGTCGCAGATCTCGGCCACCACTCCATTGCCCTCGCGATGCGCCGCAATGATGAGTGGACCACCATCGGGCATGGCTTGCACCCCGTTAAGGACTACATTGAGCAGGGCTTGTTTCATAAGATCGAGATCGGCGTTAACGGGTAGAGGTTCGCCGGGCATGCGGCGCCGGATCTCGACATTGTGCTGTGCCGCATCGGGAGCCGCGAGCAGAGCGACTTCGTCGAGCAGATGCCGAAGGTCAACTTCGACCAGGTGCAGTTCGCGGGTGCGCATGAAGTCGACGAGCGTTTGCACGACGCGATCGAGCCGCTGAATCTCGCTACCAATAATGTCCATGTGGCGGCGAGTATCGGGATCCAGTTGCGACAATTTGTTCTGCAAGAGCTCAAAGTGAAGAACGATGGCATTGATGGGATTTTTCACTTCGTGAGCCACGCCGCCGGTAACGCGGCCGCTGGCGGAGAGGCGGCGTGACATCTCTATCTCGTCGCCGATGCGGCGCACGGACTCAGCGTCGCGCATGATGAGCAGGGCGCCGATCTGCGTGCCTTTTTCCTGAACGAAATCCATGGAGACCTGAACGCGGCGGCCACCGGCGGCGCTGAATTCGCGCTGCGAGAGGGGACGCTTGCGCTCGAACGCGTCAAGCACCATGGGACCGAGAAAAGAATCAGCAGAAAAAATTTCATTTGCGGTTCGTCCCAGCAACTCTCCGCGCGGGCGGCCGAGAAACCGTTCCACCGGAGCGCTTACGAGAACCACGCGAGAGTCACGGGTGAAGAGCATCAAGCCATCCTGCAGCTTGGACATGAGCTGGTCTACGTTGTCTTTCAATGCCGAGAATATTTCCTTGGTGTCGCGGATCTGGCGTCCCAGGTTCGCGATCTTGAGAGTCACGAGTCCGAATTCATCATGTTCGGACTCATCGCCGGAAAGGTCTCCGCTTGTCCCTAAGCTGACGTTGTCGAGGTTGCGGCTGATCTTCTTGAGTGGGCCCAGGGCGAGATTGGAGATCATCGCTGCGAGCAGGAGCGAAGCAAAAATGGATGCTATGGAAAAATACAGCGCGTGCATGAGGCGGGGCGTGAGTTCGTTTCGCAGAAAGACCGTGGAGACGCCGATACGGATGGTGCCAAAAGGTTCGCCGTTCAATTGCAGCGGATAACTCACGTCATAAACCGCCGCCGGGCGGTAGACCAGGCGAAGTTGCTCGCGAAAGCGGGCAGTGGTGACGCTATGAAAATCCGGCCTCGGCGGAACCGGCTTGCCCACGAGTTGAGCATTGGAATGGAGCAATGCTTTTCCGTTGGTATCGGCTACGGACGCGTCGTAAATGTACGGCCACAGCGCGGTATCTGACTCAAGGTTATTCAGCAGATTCGTATCCATGGGCAGATATTCGGCGAGGGCGCGGCGCACCGCCACGGGGTCATCGGTATCGACGCGAGTGCTGCTGAGGTCCGGCAAATCGTTTTCGGCGAAGTAAGCCAGTTGCTGGGTGAGGCGGTCGGCGCTTTCGTAGGTGCTGTTGATGCGCTGGCGGAGAATCTGCGAGATGTAAAGATAGGAAAATGCCGCCACCATCACGGTAACCATGAAGGTGATGGCGAGAACGATGATGGCTTTACGTCGCATGCCGAAGGTAGAAGATCGAGAGCTGGCGCAAAAAATATCCAGGATGCCGCGAAATTATTGCGCTTCTTCTTTGGCGGCGTCTGCGTCCGCCGTGTTACCACCGTACTCCTTAAGCTTATTATGCAGGGTTTTCAGGCTAATGCCCAGAATTTCCGCAGCTTTCGTTTTGTTGTTGCTGGTGGATTCCAGAGTTTTGAGAATGAGCATTTTTTCCGCTTCGCCTACGGTGGTGCCGACTCCGAGTCGGATCGCGTCAGGATCGTTGGCGCTGGTGCGCTGAATGGCGTGTCCGAAACCGGGCGGCAGGTGTTTGGTTTCAATCATGCCGCTATCGCAGACAATCACGGCGCGCTCGATGGTGTTGCGCAATTCGCGGACATTTCCTGGCCAGGTGAAGTTGTTGAAAAGATTCATCACGGCTTCGCTGACGGCACCCACTTTTCGTCCGTGCTTGGCGCTCATCTCGGAGACCAGCAACTGGACCAGGTCGGTGATGTCTTCCTTGTGCTCGCGCAGGAGCGGCATATGAATATTGAATACGTTGAGGCGGTAATAAAGATCGCTGCGTAACTCCCCAGAAGCGACTGCGTCGTCGGGAGTTTTGTTTGTAGCGGCGAGCACGCGGACGTCGACGGAGGTTTCCACCTTGCTTCCCAATCGGCGCAGTTTGTGGTCTTCAAGAACGCGCAGCAGTTTCGCCTGCGTAGCCACCGGCATTTCCCCGATTTCGTCAAGCAGGATGGTGCCCCCTTCGGCCAACTCGAAGCAGCCAGTGCGGCGCTCCAAAGCGCCCGTGAAGGCGCCCTTTTCGTGGCCAAAGATTTCGCTTTCGATCAGCGTTTCTGGAATTGCGGCGCAGTTGATGGCGACAAACGGCCGCTCACGGCGCGGGCTAAGTTGATGGATGGTGCGAGCCACCAATTCTTTCCCGGTACCACTGGCTCCGGTGATCAACACGGAAGCGGTGCTGGGAGAGACCAATTCGATCAGGCGGAAGATCTCCTGCATCTTGCGGGAGGTCCCACGCAATTGGCCGAGGGAGCCGGAATCGCGCAGGCGACGACGCGTGCTCTCGAGTTCGGCGCGGGTGCCGAGCAGAGCCGAAGCATTCTGCAACATGGCGCGCAGACGCTGGGTGTCGATAGGTTTAGTGATGTAGTCATAGGCTCCCAGCCGCATCGCCTGAACCGCGCTATCGATGGTGCCCTGGGCGGTGACCAGAATCACCGCCATGGCCTGAGCCTGTTCCGCTAACCGCTGCAACAGTTCGATGCCTCCCATGCGCGGCATCTTGAGGTCGGTAATGACGATGGAAGGGTTCCACCGTGCGGCTTTTTCCAGCCCGTCGGAACCATCGTTGGCGGTTTCGGCGCGATAGCCCCAGGAGGAAACCAGTTCAGCGAGCCCGGTGCGCTCGTTCTCTTCGTCTTCGACGATCAGTATTTTTTCTTGGCTCATTCTTTAGATTCTTTTCCGGCCTTTTTACGCTCGTATCCGCAGTCCTTGGCTAGAAGTACAAACATACGCGGCTCGCTTACGGTGGGCAAGGTGGCGCAAGCGACGGCTCGCCGACTTCAATATGTGGACTGGAAGCTGAATCTGTATTATGTCATGTCAATTTGAGACAACACGCCGCGGTGAAAATTTCAGGGCATCATCTTGAAAATCACTTTCGCTTTGAGATTACGGTGCGTTAGAATTGCGGGTCCCAAAATACGATCCTAAATTATGCTTTCAACCCTGCGGAGCTTTTAGCTATCTCACCAACCCCGACTCGCAGGTGAAGCGTGTGTAGAAATATGGAGGAAAGAATGTCACTCAGTTCTAAGTTCAGCAAGCGCAGACTATTCATGGGTCTGATGGCTATTCTGGCAGTATCACTTATCTCTCTCCCGGCGTTCTCGCAGAGCGACGCAAATCCGAAATGGGATTTGTTTGTGGGATACCAGTGGCTGCATCCCGGCGGCACTGTACCGGCGGCGTTCGGCAATTTCAATAGTCCGACGCCTTACCAGATTCCTGACATGTCTCCTGGATTTGGCAGCGCGATCACCTACAACTTCGATCCGCATTGGGGCGCCGAAGCTGATTTCGGTCATAACTGGGGGAGCGGTAATTACGAGACTACAGGATCGATCGGTCCCCGATTCATTTGGCGAACGGATAGTGCGAATTACTTTTTGCACACGCTTATCAGCCTGAATCGAGTTTCGGTAAACGGACTGAACGCGCAGAATGGTATCGGAGCCATCCTGGGCGGCGGCATGGATTTGCCGATCAAGAAGTGGCTCGCTTTCCGGCTGTTCGAAGCTGACTACGTTTGGACGGAGCACAACTACAGCGATTTTGTCGCCCCTTTGCCGGACGACAGTTTGCGGCATTCCTCCTTTAATGGGGTTCGCCTGCGCACGGGCCTGGTATTCAGTTGGGGCGGAGCGCCGGCGGTCACGCCGACGGCGAGTTGTTCTGTCCAGCCGACCGAAGTGATGGTGGGCGAGCCTGTAACTGCGACGGTTACAACGAGCAACTTCAATCCCAAACACACGGTCACTTATGCGTGGAGTGGCAATGGTGGCCAAGTCACCGGGAAAGACACCACTGCCCAGATCGATACCAAGGACGCGGCGCCTGGAAGCTACACCGTCACCGTGCACGTGACGGATGCGAAGATGAAGAACAATGGAGAGGCGAGCTGCACGGCGAACTACACCATCAAGCCGTTGCCGCCGAAGAATCCGCCGACCATGAGTTGCACTGCGAGTCCTTCGAGTGTGCAAGCGGGTGGCAGCGTAACTGTAAGCTGCAGCTGCACCAGCCCTGATAGCGTACCGGTGACGGTTTCGAATTGGACTGCAAGCGGCGGCACTATCTCTGGCAGTGGCAGCACGGCGACTCTTTCTACCGAGGGAGCCCAGCCGGGCACGATTACGGTGTCTGCAACCTGTACCGACTCTCGCGGTTTGACGGGTCAGGCCTCGACTCAAGCGACGGTGGAAAATCCGCCGCCTCCGCCGCCGAAGGCAGCGAAACTCAGCCAGTGCGACTTCCCGAATGAGAAGAAGCCCTGGCGCGTCGACAACACCTGCAAAGCTATTCTGGATGACGTGGCCAAGAACCTGCAGCAGAATCCGGACAGCAAGTTGGTGATTGTGGGCAATGCTGAACCGACTGAGAAGCGCAGGAACCTGGCGGCGGAACGCGCCGTCGATTCCAAGTTCTATCTGACGGAAGGGGAAGCGCAACAGCACATCGACCCCAGCCGCATTGAGGTTCGAACCGGCAGCGGTGGAACCAAGACAGCCGAATACTGGATCGTGCCCTCGGGTGCGACCTTCGATTCGACGGGAACTGAATCGGTGGATGAAGCGAGGATCAAGGCGATTCCGGATCATCCCAAGCCGGCAGCTCATAAACGGGCGGCCGCCAAGAAAGCGCAGTAGTTTGGAGAGACGTGAAAGGGCCGGTCGGGAAACTCGACCGGCCCTTTTTTTCGCGTGGCCTTCAGTAACTTGCCGGGGGATCGGTTGGCCTGTCAGGCTAGCTATCGCATCTAACTTTTTCCAATGTGGGGCTGAAAATCACTATGAAATCCGCTTCAGGTAAGTTACTGATCTTGTTGCTGTTAGCTTCCATGTCTGCGTTTGCCTCGGGAGCTCGCCAGTGGTCGGTTCTGGGTCCCGATGGCGGCGATGTCCGCAGCCTCGCTTATGATCCGCAGAATCCGGATCACATCCTTTTGGGAACCAGCACTGGAGTCGTTTTCGCCTCTGACGACAATGGGCACAGCTGGTCCAGGTTCGCGAAGCTCGGTGCGGGCGATGATTACGTCCTCGACCACATCGTGTTTGATCCGCAGAATTCGAAGCACATTTTCGTCTCTGCCTGGAGCGTACAGGACCAGATGGCGGGCGACATCTTCCGTACTCGCAATAGCGGCAAGGACTGGGAAGCTCTGCCAGGGATGCACGGCAAGTCGGTGCGTGCCATGGCAGTTTCGGCCTCCGACAATAAAGTCGTAGTGGCGGGCGCGCTGGATGGCGTATACCGCAGCAACGACGGCGGCAACAACTGGCAGAAGATTTCGCCCGCCGACGGCATTGTAAAGAACATTGAATCAATTGCGGTCGATCCGAAAGATCCGAACGTGGTCTATGCGGGAACCTGGCATTTGGCATGGAAGACCAGCGACGGCGGCGCCAACTGGCAGCACATTAACAAAGGCATGATCGACGACTCCGACGTTTTCTCGATCATCGTGAGTTCGGCTAATCCTTCCGAAGTTTTCGCCAGCGCCTGCTCCGGCATTTACAAGAGCGTCAGCGGCGGCGAGCTGTTCGACAAAGTAAAGGGCATTCCCTTCACAGCGCGGCGTACTCGCGTTCTGAAGCAGGATCCGAGCAATCCGTCTATCGTCTACGCCGGAACCACGGAAGGTTTGTGGAAGAGTGTTGATGAAGGTAAGAATTGGAAACTGGCAAGCAGCCCAGAAGTTGTAGTGAACGATGTTCTGGTCGATCCGCGCAGCTCGCAGCGTGTGTTGCTCGCGACTGACCGCAGCGGCGTGATGGCCAGCGACAACTCTGCTACGACATTCACCTCGTCGAATCACGGATATTCTCACCGTTACGTGAGTTCCATCCTGGCTGACGAAAAGGAACCGAACACGATTTACATCGGCCTGGTCAACGACCGCGAGTTTGGCGGCGTGTTCTTTACTCACGATGGCGGACAGAAGTGGCAACAGCGAAGCTCGGGTCTCGACGGGCGGGACGTATTCACGCTGAAGCAAGCCAGCAATGGAACTCTAATCGCAGGAACCAACCGGGGTGCTTTTGAACTTCTTCCTGGCACTTCGAGCTGGCATCCGATTAACGAAGTCGTGATCGAAAAGGCGGTTTCGCGGACGGTGACGTTAAAGAGCGGAAAAAAGAAGCATGTAACTTCCATCGTCAGCAGCCGTTCCGTGCTGGAAGCCCGGGTGAACGATGCTGATCTGAATTCGCCGCGCTGGTTCGAAGCAACGTCGGCGGGATTGTTCACCAGCAAAGATCACGGCAAAATCTGGATGGGCGGGGCTGTGGAAGGCGAGAAGGATTTCGTTTCGGTGCAGGCGCAGGATGGCTTGGTGGTAGCCGCGACGCGGTCCAAGGTGCTGGTTTCGCAGGATGAAGGAAAAATCTGGCAGCCTGCGGTGCTGGCTTCCTACCCCATCAACATTCGCAACGTGACAGTGACCCCGGATGGACAAGTCCTGGTCGCGACGCGGGAAGGCGTGTTCCATAGCATGGACTCCGGCAAGAGCTGGAATCACGTGCTTACAGGACTGCCTGATAAGGACATCACGTCGGTAGCCTACGATGCAAGCCACAAGCGTCTGCTCGCTACCAGCGGCCAGACTGGCGTGATCTTCGAGAGCATCGACGGTGGCAGCAGTTGGCAGCGTGGACCGGACGCCGGATACCCGCTGCGCCGCATCAGCGTGGTGCACGGGCGCTACGTGGCGGCGACGCCGTTTGATGGTGTGATCGCGCAGCCGGAAAATGAGTCACAGAGCGCGAATGCCGGGGGTGGATCGAACTAAGTCGCGGTTCTCGCTAAAAGACTTTCGCGGAGAGCATCATGCTCTCCGCTTTTTTGGTCAGAGGCCGCCGTTTTGTATCTTTTTCTCATCGGGAAGTCACAAAGCCACCCGGGAACGCTCAAGTATTGTTTTTCGAAATGCGAACCTAATCGGCGTGTGAGGGTAGTGGACAATGGCGAGAGATTCGGTGTCGGTTTCGATTGAACCACCGATAACCCGTCCAAAGCAGCTTATTGAAACCCGGCAAGCGGAAGATTGCGTAGAACGGCCATGCCCACCAGATTCTTCGTGCTAAGTAGAGGTATGCATTCGCACCCGATTCCTGTTGGCCACTGCGGGTCAAAACTCGTATATCGTCGAGCAACTTTTCCTGGGGGATTTTCAGGGTGCCATCTGCGGAGGCAGCCTGCAAGCTTTTTAAGGCAAAGCCTCTCGGTTGGACGACCTTCTTCCATAGGTGAACCCAGCGAAAACAAAACCCGCAGCCGCCGTCGTACAGAATCCAGCCCTCGCGCGGCAGGGACGATTCCGTTTCCTGATCTGGCAACATCATGAGATTCGATTGCCCCGAAAGACGACGACAGGCGAGCCATCGGCTACAAATGCGGAATCCGGACGTCGTTGAAGTGTCGCTCCGAGTTCGCGTCCGTAGAGGCTACAGGCGTCTCCTTCAAATTCAGCCGTTGTGGTTGCCCACACTTGCCACGGAACATGCGCGACTTGATATTCAAGACACTCCACGTCCTCGTCGATTTGAATACCCCCAATAGTGTTCGGTAATGAACTGTTCCAAGCTTTTCTCCACTGGATACTTCGGGGAACTGGTGGTTTGAGCCGAGAGTTTGCACCACTGTCCGCTCACCAGCCACCGATACTCAGTGGTCTTCTTTCCATCCTCTCGTGAGCCCTCCAACGCAAAGTAATGCTTCATCGGAGCAGATGTGTAGTTCTCACCATAGACTAGCCGGGCTGCTGTCGCGATTGCACGTCTGGGAACAATCTCTGCGATGAAGACAACTCCTCTTCGATGCTCGCTGCCCGCCTTGCACCTAACGTAAAAGCGAAGGTTCACTTCGTCGAAGTCGGTGTGAAATGGAATTGGGAGGAAACCGAGCAGCCGGGTACGAGTGAATCGAAACCCAACTAGGCTGACATAGGTTCTTCCATGGAATGAATCCAGCGACGTTCCCGGCGGGACATGCGGGAGCAAAAGATCGGGCTCAACCTCATAGTTCAATATTACAAGGTGTCGCCACTCGGCAGATAAGAAGGTTCGCTTTGGCCGGGACACTGTTGTGAATTCGACCTTCCGCCGTTCTTACTTTACTCGCCTCTTTGGACAGTACTTGCATCTTTGGACAGCGGGACTCGCGTAGTTAGCGACCAAAACCAATATCCAATAAATAGCATGAGGACAGCAACTTCTACATGTATACAGATGTCAGAACGGGATAACTCCTTTGTCTTCATACCACTAATCTGGTACTTCAGTTGCCACTAGCTTAGCAAGACTGGTTCAAGCAACGATGCTTAGTATGGTACAGCGTAGAGTGCCTCGGGGTTCTATCCTAGTTTTGGTAGTGCTTTGCGCTGCGCTCAGCCTGGTCGAAGGCTGCGCTCGGAGCAGCGTGATTCGCCAAAGCGATGTAGCGGCGGACTCCACAGCGGCCGAACAGCCCCTTCCCTTCCATCAGAATCCGGATCAGGTAACTGACGACACCGTTCATCCGGATGTGCCTTCAGATGGCAAGCCGGCCGTTAGCACACCTTTCCCTGCGGCGTTCCACTTCCGGATCCTTCCCGCAGGCACGCTGATCACGGTGCGGCTGGAGAATTCGTTGGCCTTTTCGCAAATTCGCGCAGGGGATAAATTCACCGCATCGGTGGACGGAACCCTGGCGATTGACGGAGATACTGTGATCGCTTCCGGGGCGCCGGTAAAGGGCCACGTAGAGTTTGCGCAACCATCTGTGAACCGGCCCGGATCCAGTCCCGATCCGGGTTACGTTGGGCTTACTTTGAACACCGTTACCGTCGATGGCAGAGTGATTGTGCTTCGGACGTCCAACCTCTTCGCGAAGGGAACTTCCGAGTCGAACGATCCATTGAGCATGACTTCCGGCGGCAGTGGCGTGACTGCGGAATCCCAGCGCTTTCGAATCCAAAAAGGGCACCTTTTGACTTTCCGCCTTATCGCTCCCGTGGCATTTCCTGACGTAAACTCGCTTGCTAAGCGCTAGGGCGCGGGCGCGGGCGCGGGCGCGGCTGCGGCTTGTCTCCCCACCACCTACTTGCGTAGATGTTTAATTATTTCCTCTCAACCACAACACCCCCAAGCCTTTACCAAGTTTTGCACAGGCCTAGTTGAGAATGCGGTGACGTCTGCCCTTCGCGGTATCAGATTGGGCCTCCTATAGTGACGCTGCGAGCGAGGACGGCGGGTTGCAAGGCGCTGTTCCAGTCCCGTTTTGGGAAGCACCGAGGTATCAATCGACTCATCTTGCAGTGTCTTTTCGACTTCTTCCACGGCAAAGTATCAATATGAACGCGGCCACTCCATTTCCCTGGACGGAACACAAAGCGGCTGAAACCGCCAAAACGGCTTTCCGTTCCATCTTCGAACAGGCTCCCGTTGCCGCAGCGATGTGCAATTCGGAGGGAGTAATCGTGGAGATGAATTTGGCCTTTGAACACTTTGTGAAGCTGGACCGGAGTGAAAAGCGTTCCTTACAAGTTTACGACTTAGTTCCTGCCGGACGCCGGGGCGCGACCGAATCGCTTCTCCGCGAACTGTTGAATTCGACACGCAACAGGATTTGCCTACAGGCAGTAGAGGTGGAACCGGAGCTGGACGCGAGGACCTGGACGGCCTGGCGTCTTCCCGCATATGGAACGGATGCCGCCCATGCGTTGCTCATCTCTGACCCGGATGGCGAAGCTGGTCCCGTTGAGGAGGGTTTGCTTCAGTCGCAGCGATGGGAAACAGTAGGCCGCCTGGCGGGCGGCGTGGTGCATGACTTCAACAATCTGCTAACGGGAGTGCTGCTCTACTGCGATCTGTTGCACGCAAGTCTGGACGCAAGCGACCGCCGGCGTCGCTATGCCGAGGAGATTCATTCGGCCATTGTGCAGGCCGGGGACCTGGTGCGGCAGTTGCTGGCTTTTGCCCGTCCACGCGCATCTCAAGTTCACAGCTTGTGCTTGAACCAAATCGTTGAGACGATGCGAGATCTGCTGACGCATTTCATCGGCGAAAACATTGTGCTCGAACTCAAACTCGACCCCGACCTGGGCCTGGCCAAGATCGATCCCGTCCAGGTTCAGCAAGTCCTGGTCAATCTGGTTTTGAATGCGCGAGATGCTCTGCCCAATGGCGGCCGTATTGTGGTGGAGACCAGGAACTCCAAGTTTCAAAGCGTTCCCGGCTCAGGGCCACCGAGCTCCGGCCAGATCGCTTTTCCCTGCGTTATTTTGGCTGTGAGCGACAACGGCTGCGGCGTTGATACAACTACGCGACAACATGTGTTCGACCCTTTCTTTACCACCAAGAGCGCGGGCCAAGGTACGGGTTTGGGATTAAGCACGGTCCGCGGCATCGTGACTTCAAACGGCGGATCGATCCACTTCGAAAGCGAACCGGGCCGGGGCACTCGAGTCATGATGCTGCTTCCCCGAATCATTCAGCCGGCCAGCGCAGATTTTAGCGACATTTCCACTCCACATTCCGATAAATCCCTAACCGCAGTTCAAGAGATTCAGAAGGAATCACTCCTATGATGTCAGCCGCCATCAGTCCGTCGATCCCTACACCGCAAATTCTGGCCGCCAATTTTCTCAACCTGCTCATCGTCGATGATGAACGCTCGATCCGGGAGGCTTGCCGGGAGGTCGCGTTATCGCTGGGCTTTATCGCCCATGTCGCCGATTCCGCGGAGCACGCCTACCGTTTGCTGCAGAGCCATAGCATGGATGCCGTCCTGCTCGATTTGCGATTGCCTGGGGCGAGCGGTCTGGAGGTTCTGCGGCAAATCAAAGCCCAGCGGCCGGAGGCACTGGTGATCGTCGTGACTGGCTACGGAACGGTCCAATCGGCGGTGCAGGCCATGAAGCATGGGGCCTACGAATATGTCACCAAACCGTTCAGCATTGACGAACTCAAACTGCTGCTGGATCGCGTGTCGAACCATCTGAAGCTGAAGACGGAAAACCGAATCCTGCGCGAGAAGCTGAAATCAAAGCAGGGATTTGGCGGGCTGGTGGGGCGCGCTCCGGAAATGGAGAAGCTATACCGCATTATCGCTAAAGCGGCCAACGGCTCGCATCCAGTTCTGATTCTTGGGGAAAGCGGCACGGGAAAAGAAATGGTGGCGCGGTCGATTCATTACTCGGGAAATTTTCGCGACAAACCGTTCATTCCGGTCGACTGCGGGTCGCTGGTACCGACGCTGATTGAAAGCGAGCTTTTCGGCTATGTCCGGGGCGCATTCACAGGGGCTAATCAGGCCAAAGACGGGCTGCTCGCCATTGCCGAAGGCGGGACTGTATTTCTCGATGAAGTGGGGGAGCTTCCGGTCGATCTTCAATCCAAACTCTTGCGGGCGATTCAGGAAAAGGAAATTCGTCCGGTGGGAAGCACGCGGAGAATTCCGATCAACGTCCGAATCCTGGCGGCCACCAACCGCGATCTGGAGCTGGCCGTGACTGGAGGGGCTTTCCGGCGCGACCTGTATTTCCGGCTCAACGTACTGAGCCTGCGGATTCCGCCGCTGCGCGAGCGCCGGGAGGATATTCCGGTGCTGATCGCCCATTTTATGGAACGCGCCTCGCGCGCCTCGGGTCAGGAGAAGATTCTTAGCGACGAAGCTCTGAAAGTAATGCTGGCTTATGACTGGCCGGGAAATGTTCGAGAGCTGGAAAACTGTTTGGAGCGGACTTGTGCGTTCACCAGCGGACCACTCATCCATGTCGCCGATCTGCCGCCGGCCATCGGACGAACCGCGATCGTGGCGCCGAGCAACGGGAACGGAAACGGCCACAGCAAGATCGTCCCCATGGCGGAGCTGGAAAGGCTAACCATTCTTGGCGCCATTGCCGAACTCAACGGCGATAAGTTACAGGCAGCGCGGCTATTGGGCATCGGCAAGACCACTCTATAGCAAGCTGAAGGACTATGCGGCCCAGGCATAATCGTGGAATAAATGAGCCGATTTCAATTTTGGGCTGCTCACGGTCCGCAATGGGAGGCGCCGACTTGGCGGCAGGCATAACTCTCGCATTTTCAGTCAAAGCAACCGTGGAGCCTGGCGTGCTACAGAAGCAGCATGATTTTACTCATCACACCGTCAGCACGCGGACCAGAGTGCGCCGCCACTTTGAATGAGTCCACTGGGAATGAGACCCATTGGGCTGAAAATTTACAGCAGGCTATGGCCCGGTTGCGGGAACAAACCTATTCTGCCGTGGTCATGGATCAATTCATTCTGGAAAACGAGCCAGCCGAGAGCGATCAGGTCCTGGAACACTTGGACACCGCTTTCCCGGTTTACGTCAACTTCGCGGTCAGTGGTATGGAGCGATTGATAAGGGAAGTTCGCTCTGCGTTGCACCGCCGAAAACGCGAAGAAACGCAGGCCCGCCGTTCGGTAGAGCAACAGTTTCGGAGCGAGATGGGTGAGAACCTCACTTCCATGTTGCTTTCCTGCGAACTGGCCATGTCCGTCCCTGGTATACCCGACCCAGCTGCGGAAAAAATCCGTGCGGTGGACAATCTTGCGCGCGAGATGCGGCTGAGACTGGGGGCGAACTGAGTTGTGGCCTAGTGACGGCTATGTTCCGCATAAGAAGTAGTGCGTCCACAACCAGGCAGAGCGGCAGTCTATGCAAGAAAAGTCTTCGTGCCTGACCTCATTCTGCACTAGAATAGGGCAGTTTAGCGGCGGAATCGCGCATCCACTATGGCGTTCCGCGTGCTTGAGGAGCGTTTTTTGCACGTTCTGGTCACTGCCGATACGATGTCCGGGTCCTGGACGTACGCTCGAGAGCTCGTCACCGGATTGGTGACGCGCGGGGTGCGAGTCACCCTGGTCACGTTCGGTGAGATTCCGCTTCCGGATCAAACCGCTTGGATGGATCGTCTGCACGGCTTGGAATACCGGCCCACCGCGTTTCGCCTAGAGTGGATGGATGAGGCTCCGCAGGACCTTGCCGAGTCTTCAGAGTTTCTGGCAAATCTGGTGCGCGAGGTTCGTCCTGATTTGCTGCAGCTTCACCAGTTCTGTCACGGCGATCTTCCGGTCGATGTGCCGCGCGTGGTGATGGCTCATGGTGACCTGATCAGTTGGGCGGAAGCGGTGCAGGGATGCTCGCCGCGGCCCACGCGCTGGCTGAAGTGGTACCGGGAGACGATTGTTCGCGGTATCGATGCGGCGGACGCGGTGGTTGCGCCTTCGGCCTGCATGCTCAACACCCTAATCTCGACTTACAGCCGTCCGCGGCGCGCGGCTATCATCTATCCTGGGCGCAATCCGATTTTCTTTAATCCATATATCAGCAAAGACGACTCCGTGCTTTCGATCGGACGACTGGTTGACGCAGGCAAGCAGGTCTTTCTGCTGACCCAGCACGTCCACCCATTCCCGGTTTGCATTGTCGGCGCGGAGCAGACTGTGCCGGTTCCGCGCATTCCGATCCGAGCGGACGTAAAAGTCTCGACCAGCCAAGCCACGGTCGCGATCCGCGGTCCTCAGACGGAGTCTCAGCTGCGCGCGCTTTACAGCCGTGCTGCCGTCTATGCCGCCACGGCGCGTTACGAACCACTTGGCATGGCGCCGCTTGACGCTGCTTTCTCCCGTTGCGCGATCGTAGCCAATGATATTCCAAGCTTCCGCGAGGTCTGGGGGGACGCGGCACTTTACTTCCGCACCAACAACGCCAGCAGCCTGGCCGCAATTCTTGCCCAGCTCGATTCCGACCGGCCCTTGCGCCACGCCTACGCCGATCGAGCGTTCGCGCGCGCCCGCGAGCGCTTCACTGCCAAGCGGATGATCGACGACTATCTCAATTTGTACCGCAGCCTGATCCGCGCCAACTCGCTGGTGGCGTAAATCCCGCAACCACACTGCAGCTCGCTGCATCCAAGGTTCCCAATACTCGTCCTTAAATGATTAGGGGAAAGCATGCCTCAGACTTCTAGTGGAACCATCCCTCTGCGAAAATTCGGCCGCGCCGACGCGAAAATTTCCGCTCTCGGCTTCGGCGGTCATCACCTAGGCGACGCTCCGGATGCAAAAACTGCCGTCGAAATCATTCATCAAGCGGTCGATGGAGGAATCACCTTCTACGACAACTGCTGGGAGTATCGCCGCGGAAAAACGGAAGTGTGGATGGGCGCTGGCCTGAAGGGGCGGCGCGACAAAGTTTTCTTAATGACGAAGACTTGTCCGCACGGGCGCGATGGGAGCCTTGCGCTGCTGATGCTGGAAGAATCTCTGCGCCGCCTGCAAACCGATCACCTCGATCTTTGGCAAGTTCACGGCATGGCTTTTGATAACGACGCTGAACTTTTTATCCGCAAGAACGGGGCGGCCGAAGCCCTGGAAAAAGCCAAGAAAGATGGCAAGGTGCGCTTTGTGGGATTTACCGGGCATCAGAATCCGAAAGTTCACCTCGCCATGCTCGACACCGGGTTTCCATTCGACGCGGTACAGATGCCGCTGAACGCTTTCGATTCCAGTTTCCGCAGCTTCGAGAAACAGGTGCTACCCGAACTTACGAAGCGAGGGATCGCGGTCCTCGGCATGAAGCCGCTCAGTGGACACGGCGATGCCATCAAGCACGGCATAATCACCGCCGAGGAATCACTACGCTATGCCATGAGCCTTCCGGGAGTGACCACCACTATTACCGGCATCGATAGTTTGGAAGTGTTGCACCAGAATCTGCAAATTGCGCAGAACTTTACGCCGATGAGCGAAGCGGAAATGGATGCGCTTCGCCAACGCTGCAAGCCAGACG
>JBAWBG010000122.1:0-2143 GCA_049589695.1 Candidatus Sulfotelmatobacter sp. | reverse complement strand
TCTCCACTCCCATGCACAACCATGCCGTAGCCCGAGCGCGCCAACCAGCCCCGTGCTTGTGCGGGCAACGGACGCCCCAACGCGACCGGGAACGGGCCGTATTCGATATGCAGTTCATCCGGAATTTGCAACCCATCGCCCGACTTTTGACCTGACTTGCGCCCAGGGAAGGCATGCGTATCCGTGCGGCCTGAGCGCAGCACAAACGGCACACTCCCCGGAGCAAATTCAACTCGCGTGCTGGTCGATTGCAACCGAAGATCGGCAATCTCGCCGCGCCCTTGAAACTCTGGCCCCAGCCGGGACGGTCCATCTTCTTTCACCGTGAAATTACCTTGCACACTCCCGGTCGAGACCAGATCAGCGGGTAGATCTTTCTTGGCATGTCGAGCCGCCTGCACCATGGCACTCACCGGAACGCCCTCGACGTTCAACGATAAATTGATGCGGTGCATTCCAGGCAGGCCCGCATCGCCATGCAGGGTGATCATGCCGTCGCCCACAGGCGCGCTGCACAAGATCTCCTGCGCCAATCTTTCCGCCGAGCTGTATTTGCCATCACAATGCGCGGCCAGCCGCAGCGCGTCGGTGCTCGAAATATCGTAGCGATGAAAATCCTGAATAGAACTGTCGGCTGTGACCTGCATTGCTGCTGGAATCCCACTCAGTGTGGCTTCCAGACGAACGTCTCCCCGCCATCCTTTGTCATTTCCTGATACCAGTTTGGTCAGTTGCCCCAATTGCGCATGATCCCACTCCAGGCTGAACTGCAGCGGAGTTTCGCGCAAGCTTCCCGCACGCTGCCATGTACCATTCATCCGCAGCAGGCCGGTATCGCTCAAGTTCATATCGGTGCGCAATGGTTCTGCCCGCAGGCGCACTCCCCATGCGTTTTCCGATTCCTGCCATAAAGCGAAGTCTGCATTCAGCAGGGCATAAGGCTTTTTTTCCTGCCCGATTTTAAAGTTGATACGGCCTGAACTCGCCTCGATGTAAGGAAACCCCGGCCGCGCTTCCGATTTTGATTTCGCCGTGGGTGCTAGCGGCGTGTGCGCGGTTCGCTCCAGCAGAGTCTCCAGGTTCCATCGCCCGTCTGCCCGGCGAACCAGATTCAAACTGGGCTCGGTCAACTCCAAACGTGCAATGTCGAGCCGTCCCCGCAGCAGCGATGTCAACCGCACCACGGCCGTAACCTCCGGCGCTCGCAGCATGGGCTCGGCGCCGAACGTTGGATCTTCGTAGATGACCAGGTTTTCCAGGTCGAACCCAGGCCGTGGCAGAAATCGCAGGTGGACCGAACCAATATCTGCCGGACGCGCTACGGCGCGGCTGATGGATGTCGTAATACGCGCCTTGAGCCGCGAAACACCCGGACGTACAAGAAATAGTGCCAGCAGAATCACGGCTGCCGTGGCAACAACCCGCTGCCTGGAAGAGAGAAACTTCACTGCACCACTTTCAGCGTGCGCCGCCACCGCGTCTCGTCAAAGAAGTGCAATACCACATGCGCCAGAAAACCAATGCGATCGCCCACGTCGGTCTTGCGATATTGATCTCCCGGCGTCTCAAACGACCAGTAGATGAACATGGGACGGCCGATTACATTCTCCTGCGGAATAAATCCCCAGTATCGGCTATCCAAACTCACATCGCGGTTGTCGCCCATCCCGAAAAAATGCCCCGGCGGCACCACCAGATCGTCCCCTTGAATGTGCGTCGGCAACTCCGATTCCCAGCACGGGTAAACGTTGTAACTTTCCGAAGGCGGCACGGCGGGAAAATTATCGCGGTACGGATTGGGATAGGAAGCCGCATCCTGCGAATGAATCACATAGGGCTCCGTTAACGCTTCGCCATTGCGATACACCACGCCATTGCGCAGGTGAATGTGGTCGCCCGGAACGCCCATGATCCGCTTCACCACGTACAACCCCGGCTCGCACGGCGCTAGGAACACCACGATATCGCCTCGCCGTATCTGCCGATAAGGCAGCATAGGTCCCATCCACGAAGTCTTCGGTGCGAACTGAATGCGGTTCACAAAAACGTGGTCGCCGATCAGCAGCGTGTTTTCCATCGAACTGGAGGGAATTTCAAATGCCTGCACCACAAAGGTGATGATGAATAATCCCGTTACCAGCAC
>JBAWBG010000121.1:0-2290 GCA_049589695.1 Candidatus Sulfotelmatobacter sp. | reverse complement strand
GATCAGAGGTTATCCTGCTAACTGTGAGACACACGGATCTACTCGACGAGAACTGCGCGGTCGCGCGTTCTGCGGCCATCGTTGGCGAACGGTGGGTGTGGGTGATCTTGCGCCAGGCGTTCAACGGCGCCCGGCGGTTCGAGGACTATCAGCGCGGCATCGGTTTGGCCCGCAATGTGCTTACCGACCGCCTCAACTGGCTAATCGCCCACGGCATTCTCGAGCGTCGGCCCTACGCCGAGCACACCACGCGCGACCTCAACGAGTACCGGCTGACCGCCAAGGGCCGCGCCCTGTTTCCCGTCTACGTAGCCCTGAAGCAATGGGGTAACGAGTGGACCGGTCTTGCGGCCCCGCCAGTTGACCTGCTGCACAAGCCCTGTGGGCACCGCGTGGGTGTCCGGGTGGTCTGCTCGCAATGCGGCCAGGACATCAATGCGCGTGACACCGAGCCGGTCGTCGGCCGCGGGCTAATCATGCATCGCGGCAACCGGTCATGAGCTACACCGACAAATCGGCTGCCAAGGCGCTTGGCATATCGGTGAATACCGTAGGCACCCACCTTCGTTCGGCATATTCAAAGCTCGGAGTCCAGTCGCGGGTGCAGTTGGTCAATGCGCTACGCGAACGCGGTGAACTGAACTGATGAACAGAGGTAGCAGACGATGGAGTGGACGGGTGCGCGCTATGCGGACAACCCAACCGTGCAGGTGCAGACGTGGATCGGTGCGTCACCGCGGCGGGTGTGGGACCTCGTGTCCGACATCGAGCTGATGCCGACCATGAGCCAGGAACTGCAGTCGGTCGAATGGCTCGACGGAGCCAGCGAGCCCGCGGTCGGGACCAAGTTCATCGGACGCAGCAAGCACGAATCGCTGGGCGAATGGGCGACCACATCGCATGTGATCGAGTGCGAGCCCGAGCGGGTGTTCGCCTGGGCCGTCGAGGATCCGGCGAACCCGACCGCGATCTGGCGTTTCCGGCTTGAGCCCGAAAACGGTGGAACGGAATTGTCGGAGTGGATGCAGATGGGTCCCGCGCGCTCCGGGCTGTCGATCGCGATCGATCGCATGCCGGAAAAGGAACAGAAGATCGTGTTTGTGCGAATGCGCGAGTTCGAACAGAACATGGCCGCCACCCTGGCCCACATCAAGAAACTGGCTGAAGGCTGATGCGCACCGCGACAACGGTTGAGGCCGCCAGCTTCGATCGCTGGTCGCAGCAACGAGACTTCGCCGTCGAAGCCGAGAAGCTGGGGCTGGACGTGTTGTGGGTCGCCGAGGCCTGGGGGTCGGATGCGCCGTCGGCACTGGGTTACTACGCGGCATGCACCGATAGCATGCTACTCGGTTCCGGGGTCATTCAAGTCGGGACTCGAACGCCAGTTGCGGTGGCGCAGGCCGCGATCACGCTGTCCAACCTGTCCGGCGGACGGTTTCTGCTCGGCCTCGGTGCTTCCGGTCCACAGGTCATCGAAGGGCTGCACGGGGTTTCGTTTGCGAGGCCTCTATCGCGGCTCAGGGAAACGGTCGACATCGTGCGTCAAGTGGTCGATGGCGGGAAGATTTCGTATCAGGGCCGTGAGTTCCAAATTCCCTGGGCCGGCGGTGACGCCGTCCCGATGAAGTTGTCGATGCGCGCGGAACACAAGATCCCGGTCTACCTCGCGACGCTGTCGCCGGCCATGCTGCGGTTGACCGGTGAAATCGCTGACGGTTGGCTTGGCACCAGTTTCGTGCCCGAGGGCGCCGACGCAGCCTATTTCACTCATTTGGATGACGGGCTGGCCCGCAGTGGGCGCGGCCGCGACGACCTCGACATCTGTCAGGGGGCCGAGGTGGCCTTCGCGCCCGACGAGGATGCGCTACGGGTCATGGTCGGTAGCCGGAAGAAGGAGCTCGCATTCAGTCTGGGGGGCATGGGATCGGCCTCGACCAATTTCTACAACCAGGCCTATAGCCGTCAGGGCTGGGCTGATGTCGCCACCCAGGTTCGTGAGCGCTGGCAGGCCGGTGATCGAGACGGTGCGGCCAACCTGGTGACCGACGAGATGGTGCTGGCCACCACGCTTGTCGGCACCGAATCCATGGTGCGGCAGCGATTGTCGGTGTGGCGCGACGCCGGTGTGGACACCGTCCGGCTCTATCCGGCGGGAGACACCCTCGACGCCCGGCTGTCCACCTTGGGCAGGGCAATCGACATTGTCCGTGACATCAATAGTTCTCCGTGATAGTTGGGAGTCGACAATGACAGATGCGTTTGTCCTCGGCGGTGTGCGCACTCCATTTAC
>JBAWBG010000120.1:0-4528 GCA_049589695.1 Candidatus Sulfotelmatobacter sp. | reverse complement strand
GACGGGTGGAGAGAGCGGAGGAAGAGGAATCCGAAGCGGATGGGGGAAAGATCGCAGGCGGCATTTTTGCTGAAGGCGCAGAGTTTGGGATTTGGGCTGGCGGTGCCTTGGGGAGACAGCGAGAAGTTTGATTTTGTGGTGTGGGCGGGACCGGGCGGGCGGTTGCTGCGGGTACAGGTGAAGGCGACTGGGAGGTTGCATCGCGGAGGATATGATGTGCAGCCGGTGTATTCGACGCGCGGCGAGGGGAAGAAGCGGTACACGGCGCGGGAGATTGATGTGCTGGCGGCGCATGTGGTGTTGCAGGGAAAAGAAGGGATGGACGTATGGTATCTGCTGCCGGTGCGGGCGATTGCGAGAGTGAAGAATTTGCGATTGTTTCCGGAGTTGAAGGGGAGGAATCCGAGGTGGGAGGGATATCGAGAAGCTTGGGAGTGGCTGGATGAGGCGAGTAAATGAGATTGCTGCAGATGGAAGAAGAGTCGAAACTTCGTCTCCGGTTTGGCAGCGAATGGGTGCAGGGTCTTCGTTTTTAGTTTTAATCTTTAGTCGTTAGCTATGATCGGGGATGCGGCGCTGGACGCGGGATTTCGTGCGATCTGAAAGAAAAAAATATTTCAATTTTGTTTGAAATCGCAGACTCAGAAAGCTATACTGTGCTCACTGTACGTCCTGCATTCCAATCCAGTAGCGTCTGATCGTTAAACCCGATTAGGTATGCGGGAAGTGGGGCCGCGCCGCAGTTGAACGTCTGCAAGTAACGGGTGCAGAAAGTCTCAGCACCTCTTCTGGCCATTGGGTATCTGGTGGGCCATTCCCAGCTGGGTAATTCCAAACTACGGACTCTGCCGCCATCGTCCGTTTAATCCCCCTTTTGGAGAGGTTTAAAAATGTTTTACCGTTTCCCTGGTCTGGCGCAAGAAAAATTTGCGCGTCCAACCGGCTTTGGTCGGGGCAGTTGTAGCTGTAACAGTTCTCGCGAGAGCTTTTGTCGAATTGCTTTGTTGCACCGTGCGGCGCTGATTACTTTAGTGTCGTCGATGCTCTGGTTCAACGGATGTTCGGCCGCCTCTGCGCCGGGCAATAATACGAACACGGCAAATAGTACAAATTCTCTGACGATCTCGGCGACTTTGCCGACAGGGACTGTAGGCTCGGCTTACAGCGGGAGTTTGGCGGTAACGGGCGGCACGGCACCTTATGCTTTTTCGGTGGCGTCCGGTCAACTGCCGCAGGGGGTACAACTCGCCGATAACACGGGCGCAGTTTCCGGGACGCCCACAGCGAGCGGCAGCTTCAATTTTGCGGTTTCGGTTACAGATGCCACGGGAGGTTCGAAGCAGCAGGCGCTACAAATGACGGTGGCAAATACGGGGACCACGAATTCTCCGACGACCTCCGCCGGGCAAAGTGCAGGAACCTCGCTGACGAGTTTGCAGCACAGCGGAGGCTGGGCAGAATTTGGGCAGGGACCGCCGAAGTTTATCGACTGCTCTCCTTCGCCATGCGATGGAATTTCTTTCTGGATGAACCAGGGAGTGCAGTCGCCTTCGCTGAGCGGGCAGGCGACTGAATATAACGTGGGAGGATGGACGCCTTTCTCTGACGCTTTGTGGAATAACCATTTGATCGGGCCGGGTTCGTCGCAGGGAATGCCGGACGGAAATCAAACGATGGTTCCGACGCTGCACAATTTCACTTACGACGTTTACTTCTACGGAGATAATCTTGGGCTGGCGCAGGCGCTGGAGTTCGACATCAATCAGTTTTTCGGCAATATGGGTTTCATCTTCGGTCACGAGTGCCGGATCGCGAGCGGGAATGAATGGGACGTTTGGGACAACCAGAATGCGCGCTGGACGCCGACGGGTATTCCCTGTTACCCAAACAGCAATTCGTGGAATCATCTGACGATCAAGGTGCAGCGGACATCGAATAACGATTTGGTGTATCAATCCATTACGCTGAATGGGGCGACGCACACGCTGAACTGGACATTCCCTAATGGTTCCGCTCCGGGGTGGTACGGGCTTACTATCAATTATCAGATGGATGGAAATTCGAAACAGGATTCGTATAACGTCTATCTGGACAATTTGACTTTCACTTACGAGTGAAGGCACGCGAAGACCAAGAGGACCGGAAGGAGTTCGGATATGAGCAGCCTGGGAATTCTGCAATCCTTAAAAGACAGCGTTCTTAGCCAAGCGAGCGTGAAAGCCATTTACGGCGAACCAATCTCGGCGCAGGGAAAAACGGTGGTACCTGTGGCAAAAATAATGTATGGCTATGGCGCCGGGGCTGGCACTGGAGGCGTAGGTAACACCAGCGCGCGAGGCGAAGGCGGCGGTGGTGGGGGTGGAGTGCGGGCGATTCCTATTGGAGTGATAGACATTACGGAAAAAGAAACCCGCTTCGTTCCGATTACCGACCGCAAGAGATTGGGTGGAGCAGTTTTGGTTGGCATTGGACTTGGAATGTTGTTGGGTTGGCGAAGGCGACGCTAGTGCTGGAAAATCCGGATTGAGGTTCCCAGATTTGGGTTCCCAGGAGGGACTTAGGAAACCAGTCTGGGAAACCAGTCTGGGAAATCAGTCTAGGAACCAGTAACCAGTAAAGATACGTAAAATGTATTGACCGGAGTGAGAATTCCGGGTAGAGTGTGTTGTTCCGCGGACATCTGGGTGCCATTTGGTCAGTTGTAAGTTCCTCGACCGAAAGCCCAAATCAGGAAAAAGTGAGCATCTTCGGGGTCCGGTCACGCATCTATTCTAAGTAGGAATTGCGCTAACTCCTAACAATCCCAGTAGAATCAGTAGCTTGGCAAGTACGTGGACGTTGCTGAGTTTCTACGGCGAAAAGGCGAAGGCGGGATTACTCATATACTTATAAGGAAGGGGAAAAGCACACATGCGTTCTGATCGTGTGTTTGACGCTTTACAGACATTACGGAATCGTTATATGCTTTGCCAGCTCGCCTCGAAGGCCACGCGGAAGTTCCACCGGCCCAGCACCAGAATCCAGGAAACGATGAATGGAGTTTTGGACCGGATCGCAGGCGCGGAGCGGCAGGAAATATTGTCGGAACCGGAGAATTTTGCCGAGGCACAACGGCGGGCTGCTTAAAACAGCCCCGCCCGCCTTCCTCGTGGTGTTTTTGTCTTCCCTGAATACCCTCCTTTGAAAATCTCCCGAAAAGCTTAAGCGAACACGTTTGAGTGGCCGGGTTTAGGTGAATCATGACCATCGCTGAACTGAAAGAAAAGAACATTACCGAGCTGACCAAGATCGCAAGGACCTTGGAGCTGCCCGGCGCTAGTGGACTGCGCAAGCAGGACCTCATCTTTAAAATCCTGCAGGCGCAGAGTGAAAAAGAAGGCCACATTTTTGCCGAGGGCGTGCTGGAAATTCTGCCCGACGGCTACGGATTTTTGCGCTCGCCGGATTACAACTATTTGCCCGGACCGGACGACATTTATGTCTCGCCATCGCAAATTCGAAAATTTGATTTGAAAACGGGTGACACGATCAGCGGACAGGTGCGGCCTCCGCATGAGGGCGAAAAATATTTCGCGCTGGTGAAGATCGAGGCGGTGAACTTTGAATCGCCGGACGAAGCGCGCAACAAGATTCTGTTCGACAATTTGACGCCGCTGTATCCGCAGGAACGGCTGAAGCTGGAGACCACGCGGGAGAATTCCAGCGCACGGGTGATGGATCTGCTGACCCCGCTCGGCAAAGGACAGCGCGGTCTCATCGTTTCTCCGCCACGCGCCGGCAAGACGATGCTGCTGCAGAATGTGGCGAACTCAATTACGACGAACCATCCGGAAGTGGTGCTGATGGTGCTGCTGATCGATGAGCGGCCCGAAGAAGTTACGGACATGCAGCGATCGGTGAAAGGCGAAGTGATTTCTTCTACGTTTGACGAACCCGCGGCGCGCCACGTGCAAGTTGCGGAGATGGTGATCGAAAAGGCGAAACGCCTGGTCGAGCACAAGCGGGATGTGGTAATTCTGCTGGATTCGATTACGCGGTTGGCGCGAGCTTACAACACGATCGTTCCGCCTTCGGGCAAAGTGCTTTCGGGCGGCGTGGATTCGAATGCGTTGCAGCGGCCGAAACGGTTTTTTGGATCCGCGCGAAATATTGAAGAAGGCGGATCGTTAACAATAATTGCAACCGCCTTGATTGACACCGGATCACGCATGGACGATGTGATCTTTGAAGAATTCAAGGGCACGGGCAACTCGGAAATTATTTTGGAACGCAAGCTGGTGGATAAGCGCGTGTTCCCGGCCATTGATATTCAACGTTCGGGTACGCGTAAGGAAGAACTCTTGATTCCGCGTGAGGATCTGTCGCGAATCTGGGTGCTGCGAAAAGTGCTGAACCCGCTGTCACCCGTGGAAGCGATGGAGCTGTTGATCGACAAGCTGAGCAAGACGAAGTCGAATGGCGAGTTCTTGTCGAATATGAGTTCGTTGTAAGGACGCAAGAATGCGAAAGCCGCAAGCCTCCAGAGCAT
>JBAWBG010000119.1:0-11058 GCA_049589695.1 Candidatus Sulfotelmatobacter sp. | reverse complement strand
AGCTTCAGCCCCGCTCGTACAGCAGTCGGCTCATGCCGCTCCCATGGCTGCGGTTCCTCCAATCATCCCCGGCCCACCGACCTCAGCCAAGTCTTCCCCCTTCGGCGAAGATGCCGGCGTCGATCTGGCTGAAATGTTCGGCGAACTGAAACAAGATCTTGAATCGGGCACGACCGCGGATGAAGGAGATCCCGAAACCCACTACAACCTGGGTATCGCTTTCCGCGAAATGGGTCTACTCGATGAGGCCATCGGCGAGTTGCAGAAGACCTTCCAGGCAGTCGAGCGCGGCCATCCTTTCCCTCAGGTCATGCAGACTTACACTTGGCTGGCGCAATGTTTTCTCGACAAAGGCGTTCCCGAAGCCGCAATTCGCTGGTACCAGAAAGCCCTCGCAGCTCCCGGCATCGATGAAGAAACTCGCACCGCTCTCCACTACGAACTCGCCGCTGCCTATGAAACCGCCGGCGACAAACCGTCGGCGCTCAAGCACTTCATGGAGGTTTACGGCCGCAACATCGATTATCGCGACGTCGCCGAGCGCATCAAGCCCCTGAAGTCGTAGAATAGCCCGATGGGTTTCGTTCCATACTTCTTTTTCCCGGCCTCCGACGGCTCAGCCCAACATCTCCACATCACTCCGTCCCATCGGCAGCGGAGCGCCCAGTGACCAGCGATCCTAAATTGCCCGTGGAGAACGGCCCTGCGCCCACCCCCGCTCCTGCTGAAAACGGCGCATGGCTCCTCAATCGCCCGGCTTCCGGCCCCGCGCGCCAAGCCCATGGCGGCGTGCAGCTTTGGCTGCACCGCACCTCCGTCTTCCTCTTCGTCTTGATTAGTGCCATCGCCGGCGTTCTGCTTCTCATCCTCCCCTGGACCCCGGAGTGGACGGACAATTATCTTCTCCTCTCCTATCCCTGGCTGCGTACTTTGATCTCCACTGGCTTTTTTCGCGGTCTGTGCAGCGGCCTGGGCTTGCTCGACATCTGGATCGGCTTCTGGGAAGCCCTCCACTATCATGATCGTCAATAGCGATGGCGCAGATCCCTACCGAGTTACCGGATTTCAGATTTACTGCGTGAGTTTCTTACATGACCGACAAGCTCAAACCCGCTCCTCTGGCCTACGAGAACGAACCGTTCCTCAGCAGCCCTGACGGTCGCGTCCTCCGCATCCTCGCCGAATATCAGGAACCGCTCTCTCGCTTTCGCCGTGAACAGATTCAGGACACTGTCGTCTTCTTCGGCTCCGCGCGCTTTCAGGGAGGCGACGCCGCCAAAAACAATCTGATCGCTGTCGAAAAAAACGAAGCAAAAATATCCGCCCAGGAACGCGAAAGCAGCCTCAAGCGCGCCCGCGCCGCCGTCGACATGGCTCGCTACTACGAAGATGCGCGCCGCCTGGCTCACCTGCTCACCGAATGGTCAATCCAAATTCCCGCCCGTCGCCACCGCTTCGTCGTCACCACCGGCGGTGGCCCCGGCATCATGGAAGCCGCCAACCTCGGCGCCTATGAAGCCGGAGGCAAGAGCATCGGTCTCAACATCAATCTGCCCTTCGAGCAGAATCCCAACTCCTACATCACACCCTCGCTCAACTTCGAATTCCACTATTTCTTCATGCGCAAATTCTGGTTCGCCTATCTCGCCAAAGCGCTGGTGATTTTTCCCGGCGGCTTCGGCACCATCGACGAACTCTTTGAAATCCTCACCCTCGCGCAAACCGACAAGCTCGCCAAGAAAATTCTGGTCGTCATCTACGGCAGTGAATACTGGCACCGCATTATGAACTTCCAGGCCTTCGTCGATGCTGGCACGGTCGCTCCCGAAGACCTCAACCTATTCAAGTTCGTTGACTCTCCCGAAGATGCCTTCACTTTCCTCCGCGACGGCCTCACCGAATACCACCTCGGCGGCCCGCCAAAAAAAGAAAAAGAACAGGAAGTTCTCCCCGAAATCGCCAAAACGAGGCCCTGATCCAAAAAGGAGGTCCGGAAAGTTAGGCTCTACCCTGTGAACCCCGTGCCCCCTGTGTTAAAGATTTGGAAGTCCTCGCGAGCAAACTGATGCCGAAAAACTGCGTCCTCTATTACATCACCGACCGCAAAGCGCTTCCCGGAGACGAACTCACGCGTCGCCGTCGCCTACTCGCGAAAATCGCCGAATCCTCAAGCGCCGGCGTCGACTACATCCAGCTCCGCGAAAAAGATTTATCCACGCGCGACCTGGAATCCCTGGCCCGCGAAGCAATCCAAATCATCTGCGAGCAAAACGAACTGAGGACTGAGAACCGAGAACTGCGAACTGCTCTACTAATCAACTCCCGAACTGATCTAGCACTTGCCATCGACGCAAATGGAGTTCACCTTCCCGCCGCCGACGTCTCTCCACAAGAAGTCCGACGAATGTGGAAGCGTGGCGCGGGCGCCCCCGGCCGCGAGATCTCACCACCAGATCCGCTGATCTCAATTTCCTGTCGCTCTCCGCAAGAAGTAGCCCGAGCCGCGTCAGACCAGGCAACGCTAGCCATCTTCGCTCCGGTTTTCGAAAAAAAAGATGCCCCCGAAACCACCCCCACCGGCCTCGAAGCTCTCCGCGAAGCCTGCCGCGCCAAAATTCCCGTCCTCGCTCTAGGAGGCATCACTCTGCAAAACGCCGCTTCCTGCCTGCAGGCCGGCGCAGCTGGCATCGCCGCCATCCGTCTCTTCCAGGAAAACAGAATCGCAGATATTGCCCGCGCCCTGCGCGAAAGTTAATCATCTTGCAGATTGTCCAGATTGGTGATTGATTCGGAAGTGTTCGTGAGAACCCGCCCCGAAGGGGCGTCCCGATAATAGCCCAGCGCTTCAGCGCTGGGAAAACTGAAATAAGAGAACAAGTCGGCTGGGACGGCACAAGCGCTGCTAAGATTCAACAGGAATGTAATTTCCATAATCAGATGTCCGCAGCTCATTCACACCCCCAACCCGATCCCCACTACATTGAGCCCCGTCTGGTTTCGATTCCCGCGGCCTGGTTCCTCATGGGCTCTTCCACCGGGCAGGATTGCGAACGTCCCGTTCACCGCGTCTGGGTTGACGCGTTCGAACTCGCCGTCACCCAGGTCACCAACGCAGAGTACGCAGCTTACCTGCGTACCACCGGATTACCGGCTCCTCCATCCTGGAATGACCCAAATTTCAACCATCCTCAACAGCCGGTCACCGGCGTCTCCTGGTTCGAGGCCGACCATTACTGCCAATGGCTGTCCTCGCAAACCGGACGCTCCTATCGCCTTCCTACCGAGGCCGAATGGGAGCGAGCCGCTCGCGGCGATCTCGAACAGAAAGATTTCCCCTGGGGCAACCAGCGTCCCGAATCTCTTCCCGACTACGCCACTCGCTGGCAAACCGGGCCCGAGCCCGTCGCCCGCTACGCTCCAAATTCCTTCGGCCTTTACAACATCAGCGACAACGTTCATGAGTGGTGCAGCGATTGGTACGATCCCAACTATTACGCCACTTCGCCCGATCGCAATCCTCGCGGCCCCGACCCTCGCTCCGGAACCGGCCAACGCAAATCCTCACGCGGCGGATCCTGGCGCCATCACGTCAAAGTCTCGCGCTGTTCCGCCCGCTCCAGCATCCCTCCCGAGTTTCAATATGCGGACTATGGCTTTCGCGTCGCGGCTGATCCTTTATTGATCCGCATATAATTTTCGTCATTCCGATCTCTATTAGCCTTCAACCCCTATAATTTGTCATTCCGAATCGGGCGATAGCCCGGTGAGAGCCTGCCCTGAGCTTGCCGAAGGGAATCTGCTGTTCGCCGACTCTAGAATCGAGCCAAGAAATATGTTCCGCGCAGATCTTCTCGCTGATAAACGCATCCTCATCACCGGCGGCGGCACCGGCCTCGGCAGAGCCATGGCCCACCGCTTCCTCGAACTCGGCGCCACCGTCTACATCTGCGGCCGCCGCGAAGACGTCCTCCAGAAAACCGCCACCGAACTTTCCGCCGCAACAAAAGGTGAGATCCAAGCTCTTCCCTGCGACGTCCGTAATCTCGACGCCGTCGAGGCCATGATCGATTCAATCTGGAAAGAATGTCCGCTGGATATCCTCGTCAACAACGCTGCGGGAAACTTCATCGCGCGCACCGAGGAACTTTCTCCGCGTGCCTTCGACTCCGTCATCGGTATCGTCCTTCTCGGCACGCTGCACGCCACCCTGGCCTGCGGACGCCGCTGGCTCAAAGCGAATCACCCCGGCACCGTCCTCAGCATCTCGGCAACGTACGCCCCGGTCGGCTCCGCCTACGTCGTTCCCTCCGCCATCTCAAAAGCTGGAGTCGAAGCCCTCACCCGCAGTCTCGCCGTCGAATGGGGCAATCGCGGAATCCGCATGAACGCCATCGCTCCCGGCCCAATTCCTACCCAAGGCGCATTCTCCCGCGTCCTGCCGCGTCCGGAACTCGAGGCGCACGCGCTCGACCGCAATCCGCTGCACCGCTTCGGCACAACGGAAGAATTAGCGAATCTCGCGACATTCCTGGTAAGCGACGGCTCCGGCTACATCAACGGCGAAGTCATCCGCATGGATGGTGGAGAATTCCTGCAAGGCGCCGGAGAATTCAGCAATCTCGGCCGAGTTCTTACAGAAGAAGATTGGCAGGCCATCAAGCCAAAGAAGTCAGGCTCTATTGCAACCGAAAAGAAAACCTAGTCACTCAACCACTTCATCACGATGCCACGAATCCGGTCGATGCCTTCGTGATACTTCGTGTCCTTCGTGGTAGATCGCTTCTTGTCTGGCAATGAACGAATTAACGACCGCTGTTCGAAGGCATCACGATCGCCTTCAGAAGTAGGTTCACCAGGCTCAACACAATCGCGCCTACAAACGCAGCGAAGAATCCGCGCACCTGAAAGCCCGGCGCCAGCAATGCCGAAGCCAATTCCAGCATCAGCGCATTGATCACCAGCCAGAACAATCCCAGCGTCACCAGCGTCAGCGGAAAAGTCAGAATCTTCAGCACCAGCCCGATCGTCGCATTGATAAAGCCGATCACCAGCGCCGCAATCAGCGCCGCCAGCGGACCGCTCACGTGAATTCCCGGCACCACGCGCGACATAATCCAAACCGCGAGCGCACTCAGCACCCAATGCAGCAGCATTCTCATGTCCGCTCCTCCTTTGTTCTCGCAAGACTATACCAATTCTCGAGCCCGTACCCCCAGGTTCATAGCAGAACGTTCATAGCAGAACGTTCATAGCAGAACGTTCATAGCAGAGCAAAGAAATTTGGCGGCCCACCCGCCGTCTTTGTTACTACTTTGCGATACACTACACAATTCAACTTTGTTCTCCCGGAGAAAGTTCGCATGCCCGAACCCGCACTGAGCGGTTCCGAGTTCAAAAACCAACTGCATCAAGGCACGCCGAAGGTCGGCCTATTCCTCAACTCCCATAGTCCCACAGTTGCCGAACAAATTGCGCACAGCGGCTATGACTGGCTGCTGGTCGATACCCAGCACGGTCCCATGGACCACGAAAAACTTTCCGCCATGCTGTGCGGCATTGCCAATGGCGCCGCGAAGTCGATTGTCCGCGTCGGCGGATACGACGATCGTCCCGGCATCCAGCAGGCTCTCGATCTCGGTGCCGACGGCGTCCTCATTCCCTACATCAACACCGCTGAAGAGGCTCGCCAGGCCATCAGTTGTACCAAGTATCCGACCGTTGGCACGCGCTCGGTTTATTTTCCCCAGCGCAGCATGAACAAAGCCGGACTTCTCGGTTACGCCGGAAATTTCAATAAAGAAGGCATCATCGCCCTCCAAGTCGAGACCGCATCCTGCATCGATAACATCGCTGAGATCGCCGCCGTTCCCGGGGTCGACATTCTCTTCCTCGGTCAAAATGATCTCTGCATGTCGTTGGGCCTCTACAACAAATATGAGTTCCCCCTCATGTACACGTCGCCAGAACTTGATGCCGCCACAAAAAAACTAATCGAGCACGCCCGCAAGAACAATGTTATTCTCGGCTTGTTCTTGTTCGGCACCCCGCGCGTCGGCGAATTTCTCGACAAGGAATTCACCTTCTTCAGCCTGGGCAACGACCTGCATCACTTACTCACTCAGGTCGGAGCCTACGTCAACGATGTCGAGAAAGTTTCCAAGGAAAAAGGCAAGCCCTGGAAGCGCCGTCCCACTGCACTGTTCTAAGAGATTAGCCTAAGGAAGTGTCGGGTGCCCCACTTCTCGCATCCTTTGCGAGAAAGCCTGCCCTGAGCGAAACCGAAGGGTGGGATTCTCTAAGTTACTTCTGTATGAAGTTCACTCCATCGCCCGCCTCATACGGCTCCAATTTCGCCGACCCATCCGCCTCGACCATCCAGAATTTCCGTCCCGGATAATAATCCACCAACTCCTGATTCTTCTCCGTTCCCATATCCCGCGCCCACACAATCTTTTGCTGATCGATATTCGCCCCGTTGAATACCCATTCCCGGTCCAGATCAAAATCCGGGGCGTACTTCACCAGCACCACATCTTTTCCCGGCATCGCATCCAATTCCTTCACAATAGCCGCGCGCCCCATGTCTCCATGCTGCCATTCTTTTTCCGGATGCACGTGCGTCACCGCCATCCCGATGCGCAGTACAACCGTCGCCACATAGATCACAGCAACTGCCCGTACCAATGCGAGCCCCACTGGACGATCTCGCCACTGAAACCAGCGCAGATGCCGCATGCACTGCATCAAAAACAAATAAAGCAATGCCGTCGCCGGAGCAAAATAGTGCGGCAGGAACCACACCTCAATCGCCAATCCAATTACAAAAATTCCCAGAATCATCCACGGCACGCGCAGTCGCCGGTCCCGCGCCGCACACGGCAGCGCGATCAAAACGAACGGCAACGGAGGAACCAGATACACCTGCCAGAAATAATAAAGTTTGCCGCGCCCACGCCGCATAAATCCGCGCAACGTCTTGTACTCGGTCGCCTCACGCAACTCACGCTCGTACTGCGCCTGCATCTTCGCGTGATGATAGGTTTTCTGCGGCCACGGCTTCTGCCAGATGAAATACCTCCCCATCGCATACATTTCGCGATTCACCGTATACGCCATGCGGAACGGACTTCCCGTCACGCGGTAATAGTAGTAACCCGTCCACGCTGCAAGCGGAGCGAGCGTAAGCACCAGCGGCAAAATGATTCTCGCGAATGCAACCCGCGCCGGCGGTCCGTGCTTTCCCAACATCCATGCCAATAAAGCAATCGCCACTCCCGCGCTCAACAAAAATCCTTCATAAGGCCGCGTGTTCGCGAGAATAAATAATCCAATCGCCATCGCCACCGCATGAATCCGTCGCGCTCCATGCTGGATTCTCGGCAGTGCTCCCAAAACCAGCGCCCCGCCCACCGCCGGCAAACACGCACTCCAGTATCCGTTGGTGAAATAACTCAACAACCCCAGTCGTGCTACCACGAGCACCCCACCCAGTAGCGCCCATCGCGCGGGAATCCACCCTTGCAGCATCCAGCAAACCGCCGCGCACATCAGCGCCGAGGTCAGCAGTTGACCGACCCACGGATTCCCCAACACCTCGCCCAGCGCCAGGATCAGCCCCTCTCCCGGCGGATACATCGACATATACGTCGGGTGCCAGATCACATGAAATGTTTCGAAGTGCACCCACATCGGGTGCGGAGGATTGGTCAACCGCCCGTGCGCAAAGGTATCCGCCGCCAGCAAATAACTGAATTCATCGTGATAATGCGGCAACGGCGTGCCAAGTAGCAGTGCCCCCGCACCGCGAATCACGAACAACGAAAACCCCACCAGAAAAACACAAAGCCCTTTTCTTCCGGCAGTCTTTTTTCCAAACCGTTCGATCCGCCCCAGCCCCAGCTGTTCCCACAACTGCGGAAACCTAATCTGCAAATAAACAACGACCGCGACGATCGCAACCGGCTTCAGAACTTTCAGCATCCAAGAAAACGCGTGCGCCGTCACCCCCGCGGCCGCTATCAGATTCTCCACTTCATTCAATGCCAATCACTCACCTCGCACGCAGATTAGGATACCGTGTTCGCAGCATCGTGCCGCTGCAGTACAATCCACCTCGTGGATCACCTCACTGACATCGAAACTCGCGTCCTCGGCTCGCTCATCGAAAAAGACATCACCACGCCCGACTACTATCCCCTATCCCTCAACGCGCTGGTGAACGCCTGCAATCAGAAAAATAACCGCGAGCCCGTGATGTCTCTTGACGAAGATTCCGTGGCTCAAGCTCTCGCCACACTCCAGGAGAAACGCCTCGCCGGCCCCGCCAGCGGAGCCGACCGCCGTGTCACGAAATACGAACATCGCCTGCAGGAAGTTTTCAATTTCGATCGCCGCGAGATCGCGCTGCTCTGCGTGCTGCTCCTGCGCGGCCCGCAGACTCCCGGAGAACTCCGCAGCCGCACCGAACGCATGTACCGTTTCGAAGCTCTCGACGACATCATCTCCACACTAGACCGCCTAAGCCAGCGCCAGCCCGCACTAGCCGCGGTGCTTCCGCGCCAACCCGGCACAAAAGAATCCCGCTACATGCATCTCTTCAACGGCGACGCGCCCACCGTGGATGTAGCGCGAGCGCCCTCGCTCGCGTCGGACCATGCCCGCACCTCCGCTGATGACCGCTTATCGCATCTCGAGAACGAAGTCCTAGAATTAAAAAGGGAAGTAGCGGAAGTGCAGCAGCAACTCGTAACCTTCCGCAAACAATTCGAATAATCCTCTGTGATACACCGTGTCATCTGTGTTTTAAGATTCTGCTTTCGCGGGATCCAGCCGAAAATCCACACAAACGTTCCCCAAACTGATGTAGCCTACATGAAACGTGGCCCGAAGCCCCGCATCGGAGGACCCCATGCACCGCCGCGAATTCCTCATTCGCTCCACCACAGTCGGAGCCGCTTTTCTAACCTCGAAAAATCTCCTCGCCGCTCTAGCTACCCGGCAGCTCCCAACAAAATTCTCCGCCGCCGACACCGTTACTCTCGGCAGCACCGGCATCAAAACCAGCCGCCTCGCCATGGGTACCGGCACCGTAGGCTCCGGCCATCACTCAAATCAAACTGCTCTCGGCATCAAAGGACTCTCCGGTCTTCTGCTCAACGGCTACGATCACGGTCTCCGTTTCTTCGACGCCGCCGATTCCTACGGAAGCCATCCTCACGTCGCTGAAGCGCTCAAGCACGTGCAACGCGACAAAGTCACCGTCCTCACAAAAACCTGGGCTCGCGATCCGGCCACTGCCCGCGCTGATCTCGACCGCTTCCGCCGCGAGCTCGGCACCGACTATCTCGATATCTGCCTCATGCACTGCCTCACCGAGGCCGACTGGACCGAGCGCTACAAAGGCGTCATGGGCGTTTTCTCCGAAGCCAAACAAAAGGGAATCATTCGCGCTCACGGTTGCTCCTGTCACAGCATCGAAGCTCTCCGCGCCGCCTCGAAGTCCCCATGGGTTGAAGTCGATTTCGCCCGCATCAATCCCATCGGCTCCCACATGGACGCCGATCCCGAAACGGTGGTTGGGGTTTTAAGAAGTATGAAAGCCGCCGGCAAAGCCGTAGTGGGTATGAAAATATTAGGTCAAGGCGATCTCGCGAACCGTCAGAACGAAGCCATCAAATACGCTCTCTCGCTCGGCATCCTAGACGCCTTCACCATCGGCGCCGAAAGCAAGCAGCAACAAGAAGACCTGATCCGCCGCATCGCTGCCGCCTAGATTTTGCCCGTGGAACTAATCAACGATAATGTGGAGACAGCCGCCCTCGGCTGTCCGCCGGGCAAAGCCCAGCTTTCACTCGGGAAGAGTCCGATTAAGATACCGCGCACAGATTTTGGGTGGCACAGCGCTTTTAGCGCTGCGATTGAGTCTCAGCTAGTTGGAATAGGATTTCAGCGGGAACTCAGCCACTTTCCGTGTCTCACTCTCCACACAGTGTCTGGACCGCCACGATCACCGCGCTCTATTCCTATCTTAACCCCCGCAAAATCAACGCCTCCCCCACTGGCCTATCCCATGCACTCTCCCTAAGCGCTGCTAAGCAGCAGAAGGTGACCAACCATGACCCGTATCAACCTGTTTCCGCTCAATTCCGTTGCGTGGGGTAAATCAAATCACGCGAAAGCAAATTCCAACAAAAACAATTTCGACAAAACCAGCACGCTGATCTTCGCCGCTCTTCTGATCGCCTGTTCAATCACCGTCGGATGCTCCAGCGATAAACCAAAACCCGTAGGCTCCATCAGCCCGGCGCCAATCGCCCAGCCCACGCCGCCCATTCCAACCACCCCTGTGACCGCGGCAGCGCCGGTTGAACAAGCCGCAGTCAAGCACGTTCACAAGAAAGTCGTCCGCAAAGTTCCTCCCACAGTGACCTACGTCGACAGCGTTTCCGGAGTCACGTTTCAATATCCCCGCAAGTACGCGCTTAAGACGGGCGACGCCGCCAGCGAACTCGTTTCCTCCGGCCCCACTCCCATGGACTTCGTACAACCCGGCGGAATCGCGCTGGCAGCCGTTGCCCTGCCAGACTCCACGTATCCGAACTCGGACCTGGCCTCGGCCTTTTTTAACGTGAGCGTAAACAAAACTCTCACCGCCGATCAATGCAGCGAATTCTCCGTCCCCCAGCCAAATCCCGCGGCCCCGGCGGATCCCAATGTTCAAGCCACGGCGCAACTCGCAACTTCGCCGCTTTCGAAATTGATGATTGGCGACATGGAGTTGAATTCCGCCGAAACCAATGCAGCCGGCAACAATAGTTCGAGAGAAGAATCATCGAAGTATTACCACGTGTTTCAAAACGGCGCCTGCTACGAATTTGCGCTGAAAGTTGCAACCACCAAACTCGACACGGCAACCACAACCAAACCCAGCCCCAGTCGCGTCGACCATGACGAAGTCTTTCACCGCCTCGAAGCAATCCTCGCTACGGTAAAGATCAATCCGGTCACCGCTCCCGATGTAAACGCAGCAGCTAATACAAACACTCAGCCCGCATCCCC
>JBAWBG010000118.1:0-2105 GCA_049589695.1 Candidatus Sulfotelmatobacter sp. | reverse complement strand
CAGCCATTCAACGCAGCTGTTAGCGCTGGTGATGGCGGCGGCGATGGGCTGCTTGATCTCATGTGCCAACGACGCTGCCATTTCACCCAGCATGCTTACACGATTGATGTGCGCGAGTTCGGCCTCTAACTGGTGCAGCTTCTCATGCTCTGCTTCTGAGCGCTTGCCCTCAGTAATGTCCTGCACCGTTCCGAACATTCGGTAGGGCTTGCCCGACGCATCTCTCTTCAGATCGCCGGTACTGTGTACGGTGCGAATTTCGCCACTGGGCCGCACCACGCGATACTCAATGTTGTACCGGGCCCCACCGCCAAGCGCCTCATCGAGTGCTTGGGACAGCAACTTCCGATCTTCGGCATGGATCTTTTGCCGCAGCACTGCTAAGTCCATCGGATGTTCTTGCGGCCGGAGTCCGTAGATGCGATAGGTTTCGTCGGACCATGTGATGCGATCGGTCGCAAGATCGCGTTCCCAGTAGCCAACGTGGGTGATCCGCTGGGCTTCTTCAAGCTTGTCTTTGCTGTCATGCAGGTCGCTAGAGACCGACTGCAGGGCTCCCTCGGCGCGTTTGCGATCTTCGATGTCGGTCACTACTCCGTACCACCTGACGATGTTTCCATCTTCTTCAGCAAGCGCCGGAAAAACGTGAATTGCCCCTGCCGATTCAAGACCTCGACTTGCATGAAATCTGCGAACTGCCGAGCGAATGCCTGGACGTGCTGGTCGATCTGCCTCCCATGAGCGCCGATCAGGAACTCCTCAATCTGGCAGGCACTGAGTCCGAGACCCAAACTCTATTCGATGAATTGGCAGGACTGGTGCCTCCTGAACGACAGGCGGAATACTACAGGGTCATCGCACACACTCGCACGCTCAGCCCAAACGACGAGATGCTCCGCGTATTGGAGGCGATGGGTATCCTGGCGCTTCTCACGAGAGAAACGCCTGCGGCGATCGCGGTAGAACGGAAGTCTTTGCAGAAGATTCTAGAAAATGTTCTATCTAAGGCTGATGAAGTCGAGAAGCGAATGGCAGCATACACGTCGCGGCTTGGGTCACGCATTGCGCAATTACCGAAGGAACTGGAAACAGGTTTGGACCCGCCGCGTATAGCGAAGCTTCTGGGCGAGAGCCTGCGACAGTGCTTCCAGCAATCCGGTTTGCCGGATACCGCAAGAGCGCTTGACCAGTCCTGTTCTGAAATGAACTCCGTGCAAACGCAACTCGTGAACGTGCTCCGGGAGGTAGCTCACCCTGACATCGGAGTGATTGCCAAAGTCCGAAGCGCCAATGAGTCGCTTTTCCGGAGCATGACAGCAAGAGCACAGCAGATCGACGATTTCCTTGTTAGGCTGGAAAAGCAGGTCTGGGCTATTTGGCTGCCTGTCATTGCCAGTGCTGCTCTAGCACTGGGATTCGCGTTGGGTACGTGGTTTGCCAACGTGCGACAAGGAACGCCGGAAACGTCAAGTGCCACTCAGTCACAACAGATGCCAACGTCGGAAGTTCCTGCGCAGCAAGTCGTTCCGCAGCGCAACACAAAGCATCATTGAGATGGGGCGAGGTCGCCAGGGAGTTCACAAGAGACATGCCGAACATATGGTTCACGGCGGATTTTCATTTCGGGCATAACAACATAATCCGCTACTGTAATCGACCGTTTCGAAGCGTCGAGGAAATGGATCAAACGATCCTCGACCGTCTCAACGCTTTCGTTAAGGCCAATGACATCCTCTATTTCCTTGGGGACTTCTGCATCGGGAGCAAGGCGAAGGTTCTGGAGCACCGCAAGCAAATTCGCTGCAAGAAGGTCTTTGCGGTACCCGGCAATCACGACAAAGAAGCTCGGAAGTTAACTGAGGAGTTTACTTGGCTTGGGAACCTAGCGGAAATCTCTGTCAAAGGGCAACCCATCGTACTGTGTCACTATGCCATGCGCGTCTGGAACCGTGCCCATCACGGCGCTTGGCATCTCTACGGACATTCCCACGGAAAGCTCCCGGAAGCAGCAACTTCTCTTTCCATGGATGTCGGAGTTGACACCCACGATTTCCACCCGTGGCATTTCGACGAGATCAATTTGCTTATGACTGAGAAGGCAAAGG